>CAUTUR010000067.1:0-2589 GCA_963541585.1 uncultured bacterium | reverse complement strand
GAGGATTATGCTGAAAAAGCACATCAGCTCTTTGATCATTATCATGCTATAGAGTGCGATTCTAGTTTGCCTCTGGAATATAGGAAAGCTCAGATGCAAGAATGGCGAGAGAAGCACGATGAACTCTTGATTGCCTCAAAACTCAGACTTGCAGACCTCAAAGATATTGCACAAAACGGTCATCTCCAGCTGAGGGAAGGTGTTGCAGAATGTCTTAGAAAATTAGATGAAAACTGAATTCCGCTCGTGATTTTCTCTGCAAGTGGCTGTGGCGATGCAATTCCGCTTTTTATGCAGCATAATGCGTGCAATTTTCCAAATATCAGCTATGTTATCAACCGTTTTAGTCGAGATGAAACGGGCTTTGCGAAAGGGATTGCAGGAGAAGTTATTCATTCACTCAATAAAGATGAAGGAGTTTTTTCCAAGCTTCCAGAGCTGAAAAAGCAACTTGAGAAGAGAAAAAATGTGATCCTCATCGGAGATGGACTTGGTGATGCTGAAATGGCACAGGGAAGTAATCATGAAACGCTTCTCAAAATCTGAATTCTGACTTTGGAGACTCCAGAACTACTTAAAGCATACGAAGAAGCATTTGATCTTGTTTTGATTGGAGATGATGATTTTGATGAGGTCAGAGCTTTACTTGATGAATTGCTGTAATGGAGAAAATCATAGTCATATCGGAAATTCAGCCTCCTCAAAATGGTAAGGAACGAAAGACCAGAGAAAGAGTTGCTTGTTTTTTAAAGCACCCAAAAGAGGAAAAGTTTGCTCTTATTCAAGAAAAGTATGGAATTACCATTCCTTGATGATGAATTGAAAAAGATGAAACTTTGGAAGAGGCGATTAAAAGGGAGATTAGAGAAGAAATCTGATATTTGCATATTAAAACAATCAAAAATCTGAATTTAACAATCCAGCTTGAAAGATATATGACTGAACAAGATTGCAATCTCCACTCACTTAGTCATTTTTTTTTCGCTGAATTGCTTGATTTTGAACAGCAAGCATGAGAATTTAGCGTTATTTGGGAAGAAAAAGAGAAACTATTATCAAAAATTACGATACAAGCAGTTAAAATTGCATGGGAAAGACTTTTAATCAAAAGTTCTTGATAAAAATTTTTTTCTTGCATTTGTCTTACATATAGCTACAATAGTATTACATTTATCATCTCCTTTTAAAGGATGGCAACCATTACTGCAAGAATTGATGATCAGATAAAAGCGGAACTTAAGCTTTTTTCTCAAGAGATTGGAATTTCAATCGGCTCACTTTTTAATGCTTGGGCAAAAGATGTTTTGCGTCATAAGCAGGTCGTTTTCAAATTAAACGAGGAGCAACTAGAAGACCAAGAAATGTATGCTAATGCTAAAAAACTTACCGCAGAGGGAAATCAGTCTTTAGCTTCTGGTCGCAGTACTTTAGTGATCTAATCCAAGCATCATGAACTTCATTTTTACTCGTTATGCAGAAAAACAGTTCCTTGAGCTCTCTCCTCATCAGCAAAATGCTATTCGCAAAAAACTCTTACAAATTAAAGGAGGATCGCTTGATTCTTTGAGAAAATTGGTGCACTTAGAACCGTTTACGCATAGATTGAGAGTGGGAGATTATAGGCTTCTTTTGAGGCAGTGCCCTGAAGGCTTTGAAGTGCTTAAAATCGGACATAGATCTACAATCTACCTCTAAATTCAGCTTTATTTTTTTCTTCTCTACTATGGCAAAATCCTGTTATGAATATGCAATAAACATTATCAGCAAATATCCAAAAACTGAAAAAGAACTTAGAATCAAAATGTATCAACAAGGTTACGATTCTGAAATGGTGATGAGAACTTTGGAAAAATTAAAGGCTGAAAATTTTGTGAATGATCAGCTTTTTGCCGAAAGTTATCTCAATAGCGAAGTTATCAGAAAGGGAAAGCCTCTTTTTCTCATCAAACAAAAGCTTGAACTTAAAGGGATTGATAAATCTTTGCTTGCTCAGCTGACTGAAAAACATGCAGAAGAGCTTCAGGAAGGGATTTTTCAAGGAATAGAAAAAGAAATCAGACAGTACAAAAAGAAAGGTGTTGAAGGCTTTGAAATTATTCAGAAGCTGATGAGAAAAGGCTATCGCTTAGCTGATATCAAGAAAGTTATCAAAGGGAGAGAAGAAGCGGATTAAGCTCTTTTTTTTGATTTCTTCTAGCTTTTCATGTTATAATTGTTACAAAGGAATCAGATTTTTACTTTTTTTGTAAAGATGCAGTATTTTTTTCTCTTTGTTATTACATTTCTGATTGCAATTGCAGGAGTTTTGATTTTTAAGAAATTCAAAGTTCTAGATAAACCGGGGAGTGATCTCAAAAATACTAGAAAACCTGTTCCGACACTTCAAGGAATCTTTGTGATATTGAGTGTTATTGTAGGAGTTGGTCTCGTCTATCCAGAATATTTTTCTAATTCCTTATTTCTTGGGCTTCTTGTCCCGTGAATGTTAATTGGAGTCGTTGAAATGTTAGAAGAGCTCAGTTATCTTGGTAAATTTCCTAAAATTCCTCCTTTTGTAAGGTTGATTGTGCATTTGCTTTCAGCTTTTTT
>CAUTUR010000066.1:0-2771 GCA_963541585.1 uncultured bacterium | reverse complement strand
GCCACAATAGCTCAATTGGCAGAGCACCGCTATCGTAAAGCGGGGGTTAAGGGTTCGATTCCCTTTTGTGGCTAATTATCTTGTTTTTTTGGAGGAATTTTTTAGAATTCAATTGATGCCGCGATAGTTTATTCGGTAGAACGCATCCATGGTAAGGATGAAAGACGAGTTCGAATCTCGTTCGTGGCTATGAGAAACTTTTGTGCTGAAATTAATCAGCTTTTTTTTTTATTGAAAAGAAATTTGATTTAATTCTTCAAGAGAAAAACCTGGGTTCATTTTATGAGCAAAGGCGAGAATTTCATTTTTTTCTTTTTCGCTATTGAGAATCAGAAGTTTTTGCTCAGTTTTGATAATTTTTCCTTCAGAAGAAAGGCGATAATCCTTTGCATAATTGAGAACTTTTGCGGAAATGATTAATTTTTTTTTCAATAATGCAGTAAGGAGTTGTCTGAGTTTTTTTCACTCATTTGGAACAGCAAAAAATAACATATTTACTAATTTATTATATTAAATTTGAGGTTCATTGGAAAGACTTGTTAAAACTGAGCGATTGCGAACTTTTTCCCCTTCTTTAGGAGTAAAACATTATTTACGGCATCAGCTTTTGAAAAGATCTGTGCAATATCGCTTACTTTCTGCTCATTGACTGAGATCGCTCCCTGTTGGATCAGCTTTTTCGCTTCTCCATTGGATTCTGCAAGTCCTGATTGCACCAAAAGCTCCAAAATTCTGATTTCATCATTTTCAATCTTGGCTCCTCAGGTTTCGTGAGTGAGTGCTTTGATTTCTTCAGCAGACATTGCCTTGAGTAAGGTGAGCTTTTCTCCAGTTCCAAAGAGGAATTCTGAAATCTTTTCTGCCTGTTCACTTGCCTCTTTTCCAAAGAGTACTTGAATTACATACTTTGCAAGCTGTTTTTGACCATATCTGAGTTCAGGTTTCTCCTGATGCTCTGCAATAATCGCTTCAATCTCCGGAATCTCTAGCAAGGTAAAGGCTCTCAAATACTTCTCCACATCAGCATCTGCGGTATTGATGAAATATTGGTAGACGAAATAAGGAGAATTTTTGGTCTGATCAAGCCAAATCGCATTCCCTTCAGATTTCCCAAACTTTTTTCCGCTAGAATCCATCATCAAAGGAATCGTCATCACATAACTTTCAGCTTCTCCTTCAGTTTTTTTTCTGAGCATTTCGGTTCCGGTAACCATATTTCCTCGCTGGTCAGAACCTCCGATTTGAAGCTTCACACCGTTATTTTCGTAAAGATGCACAAAATCATTTCCCTGCAACAGCATATAGCTAAACTCGGTATAGCTAATCCCAGATTCAGGGTTCTCCATTCTCTTTTTCACAGATTCTTTGCTGAGCATGGTATTGATGGTAATATATTTTCCGACTGTGCGATACCAGTCAAAAACCGTATAATCCTTGTAAAAATCATAATTATTCACGACCTCAAACTGAAAGTCTTTTCCTGTCAGTTTTTTTAAATTTTCCAAAATCTGACCGACCTGCACGGTAATTGCTTCTTGATTATGCCTAAGTTCTTCAAGTCCAAGGAAAGCTCTGGCTTCAGTTTTTCCCGTTGGATCTCCGATCATTCCGGTCGCACCTCCGATCAGCATCACAAAGGTATTGCCTCTTTTCATAAAATTCACCGCAGCCATAAAGGTCAAGAAATGACCGAGATGAAGCGAATCTGCCGTAGGATCATAGCCACAATAGAACTTTTCACCGCCCTTTTCATACAAATCAAAAAAGTTTTCGTTGGTCATTTGGTAGAGTAAGCCACGGGCTTCAAGTTCTTCTCTGAGCTTCATTAATTTTGAAAAAAGAAATAAATCTGAATGGAGTATAGCCTTTCTCCCCTGAATTGCAAAAGAAAAAGTTTCCGATTTTTTGACAAATGAGGAAGTTTAATTATACTTGGGTAGGATTTAATTGAGAAGAAATTTTTGTATGCCTGAGAAACTTCATACTATAGAGAATTCCAAATCTAATGTTCGTGTGACAGTAGAAAAATTTCATGATAACAAATGATTATTAGATCAAAAAAATAAAGTTTATGAAGTCATAAAGAAAGAGGGGCCTTTAGCTGAATTTATGGATAAATGCTTAAGGGTTAAAAAAAGAATTTCTCATGAAAATAGTAAAAGAGTCAGAACTATTGAATTGTGGGGTGATGGTAAGATATTAAAAAATGAGTGGAATATTTTTTGATCGAAATGGGCAAAAGAACTCGATAATTTTGAGAATATAAAGCGAGAAAATTCGGATCTTTTTCATCAAATCTTAGCTCGTATGGAGGATGAATTTTTACAGTTACAAAAAAAAGAAGAAGAGGCAAAAACTATTGAATTTAAAAGACAGTCTCTTTCTAATTTTATTAAAAAGTACCCTATTTTCAAGAATGTAGAAAATAAAGTAAATGCTAGTTTTGAAGAGAATCCAGAACTTTTTTCCCAGTTTTTAGAAGATGTGAAGGCAATTGAGGACAATTCCCTTATTATAAAAAGAAATCATGACGGTTTTCAATGATTTCAAAACATGTTTCTTGATTGCTTAAATAAAAAGGATCTCAGTGCTGAAAATTTTGAAGAACTTTATAAACAATGGAAAATTTTCCAATACGAAGAATGGAGAAAGGAAAAAAATACAGAAAGGACTGCTATAAAGAGAGAAAAATTTATAGCGAGGTACACTCAAGAAAACCCAAGTTTTTCTATGGAAGAAATCGAAAATCAATTAGATCAGATACAAAAAAT
>CAUTUR010000065.1:0-2781 GCA_963541585.1 uncultured bacterium | reverse complement strand
ATCAAGTAGCGTTCAGCTTCATCATAAGCTAATCTTTCTCATGGAAGATCATCAAGCCTTATCCCTGTTGTAAAAGATAAAATCTGATCTAAATTCTGAGAATTACCACTTTCATGCAATGCACTTTCTGAAAACTCAGCAGGAGCATAAACAACAAAAAGCTTCTGAATATCAGTTCGTTTGTAATAAATTCCAATTCAAAAAAAGAAGACAACAAGAAGAATAAAAACGATCTGTATTCTTCTCTTCATCTTCCTTACGCTTAAAAAATAAAGTCCTAAAAGCTTACTCTGCTTCACTCACTGCTTTCAGATTTTTATTATTCTTGAGACTATCAATGAAATCATAAAGATTGATCTTATTTACTCCTTCAGTACTAAGCAAATACAGTTCTGGTCTATCTCCCGTATTCTCAGGGATCGTAACATCTATGATACGATTATTCTTTGTAGATAAGTCAAACTTAAATCTAAACATATAATAGAGTTTGAAACTGGTCTTATAATTTTCATGAGTTTTTGTTGGACTAGATTCATAAACGGTAAAAGTCTGATTCTCTTTATCAAAAAGATAAACAAATGGAGAACTTGCCGTTGCAATAATTTTTACAGTATTTGAATAACTAGAAGAAACTTTATCTCCTCAAAGCATTGGAACTTCACGATAATCCAATGCACTACCTACATTAGAAGCTCTTCGAAATTGATACATCTTTCCATCTCCCCATGCTAAGAAATTTCCGTCAATTGCAAAACCTCCAAGCTGCTGAGGCAAATTAGCTCCAGAACCTGCTAAAATCGTATAATTAGAAGCATTCTGATATTTGGATTCTGATCCTGCGACATTACGATATCTTGTCAACAATGCAGCACCAATATTATTTGGATTAGCTTGGAAAAGGTAAAAATTATTCCTTCCAAAAACTCCAATACCTCAGATCGTTTTTGTTGCCCAATCGTTATCAACAACTTCCATTGGCTCTATTCCAAGTTTTCCTACATAGAAGAGCTCTCCTCACTCAGTATAACAGAAAAGCCCTTTTTTACTAATACTTGAAGAACATTCTTTTGCTAGTCATCAGAGATTATATTCTACTAAGCTTCCCCTTGTAGCATCATTAACCACCCCAATCAATGCTGATTTTTCTCCTGCAACATTAATCGCAGAATCTACATTTACACTAACAGGCGTTCAAAGTTTATTTTTTTCTGAAGCATTAAAAGTGAGAATAGCAGTTTTTCTACCTGTTTTTTCATCATCAAATTGTGCCAAATCAGAAATCGTCCTCACCATGAAACCTTTTTCATAATCCTGATTTAATATTTTTTTCAAAGCAGCAGTATCTTCTTGCCAGATACCCTTTTGTTCAATCAAACTCAGTTTCTGAAGAATTTCACTATATTTCAAAGATTTCTCATCAGAAGAAGGATCAAGCTCTTTAAAGCTCGCAATATCTCTCTTAATATCATCTATCGTTAGAAGAACTGTTGCTCCAGTTGAAGTCTGGAAAGTAATCTGATTTTTTTTAGCTGATCTTAATTGAGCTAGAATTGAAAAAGAGAGAAAAAGTACTGCTAAAGTCAACACTCCAACCATGAGATAATAGTTATTTCCTTTAAGTACTTTCTTAGTGGTATATTTCCATTTCATAAGATCTACCTTTGATGCGAATTTCCCTCACAATTTAGAAGTATATTTGGAAGCCAAAGAACCAAGCTTCCCAGAATGAGAAGAAGAAAGCTCTACACCAGTAATACTAAAAGATCACAAAAATCAGATTTGTTGTTTTTCTATTCTAGAAGCAAAAAGATCATCCAAATAATCTAATACTGCTCCTGCATTCTCCTTAGCTAAAATCGCCTCAATCTCCGCATAATCATTCTGATCTAAAACTTCAGAAAGTTTAGTTCCTGCATAAAGAAAAACATCTCATCTTTCCAATTCTCAACCTATAAAATCAGAAAACTGATCAACATTTGACTGTTCTTGATAAGAATTTTCAAGCAAAGAATAAAGCTTATCTCCACGAAAAATCAGCAAAGTCGTTTTCCCAATCATCCATGTCTTTACTCCCTCGTCCAAGATAACCTGAACATATCCTCTCAAATCACATTTAGGGACATCACGAAGCTTATCCGCAAAAGACTGAAGTTTAGTATTCAAATTTTGAAGATGTTTCTCCAAAAGCTCTTCAACATCTCTAGAAGAAAGCGCGGTACTTTTTACCTGATCTACAAAATCAGCTACAAATTCCTGAAAAATTTCCTTTTGATAATCTACAAATTTATCACTGTGAATCTGAATATAGACCTCGATACCAATATCATTTTCTAATTGATCACTAAAAGAATATACCTTTTCTGGATCAAGATATTCTAAAGAACTAAACACTGGTTTCATAAATAGTAAACAATAAGGGAATAAAATTCTGATTTAATCTTTTTTATTAATCAAAAAACGGAAAAAATTTTCTCCCTTCCTTGATAGGAAAAACCAAGAGAAAATCAAGAGAAATTCTCTCAAAATGCCCTTCTAAAATTTTTCTTTTTTCATAAAAAATTAAGGATTCAAAGTTATCGTATAGGCAGACTTTTCTTCCGCTAGTTCCTTTGCCATTTGGAGCTTATTCTCCGAGCTCGCATAAAATGAAAAGAGTTTCTCTCCTTTAGTCACCGTATCGTGAAGCTTCTTATGCAAGAAAATTCCCGCACTTGCGTCTCACGGTGCACCGAGGGTCTTTGCTAGCATATTGAGATATTTCATATCAATCGATTCTACTTT
>CAUTUR010000064.1:0-2886 GCA_963541585.1 uncultured bacterium | reverse complement strand
CAATTGACAAAAAGTGAATTAAACCTGATCTAGAGATTCCTTTTGATTTTACGGGTTATGTAGACAGTGGATTAGACAATCAACTTTTAAAAGCACAAGAACTAGTACTTACAAAAATTAAGAAATAAGCAATATTTATCTTTTCAAAAATTCATATTCATAGACTTTCTTTGCGATTTTGCTAGCAAGATTTTTGAGTTCAGATCTAAGATCCCCAATAAGTTTAGTATAGGTCTCATCTGAGCTTTTTGCATTTATCTTTCCTTTTTCATTTCTTCACTGAAAATATTCTCTGATTTCGTAGAGGCTGGCATTAGCGAGATACTGATCTTTTGAGCAAGTTTCATGGTAGTATCTCCAAAGTGCAAGTCATGCTTGATAGACTTTTTCAGCTTCAGGAGAACGTACTTTGTCTTTGAGAAAGTCAGTCATAAAGTGAGATTTGAACTTTTCTCTCGCCTCGACTTGCTGTTCGGTAAATGGGATTCGGTGGTTGATCCCATTATTTTCAGAGGATGTAATGCGGTTCTGTCCGTGAAAGAGAGTAAAGATCAAACAATCAGTTTGAAATTCTGAGTCCTGTTCTCGTCAGTCTTTGGGTCGGAGGAATTGATCACGGTCGTTTAGCCAAGTTGCTTCTATACAGTAGCGAACAGAAAAATAAATACATCCTTGAAATAAATTCTTATTACTGAAAAATAAATAATTATTATGCCTGTTTCCTTCAGAAGTGGAAATATTGAGAAATTTTTGATTTTGAAAGTCAGGAGTAGGGTTTTCCATAAATCATATCGTTTCTTTATTATTCTTATCGTCGAAAAGTTTTATTCGTTTATTTATTCTTGGAGTGTTCTCATCAGCATAAATATTTTTTAGTCCTATGAAATCTCATATTTTATTATATATATCACTCGTAATTTTTGAGAATTGTTCTTTCTTTTCATTATTCCAAATAAAAAAACCAATAGGAAATTGTCCTGTTACATTGTCAAAAGTATTGCCAGGAACGATAAAAATTTTTTCGGGCTTCGCAAGGAAGCACTTTCTGAACTGCTCAAAATTTGTGCCTTGCAAATTTTTCAACTTTGAAAAATTTGCAATTTTGCAGTTAGGAATTTCCTTATAAATCCTCATCAAAAATTGGGCAAAAAGTTCATTTCTGGCGTTCCCAAGATTTGATGCATATTTACGATGGATCATTGTTCCTTTTGCAGTTCCACTTTTATTTTCTCAAGTTCTAGTTACAGTCTTGGCATTAGTTGCTTCAGCATAAGGTGGATTGATATAGAGGATCAGTTTTTTTCTCTTTTCTGGATCATTGATAATATCTTGAAGTGACTGAGGGAGTTGGCTAAAATCATCATTGAGAAAGTCAAACTGAAAGATATGATCTTTGAGGAGGTTGGCGGTCTTGTGTTCTGCCATATCTCTCATTACTTGGACATCTGCCATATCCAGTGTGGAAGCATAGATGTTATACTTGTTGGTAAGCCCTGCTAAGAGATTCCCTGTACCAGCCGCACAGTCCCAGATATAGTACTCGTCTTGGTAGTTCTCTCCGAAATACTCTGCCATGTACTCTTGACTCTTTTCTACCCGAATACGAGGTGTAAAGTAAGCTCCCTTTCTTTCTCTAATGTCTTGAGGTACGATAAGGTCTCTTCTCTGAATGATATATTCTTGATATTCTTTGAGAGGAGGTCTTTTATAATTTTTCCAAAAGAATTCGTATTTTTTCTTGTCTTTGATCGGAATGATTGAGTCAAACATTTGTTTAAGACTCTCTTTTGCAATCTTGTATCCTCAGTTATCAAAAACAACAAATAAATCTGATTTTATACTTTCGTCATCTCCAATACTTTGAGTATTGTGATCATCTACGAACAAATCCGCAAGAAAAAAATCTGAGTCCATAATATTGTTTTTCTTTAGCTCATCTCGATTATGGATTGCAATTTCAGGTTTTACTTGTTCTAGCCACCTTAGATAGATGGGGATAAAGTTATTTTTGTTGATCTTGATTTTTGAAGAAGATTTAGCTTGTCAGATATTGATTTTAATAAAGTCTCTTAGCTTTTTTTCGTCCTTTTCATAGTTAAAGATTGTAGTATTTTTGTCTAATATCCCTTTTACCCTTTCCAAAACAAGTTTAAACTCTCTTGTTTCATGGTTTGAAGGCGTTACATTCCAGTTGAAGTCGTTTTCATAGAAGATATCTTGAATTGCTAAGTATTCAATAAATGCAATTTTCATCCCATCAAAAGCCCCAAGATATGCAGGAGCGAGCATTTTATCAAAAGTCCTAGCCTTTCCAATAGTCAAGATCAGCTGAACAAACATTGTCGGAACATCGTAGTCTCCTGTTTTAGCCTCAGCTCGCAAAAGTGGGGTCGCATGTCAAAAGAGCCCTTGTTGCTTTGGTAATAAGCAAAAGTCAATATTCCCTACAATGCTCGTCGTATCAAAATCAGTAAAAAAATCTGATCCTACTTTATTTTTGAGCTCTTCCTCACGAATATTTCTATATTTCATAACTATAAGTTGATAGTAAACATCTTTCATGTCTAATAATTTTGTTTTGGAAATCAAGTAAGTGTTCTCTTGCTTTTCATGACGATATTCATAAGCTTCCAATTAGATTTATCTTGATTGATATTTACGCTATGCTTCTTTATGGTAAACCGATTGCAGAAAAGATAGAAGCTGAACTCAAAGCCAAGGTGCAGTCTACTTTTTGAAATACTAAAAAATTTGTAGCAATTCTGTTCTTCTGAGATAATCACTCCTCTGCTGTCTATGTCAGACATAAGCAAAACTTCGGTTCAAGGATTGGACTTTCAACGCTTGTTTTTGGACAGGGACAAGAGAATGAGAGTCTAGATTTTC
>CAUTUR010000063.1:0-2971 GCA_963541585.1 uncultured bacterium | reverse complement strand
GCAATGGCGGTCGGAGAAGGATTTATGTATACAGACGGGAACGTAGTCGTGCTTTTTGTCGCTTCTGCTACCACTACTCCTAAATCCGATGATCAAGTGCTTCAGGAGATGAAAGCTGATCTTGAAAAAAAGATTAGTGAGATTAGAACGACAGGTGATCAGGAGGAGATTGAAAGAGCTTATCTTAATCTTCAAAAATTGACTGCAGATATTCAGCTTTTGAGAATTAAAAAAAGAAAATCAGAAGGAAAATAATGCTTTATTAGCTTATTGTGTTGTATGGCAAATACCAAACAGATCAGAACCAAAATAAAATCCGTAAAAAATCTCCAGAAGATTATCAAAGCCTTGGAGATTGTTTCTACGGTAAAACTCCAAAAACTGAAAGGAGTGATTGGTTCATATAGAGCTTTTATGGAAAGTTTTTTGGAAGTGCTAAAAGAGGTGAGAAAGGAAGTAAATATCTTTGACTTCGATGAAAAGACCTGGAACCCAAACGGAAGAAGACTCTTGATCGTAGTTACGAGTGATAGAGGACTTTGCTGAGCAATCAATTCAAGAATCTTCAAAAGAATGGAAAAAAACTATGGAAATGCAAAAGATAACGTTGATGTTTTCGTGGTAGGGAAAAGGGGGCTAGAATATTTTGTGAGGAATGGACGAAATGTTGTTGGTTCTGCGACAATTTCGGATAAAGTCTTTCTTTGGGAGGTAAAACCGATTTCAGCTTTTATTAGACAGGCTTTAGAAGAGAAGAAATATGCTAAGATTAAGATCTATTTCAATTTCTTCAAAAATACAATGATGCAGATGTCTACGAGGTTTAAGCTTTATCCTCTTGATGAAGAGAGTTTTGAAACTTTCCTTCAAAATACGGGGCTTGAAGTTGATTTATTAGAAAGTATTGAGAAAAAATATTTGATGATAGAACCGGATATCGAAAGCTTTAAGTTTGACTTTCTTCAGGTGTTAATTAGAAATATTATCTATTCAGCAGTCCTTAATAATAAAACTTCTGAGCATGCGGCGAGAATGTTGGCGATGAAGAATGCGAAAGATAATTCGGTAGAAGTGCTTAATCAGCTCAATCTTCTTTACAATAAAACCAGGCAAGCGAAGATTACTCAGGAGATTAGTGAGATTGTGAGTGCGAAAGTGGCGATTGAATAGTTGACAATTAACAAGGAACAATGAATAATTAACAATGAACAATGAATAATTAACAATGAACAATTCAGAGTGTGTGTCATTGTGAGCGAAGCAATCTAGGGAATAGGCAAATCTGTTGAATAATGAAGAGTTCAGAGTGAAAAGTCTCTCCTTATTAAGGGGGGTAGCGAACGAAGTGAGCAGGGGGATTTCTAGAGAAGAAATCATACTAAAGAACCCCCTTTCTCCCCCTTCAAAAGGGGGATGTTGATGGTTTCTTTTTCGCTGGGAAAGGAGGAAAATCGTAAATCATATATCAGCTTTTTTATCTTTTTTTATGGGAGAAAATGAATGGAAAAATTGTTTCAGTAAAGGGTGTGGTGGTAGAAGTGCTTTTTGAGCAAGAAGCTCCGAAAGTTTATGATGCCCTCAAAGTCGTGCCAAAAAATGCGAATGGAAATGAGGTCGTGATTGAAGTCTTGCAGATTCTAGAGAATGGAATCGTGAGAGGAATTGCGATGGAATCTACTGATGGACTCAAGAGAGGAGATGAAGTGAAGAATACCAAGTCGCCGATCAAGGTTCCGGTAGGACCTGAGGTTTTGGGGCATATCTTCAATGTGCTGGGAAAGACAATTGATGGAAGCGATCAGATTGCTTGAACTCAGCAACGACCTATCCATAGAAAGCCTCCGGTTTTCGCTGATTTGGCGACCAGAGCTGAGATTTTGGAAACGGGAATCAAAGTCGTTGATCTGCTTGCTCCGATTCTAAAAGGAGGAAAAGTCTGACTTTTTGGTGGGGCTGGTGTAGGAAAAACGGTCGTGATGATGGAGCTTATCCACAATATTGGAACGGAGCATAGTGGAGTATCTGTAGTAGCTGGAGTTGGGGAGAGAACCAGAGAAGGAAACGATCTTTATCACGAGATGAAAGAATCTGGGGTGCTTGATAAAACGGCGATGGTGTATGGGCAGATGAACGAAACTCCTGGACCAAGGGCGAGAGTTGCTTTGACTGGACTTACGATGGCGGAATATTTCAGAGATCAGGAAGGAAAAGATGTATTGCTCTTTATTGATAATATCTTTAGATTTACTCAGGCAGGGTCTGAAGTGTCAGCTTTGCTTGGAAGAATCCCTTCTGCGGTAGGATACCAACCAACTTTGGCGAGTGAGATGGGAACTTTGCAAGAGAGAATTACTTCTACGGATAAAGGGTCTATTACTTCAGTGCAGGCGGTGTATGTTCCTGCAGATGATCTTACGGATCCTGCTCCTGCGACGACTTTTACGCACCTTGATTCTACGATTGTGTTGAATAGGTCTATCGCTGAAAAGGGGATTTATCCGGCAGTGGATCCGCTTGAAAGTTATTCTCTGATTTTGAATCCTGATGCAGTAGGAGAAAGACACTATAAAGTCGCGAAAGAAATCCAAAGAATTCTTCAAAAATACAAGGAGCTTCAAGACATTATTGCTATCCTTGGTATGGAAGAGCTTGGAGTGGAGGACAAGGTAACGGTCTATAGAGCGAGAAAAATAGAAAAATTTCTTTCTCAGTCCTTCTCAGTGGCTGAGCAGTTTACTGGAATGCCAGGGACTTATGTGAAATTGGAAGATACGATCGCTGGATTTGAAAAGATTATCAATGGTGAAGTAGATGAAATTCCTGAAGACTATTTTATGTATAAGGGGACTTTGCAGGAAGTAATTGATTCCTTTGAGGCAGATCAGAAAAAAGAATAAGAAAAAAATAAAAAAAGCCAGAGTAATCCTGGCTTTTAGTCTTTTTGATTTTAGTTTTTTTGACAGTAAAGGAG
>CAUTUR010000062.1:0-3232 GCA_963541585.1 uncultured bacterium | reverse complement strand
TCAACCAGACTTTTTCTGAACTTTTTGAAAAGGGGATGAGAAAATACCTCAGAGAAAAGAAAAAAATCTGAATCCTCATCAACAAAAAAGGCTATCATGCAGGCGTAATTTGCCATAAATGTGGTCATATTCCGCAGTGTGATCGCTGTTCAGTTGCGGTGAATTATCATCTTTTGCCGAGTGGCGAGAAAATTGGGATTTGTCATATCTGCAAAAAGCAATATCTTTTTCCTCAGCAGTGTGAACAGTGTGGAAGCAAAGAAATTAGAGAATACGGTATGGGGACGCAGAAACTTGCACAAGTTCTGAAAGAACAATTTTGAGCAGAAAGTCTGATTATTGAGTCAGAAACGGTTAGATCGCCAAATAAAATCCAGAAACTTAAAGATGAACTGCATAGTCTTACTCAAAATGGGAAAAATCCAATTCTGATTGGCACTTCGCTTCTGACGACGCCGATGAAAGATTGGAACTTGGATTTGCTCGTGATTTTGGATGCGGATATTGGCTTGAATGTGCCTGATTTTAATGCGAGCGAGAAAAATTTTTACTTCCTCTATGAAGCCTTTCTCAAGCATCAATGTCCGAATTTTTTAGTCCAAACGATGAATCCTGAGCATCACAGTATCCGTAGTGCTTGCAAAATGAAAAAATCAGATTTTTTTACTATTGAAAACCAGTTTCGTCAGCAGTATTGTTATCCTCCTTTTGGCGAGCTTTGCCTAATTTTATACAAAGATGAAATTGAACAAAAACTTTTCAATAAGGTAGATCAGCTCCATAAAGAACTTCTTTATCTCCAGCAAAAATATCAGCTTCAGGACTTGGAAATCTATACTACGCCTCCTTTAATTTATAAAATTTTTGGGAAATATAGATATACTATTGTTTTGAAGGGGAAAGAGGTTAGGAATTTTATGGATATTGTGTATTCCAAGCTTCAGCTCAATAAAAAGTGATTTAAAGTTAATTGGAATGCAGAGAGTATGGTATAAATAATTAACAATTAACAATGAAAAATTAAGGTCAACTTTTTCGCTAAACTTAAAAAAAACTGAAAGAGGAAACTCAATCAGTCTTTTTTATTTTTTTGATATGGATCTAAATCTTAAACCACTTTCCTTCAATTTTTACATGTCCTTTTATCATCGTTTTTTTATGAATGATGTTCGGATTCGTGAGGAGTTCTCCCAAGGAGGTTTTACAGATCCCCTTGATGGTTCTTCCTTGATATTGCCATTTAAAATCATTTTCATGAAACTCTAAATAAATCGGAGTTCCATTAACTTCAAAGGTCCAAATACTTTCAAAGATGATTTTCTCAATTATTCCAGATGTGCTCTGAAATTCAAGAGAGATGTTTTTCTTATTTAAGGTAGCATCATGGAAGATCCCAACCTTATAAGTTACAGAAGGAGCCTGCTCAAACTCCTCCTTACAACAGCTTGAGAATAATATCATCAAGCTGAAGACTATTAAAATAATTTTTTTCATATATTTTTATTTTTTTGTTTTTTTCTTTGTAATTATTTATTATAGAATGTCAATGTTTTAATTGATGTTCGGTATAGAAAGTGGAATTAAGCACAGACTCTTAATGTATTCATTTTCTCCTTGGTTTCTGGCTTTTCAAAGAAGGCGATCGCTTCTGCGAGTTCAGCTTTATTTTTTGCATATTCATGAATATCAATGCCTTTCTGATAAGCTTCACAAGCCTGAACGAGAGCCTTAGCACCTGCCTGCGTTCCTTTCGGATGAGCATGACATCCCGCTCCCATGGTCGTGATGAAGTCTACATTCCCCATAAGGTCAATAAACGGCTTCAAAAGCGTAGGATTGAGTCCTCCAGAAATAATAGGACAGCAAGTTTTTACCGCTCTCCAGCTATCATCTCTCAAAACTTCTTCATTATCTTCATCTCTCTGCACGAGTTCAATGAAATCTTTATCCGTTTCAGGAATCGTTCCCCAAGACTGCTCAAAGATATGACCAGATTTTTTCATATATCTGATTCCTTCTGCAGCCGTGATATCTTCAGCCTTATCTCCTGCCATTTTCCCTACTCCTGCGGTTCCAGTATGGATTCCAGAGGCTCCAGCGAGTCTTGCAAACTTTGAAAGCACCAAAACTGAGTAGCCAATAGGGTTTTCAGGTCTGGTAAACGCACCGTGTCCAGCTCTATGGAAGTGGATGAAGACATCAGGATATTTTCTCCTTAAAGTCTGCACTGCCATCCAACCTGCGGTCGTTCCATCAATCAAGAAAGCATAAGATCCTGGTTCAAATCCTGCATTCACGATCATTTCACACCTTTCAAGCATCGTATCATAATCCGCCGCTGAAACATTGAAGGAATGCACCTTTTTTTGTCAGGTTTCTTTTACTGCTTTGTCCATAGCTTCTTTCACATGTTTCACCATTTTATCATAAGGACAAAAATCCTGATTCGCCTGCGGTTCGTCATTCTTCACGAAATCTCCACCACCTACCCAGAAATCATAGCAAACTTCGGCATATTCAGCAGAGGTAAGCCCCATTTTTGGCTTGATAATCGTTCCAAGGATCGGTCTATTGTGGACTCCTAGGTAATTCCTCATATCTGCTAGAGTATAACTTGGTCCATCATATTGCTCAAGCATTGCAGGTGGAAACCAGACATCAAGCAGTTTCAATGCCTTTACTTCCTTCATCCCAAAGACATTCCCTGCGACATAGGTCAGAATATTCTGAACATTTCCCCCTCTATCAAAGAGCCTCCATGGATACGCGATCCATACGAGTTCTTTCTCTTCATCAATTTTATAGACAAGAGCATTCATTTCCTTTGAGAAAGCAGTTTCAGTTTCTACGAGGAAATTCGTTCCTGTAGAGGATTCCGCTGCAACTTCACAGGCTGCTTGAAGCATATTAAGCTTTTTCCCAGGAATGAGATGAAAAGCACAGAGCATATATTGTCCGTTCTTTGGATTTGCGAGATCAAGATTTACATAGGCAAGCTGATGATCATTTAGCGTTGCCAAGAGTTCTTTTGTGTTTGTCATTTTTGTATCATAAGTATAAAGAATAAAAACTGATTAATGTATCCTAGTAGTGGATAGAATAATCATAGTCAGAATTTTTTATTTTGCAAATTTTCAGTCTTGATTTTTTAAAGAAAATCACTACCTTTTCCTTGATGCCACAATAGCTCAATTGGCAGAGCACCGCTATCGTAAAGCGGGGGTTAAGGGTT
>CAUTUR010000061.1:0-3605 GCA_963541585.1 uncultured bacterium | reverse complement strand
TATTTCCCAAAAATCAGAAAGCTAATATAGCAAACATAGAGGAGGAGCATCAGGATTCCTTCTTTTTTTTCAATCGTTCTTTTGCGTTTCCCTTTCATATAAAAAAAGAAGATGAGAAGGGTAGCAAGAGTAAGGACGAGGAGATCAGTATTGGTACCTGGCATACTTGGGATCGGAGCGATCAAGGCACTTGTCCCCAAGATAAAGAGAATATTGAAAATATTAGAACCGATGACATTGGCGATAGCGATATCAGAGTTTTTTTTGTAAGCGGCTACTGCTGAGGTTGCAAGTTCGGGGAGTGATGTCCCTACCGCAATAATCGTTAATCCGATAATTCTTTCGCTGATTCCGAAGTGTGTAGCAATTGCGACTGCACCTTCAACAATCCGGTTTCCTCCAATAACAAGTCCAGTAATTCCTAGTCCAATCCAGAGGAGAGATTTCCAAACAGGAAAAATCTGAATATCCGTTTTAGGATGATTTGTCTGTTGTTGAGAAGTTTCAAAGAGGTAATAAAGAAAGAATCCGAGCAAGATGATTAAGGTGATCCCTTCGCTTCTTCCAACGAAAGCAGTATTGCTTCCATCAATCCAAATATCATTGATAAAGACTGCAAAAATAAGCGTAGCCATTGCACTGATGATGATCTCTCTTTTGAGAAATGTCGGTTTTATCTTTATTGGGTAGATTGCCGCAGCAAGTCCGAGAATAAGGAGAATATTTGCGATATTACTTCAGAGGATATTCCCGATAGTTATTCCAGTGATGCCTTGGAAACTAGAATGAATGTTGATGACAAGTTCTGGAGCTGAAGTTCAAAAGGCTACAATCGTAAGTCCGATCAGGAGATTGGAAAGTCAGAATTTTTTTGCTAATGATGAAGCTCAATCTACGAGCAAATCTCCTCCTTTGATGAGGAAGAGAAAGCCGATAATGAAAAGAAAAAGGGTAAGGAAAGTCATTTCCTAGCGTATGAGTGTGCTAAAATTAGAGGAGTCCAGAGCTATCGATTTTATCTATATTTTCGAGTTCTAGTTTGGTTTTGTAGTCGATCTTTTGTTTATTGTTTCCAATCTTAAATTTTTCTATGAGAAGATCTGTTTTATTGGTTTTGCTGAAGTTAGTTTGGTATTTTTGTGTCGTATCAAAGAAGTGGTTTTGAATAATTTTGGCGAGAAATGCGATAATATTTAATTCCGAAATATTAAAAAAAGCAATGATAACGAAAATAAGAAAAATCAGAATCGCAAAAAAGCTTGCGGCGACTTTAGAAGTTTGAGAGAATCTTGAAAAGACAATAAGAGCGATCGCGATCCCAACAGCAAGAATAAAAAGCTGAACAATAGAAATCGTTATCGGACCGATAGGAAAGTTAAGTCCTGAGAGGAGTCCTTTTTTTATATTCTTTGGGAAAACAGCTTTCATAGCATTAAACTGAAATAAAGGCTACATATAAGTATAATCTAATTCAAGAGGAAATGCAAATTTTGATGAGAAAATGCTGAATGCTGCGGGCAGTTTTCTTATCTTTTTGATTTACATAATGAGGTACTCATCGATGAGATTTGCATCTCCAGAGGAAATCATTCCCTGAATCTCTTCATTCGGATTTCCTGTTTCTGTGATGAAAAGAGCCGAAAGTTTTTCTCCGTTTCTTTTGCTCTGTGTAAAGAGTTCATTTACCTCAAAAATGGTCATTTCTTTTGAAATAAAGAGGTAATCTTTCCAGCCGTATTCTAGTTGAATATGTTCAACTTTCATGAGTCAAAGATTAATATAGTCTTCATTCATTAAGAGATCAGAAATCCAGTAGAGGAGTCTTGCTTCACTTAGGATTCCGAGAAAAGTATTCTCTTCATCATAAATTGGAATGTTCGTATATCCGTGTTTTTTCATTTGAGGAATGATGACTTTGAGAAGATCAGATTTTTTGGCTTTAAAGACATCTTTTTTGAAGAATTCTAATACTTTTGCAGGTTTAGTTATCATTTTCGCATATTTACTGATCTTTTCAATAGCGGCTTGGGTTGGCATTGCAAAGGTCTCTCCATTTGATTTGATACCGTGAGTGATAAAGTTTCTTAACTCTCCGAAATTCCTTAGCTGATAAATGTGTTTCCTGACAAATCATGAAATACTATAGTTGCCTTCTGATATTTTCTTGAGCTTTTCATTATAGGGAGAGAAGCCTTCTTCATTGAGGATTTTGTCAAAATATTTATCAATCTCATTAAAAAAAGCCAAAAAGCTGATGATTCCATCTTCAGATGAGCTTATATTCATGATTTCCATAGGTTTTCCGTATATAAAATAAAAGGGGAGTGTGTGTTTTTTCTGACTTTTGGTTCTATTTATTCGGAGCTTTCTTCTCCTGACGTTTCATTTCCCTCAGGAAGCTGGTCAAGATCAGCCCCTACTCCAAGCCTCGTAGAAATCTCTGCATCCACAAATTCTCTTGCTCTTCCATATTTCTTAGCGGAATATTCCTGCAGAAGAGGAACGATCTTTTTATTCTGATAGTCCTTGGTATAGATGGAATTCATACTAAAGACCTTAGAGGTTGCATTATCAATATTGAGCTTGATATAGGATTTATAGTTTGCGATTCCTACGATATCTTGAGGACCGAGCAACGGAGCGTATTCTTTCTCCATAAATTCGGCATCAGGAGCACCGATTTTGAAACTCATCATCGTTCCCACGTTACCGAAAACCGCAGCTTTCACATCAGATTTTCCACCACCGCTATCGCCGAGTCCTTTCGGAGGTTCAAGCTGTGCGATATATTGGTGAGCCATAATTAGTCCGAGTCTGTATTTTCTGGCTTCTGAAAGGATATCTGCAAAGGTTCCTGACACAAAGTTCTGAAACTCATCCACATAGAGATAGAAGTCTTTTCTGTCTTTCGGATCCATTTTCGCTCTTCCCATCGCGGCATTATAAATCTTAGAAACCAGAATCATACCGAGAAGTTGGGCATTGAGTTCTCAGATTTTACCTTTGGAGAGGTTTACGATCAGGATTTTCTGATTATTCATAATGTCATCAAAATTGAATGCAGATTTGGTCTGACCGATGATATTTCTAATCAGCCTGTTGGTATTAAACGATACGAATTTAGAAGAGAAATATGGGATAATTTCAGCTTTTTCTCTATCTCCCATCGCATTATAGGTTCTTTCTCGCCAGTTCTTTACCACGGCATTCGTGACTTTCGCGACTTTCAGTTCTCTATACGCTTCATCAGTAAAAAGTCTGACCACATCCAGCAAAGTCGGTCTGTCTTCAAAATCCTCAAGAATCGTCAGACTTCCATACTTAAAATATTCCTGGATTCTCGGTCCAAAAATCTCTGGTCCAAACATTTTCAGAAAGATTTCCGTGGCATCATTTACGGTTCTATCCGCTTCATCAAGGGAATTGATTTCATAGAGATTCAGTCCCATCGGTCTGTCTTCATTCCCTGCATCAAAATAGACCACATCTTTAGCTCTTTCTTTTGGCACGAAAGCAAGCATATCCTCAGCAAGATCTCCATGCGGATCAATGAGGCAGATTCCATCGCCATTCCAGAGGTCTTGTCTTGCCATGGTTTGGAGGAA
>CAUTUR010000060.1:0-4020 GCA_963541585.1 uncultured bacterium | reverse complement strand
ACTTTTCAGCTCAAAGACTTTCTAACCACTCATCATTTCAATCAGAAAAAGATTGCGGTGATTTTCCAAGTTATCAGGATTATGGTCAATCGTGAACTTGAACAGCTAGAGCAATTTTTGAAAGATTTTCCTGAGACTTTAAAAAAGGGTTGAAGATGCTTGATTATTACCTATCATAGTATTGAAGACAGAATCACCAAAAACGCCTTCAAAGCGCTAGCAGAAAGCTGATCCTTCCAACTTGTAAACAAAAAAGTGATCGTTCCTCACTATACTGAAGTCCAAAGAAACAAAGCTGCCAGAAGTGCAAAACTCAGAATTATTGAAAAAGTATAGCTCAATAATCTTTAGTACCTTTTCCTTTCACATGCCAGATACTCCTCTTCAAACCACACAACATAAGATCAAAACTTTTGCCTATCAATCCATAAAATCTTTCCATAAATCCTATACCAGTTTCCTCGCAAAATATAGGAATAGAGAAGAAATGCGAGATTTTATCAAAATCGGAACCTTATTCTGACTTTTCTTACTGTTTGGAGGATTGTTTATGTACTATATCAACCTCGCTTCAACCAGAGGATACTTTATGAGACTTGCAAACCAAAAATTACAAGCAACAAAAGCGAAAAGTGACATCGTAAAACTAGAAATTATCAGAAAAAAAAGAGAAAACCGAGATAATTTGTATACCCCAAAAGCACTGAATCTCCAGAAAAATCTCCTTGTCATAGAAGTCCCTGATCTCAGTGGAACACAGACAAAAAATTAGAACCACATCTTTACTTGAAAAGCTTTCTCATAATTTTATACTAAAGGAAGCTTTTTATTTTTTGTCAAGAGATGAAAACTGAACTTCCAATTCAGAATAAAAAAGTCCTCATCCTAGGAAACCGATCCTACAAAAATCTAGGAGATGAACTCATTTTACTCGGGACAATTCGCCTTTTGCAGAAGCAAGGAAATCAGGTTATTGTCTCTGCCTATCATCCTGAATGGCTCAAATCATTCTTTTCTCAGTTCGCTGATCTGGAAACAATTAGCTTTATTCACGAGTTTCCCAAAGGGATTCGTTCAGCTTTTCGCTATTTCTTTTCTAAAAAAATCAAAGAACTCTGAACTTATCGCTGAGTAGATGCTGTAATCATCGGAGGGGGAGAAATCCTGACCGAAGAAAGCAAAAACGCCTATCGATACCGAAATCTTGGCTTATTACCACTCCTCTGAAAACTCAAGAAACTCCCAATCTATCTCATGGGAGGTATACAAATCCCAAAGAAAAAATGCAATCTGATCCTTTTCCGCTGGCTACTTTCCAAGACCAAGGGAATCTTTGCTCGTGATGAAGAATCTGTTGAGGAACTCAAAACTTTTGGCTATCCAAAGGCAGAGTTTTTTATGGACACGAGTTATTTTGCCTATCCTCGAAAGGAAATAAAAAAGACTCCTCAAAAAGAAAAAACCGTCCTTATCAATCTTAATAAGAATGGAGAACAGTTTTTCGAAGAACTGATCAAAGAATGCGAAACGCTAATCGCTACTGGATTTCAGCTCAAATACATCCCTGTAAGCAAAGGAGAAAGTGCAGTATACAACGATCTTTTGTATAAAGAAAAATTAGAAACCAGACTTTGAATCAAGTTATCAACCCTTGATTGGGAAACAGATTTCAAAGTTTTTGTACAAGAAATCGCTAATGCAGAACTTATAGTAACTGCAAGACTTCATCTTTTTCTCATCAGTTCTTTCATTGGAACAAAAGTGAAAGTCTTCCCTTATCAAAAGAAAATTTTGAAAATGCAGAAAGTTATTGAAAAATTGAATACCAAAGCGAAATAATTTATTCCTTTAATGATAAATGAAAAAGATAATATGAATTTTCATCATAAGTTTCCTCGTGTGATGCGCTCCTTTACAAAAACAAATAGACTCTTTCTGAGTGCAAAAAGAAGAGCAACCTTTTAGATTTGAAGCAGTTTCTGAAGCTTTTGATGAGTCAGAACTCATGACTCACTTTATTCCTTCCGATACAGAATTTGTTGACAAAGAAAAGTGAGCATTACAGGTAAGTGGACAGCTCCATACGACAAAGGATTTCGCACATCTCAATACTCAAAATATTAGCTTTCGTTCCTATCGTCCTTATCAAGCACCTTTTACTTTAGTAGATACAAATCAAGGATGGAAACCAACCATTATTGAGAATATCCATGAGGTAAAGGAAATTCCTTCAAATACAGGGGTTTCTGCATTTATTCTGAGTTTTAAGAAAGAAGAACAAAATCCTCTTTCATGATCATTCAATGATAAAGAAGATCCACTCAAAATGCTTTATTATCAAGGGAAATATTATAAGCTTCTCCATGATTTCTGGCTAAAAGAAGAGGCAAATCCGAAAGTTTGGAATGGTGATCTCTGGCATTTAGAGATTCAAGAACATCAAGATAAAATCCCAGAATATCTTGTCATGAAAAATCAGGAACAAATCTGATCTTTTTTCTCTTTACCAGGAGCATGAAGCATGGTAAAATCCTTCCAAGTAGATGATCAATGACGATGGATTACTTATCAAAAAACAGAAAAACTTGCTGAAGAAAATAATTTCAAACGAAAAGAGGCTTTTGAACTTAATGGAGAAGATCTATTGAAAACTAATAAACGAAAAAATAGTTATGGACTCAGTACGATTAACGATCAGATTTTTTTCTTCTTCAAAGATCAAAAGGGAAATATTGGTTATCAGCTATGAAACAAGAGATATTCTACTGAATTTGAGGATATTATTGACGAGGGATGTTGTGCTACCCCAAAAGTCATTGTAACTTCATCTGGGAAAATCCGATTTGTTGCGAAAAAAAATGGAAAACTACAAGAATTTAAAGGAATACTCAAATAAAACCCTATTAAACCACGAGAAAAGCAAATCTCTTGCATTTCGTAGTCAAAAAAGCTACACTTTCTCCCACTATTCAGCTTTTATCTCTTTATTATGACAATGTTTGATGGATGATGAGCTTTAATAAAGCTAAGTCAAGTACTCTTTTATGCACTAATAAGTTTCTGAGTTTCTCTTCTCCTCTATCCTAGCTATATCAAACTCTTACAAAAATTAAAAGCAGGAAAAACTATCCGTGAAAATACTGCAACAGGAGAAAAATCTGAAATCTTCAGCAAACTTCATGCCCACAAACAAGGGACTCCTACGATGTGAGGAGGAATGTTTTTGATCGTAATGTTAGTTATGGTAATTGGATCCTTTTTTCTTCAGCATTTTGGTTGGATTGAAAATTCACTCTGGAATGCAAGAGAATCCTACATCATTCTGTTCTGATTTTTCAGTATGGGATTAATAGGTTTGATTGATGACTTTCTCAATATCAAAAATTATGGGAAAGTAAAAGGACTTAGTGCTAGAGCAAAACTTATTGGGATGTTCATCTTCTCTGCTTGGATTTCTTATTGGTTTTATGTCAAACTCGGAATTGATTATATTAACCTTCGACCAATCGCAGGAAAAATCGAAGTCTGAATTTTATTTCCAATACTTACCTTTATTGCTACCATCGCGGTTGTCAATGCCATCAATATTACTGATGGACTCGATGGACTCGCAGGAGGGCTCATGGCAATGATTTTAGTAAGCCTTGCCTTAGTAACCTTTCTCAATGGAACCTATATTGCAACTACCGTTGTAGGAATTTTAGTTGCGGTATTATTAGCATTCCTTTTCTACAATATCAATCCTGCCAAAATTTTTATGGGAGATAGTGGAGCCTTTGCACTTGGAGGACTGGTCGCTTCACTAATTTATCTCCTCAATATGAGATTCTGAATTTTAATTCCTTTCTTGATTATCTTTGGAATCTTCACGATAGAAATCTGCTCGAGCTTCCTCCAAATCTTCTGGAAAAAAACTCTCAAAAGAAAGCTTTTTGCTGTTGCACCTTTTCATCACCTTCTCGAGTACCAAGGACAAAAAGAAACCACGATCGTAATGAAATTTCGACTCATCCAAGGGAT
>CAUTUR010000059.1:0-4286 GCA_963541585.1 uncultured bacterium | reverse complement strand
CTATTACTCCAAAATCTCACTTAGTAAATGAGATTAGAGGAACAGTAGCAGAAGTTATCTATGATGTGTATAGAAATAATAGCTATGAACTCAAAGATATTGGTTATGTTATCAAGAAGTAAATAGTAGCTTTCACACCAAAAAAAAGCTGGCTTCATCATGAGGTCAGGCTTTTTTATTTATTTCCCAAAAGAGTTGCAAAAATCAGATTTTTTAGGTATAATTAACTTCAGTATTTTACCTTAAAACTTTAGTAATGCACGATACAGGCACGATTAAAGATCATGGACATCTTAAACCAGAAGAAATTTCTCAGGATGAATATTTTATGGATATTTGCCGTGTGGTAGGGGAGAAGGGGACTTGTGATCGCTGAAGAAGTGGTTGCGTAATCGTAAAGGAGGGAAAACTGATTGCTACAGGATATGTAGATGCTCCGCATGGGAGTAAAACCTGTGATGAACTCTGACATCAGATCTGGACAATCACTAAAGATACAGGAGAAACGACCCAACACTGTATGAGAAATTGCTGTGCAGAACTCAATGCTATTGCAAATGCCTCTCGCCAGGGAATCAGCCTAGAGTGAGCAACCTTGTATACCAAGATGACGCCTTGCTATGTGAGGCACTGCGTGCATTTGATCGTGAGCTGTGGGATTAGCCGCGTCGTCTGTGAAAAAAAATTTCATGATGCTCAGCTTAGTGAACAGGTATTACATGAAGCAGGAGTTGAACTCGTTTATCTCGAGTGATGAGTCCAAACCTACTAAAAAAAACTGACCATGAGAGGAGTCAGTCTTTTTTTTATTAGAAAATCGTTAATAAAGGTTTATTCTGTGAGGTTATGATACACCTGATCCACATCTTCGTCATCATTGAGAGCTTCCAAGATATGATCAAAGATTTCTCTATCTTCTCCACTAAGGCTAATCTGATTATCCGCAAAGAAATGAATATCCGCCTCAGCAATATGATAGCCAAGCTCTGCAATGCTTTTCCTAAGCTCTATAAAATCGTTTTTGGAACTATAGACCTCAGCAGTTTGTCCTTCAATATGGAGGTCTTCAATAGGGAGTTCCATGATTTCCATTTCTAGCGTTTCAGGATCAAAAGGCGTGATTTTTTCTAACTGTCTTCCTTTATCTTCAACCATTTCAGTTTTCCCATCAATAACGATGAGCCCTTGCTCTTTAAACTGCCGAGAAACGGCTCCAATTTCAGCCATAGAACCTCCTGCCTTTTGGAGAGCAGTCCTCACAGATTGAGAAGTTCTATTGGTATTGGAAGTTACGGTTTTGATCAAGAGAGCAGAGCCGTTGGGACCATATCCTTCATAGAACACTTCTTTCATTTCTTCTCCCTCGAGTTGTCCAGAACCTTTCAAAATTGCTCTTTCAACGACATCCTTTGGTAATCCATGATAACGAGCTTTTTCCAGCATCATTTCTAGTGCAGGATTCATTTTAGGATCAGCTCCATTTTTAGCCGCAATTTGAATTTTCTTTCCTACGATACTATAGATTCTTGATTTATTAGCATCTCAAGAGGCTTTTTTGGCTGCGATACTATGCCATCTTCCCATGATTTTTTGTTCAAAAAAATAAAAAACTGAATCTAATATACAGATTTTTTCTCCTTTTTCTAGAAGAAAGCGATCTTATGCTTTTCTCTTAATGCTTTACTAAAGAAAAAAGAGAGTCTAACTCAAGAATCTCTTTTCTGTTTTTTTTATTTCAGCTTTCTATGAAGCCTTAGAATAAAGCGGTAGGAAATAGCCATCAAGAGCAAGATAATGATTCAGATTTCAATGATTCCAATGGCTAGAATATCAAGACCAATGCTCATCAAATAGCCAAAGATATTGAAACTAAAAAGTGCTGAAAGATAGGTATCGAGCGGAATAAGCGTTCCAATGGTGAGGAGAAGTGCACCCAAAAATGCAACTCCTAATGCAATAAATATGACATTCAAAAAAGGCTGAATGATTTGATGAGCTGTTGCACCAAGGAGTTTTTTTGCCTGGATATCTCCAATAAAATAGGAGAAGATCGTTTTCAAAAAGAAAATAGCAAAGGCAATAATAATCAGTACCAAAGCTCCAACAACGAGATATGCAAAGCTCTGAATGAAGTTAGAGAGATTGATGACATTGAGGACTCTTTTCTCCTGAGTTTTGATTGCATTATCAGAGAGGTCATCCATATTCATAATCTGATTTTTATTTTTTTCTAGAATATTTTTCATCATATCAAATTCCGTCTGACTTCCATATCTAATATAGAGGGTAGAGGGGAGTGGATTTTCGAGATTATATTTTTTTAAGGTGGTAGTCAGATCTGGAACTCTCTTCTCTACGAATTTGAGAGCTTCTTGTTTAGAGGCATAATCTACCTTGAGTCCTTTAGCTTCTAGAGCCGATTTGAGTGCGACAGCAGTTTGTTTCTCATTTGCCGTAGCATTCAAATAGATATAAACTCAGAGTTTGTCTTTCATTTGGGTATTGAAGCTATTTCCATATAAGGCTCCAGCGAGGAATACATTCATAACAAAAATGAGAATCCCCATTAGTATGCTGATCAGCAGTAATGGAAGTCTATAGGCTCTAATAATCGTTTTTGTCGCAGTAGTGATAGGATTGAAGAGAGATACTTTAGTTTTCATAACTTATGCAGTTTAAAATAAAGGAGAGTTTCTCGGATTAGTCATTATTAGTATAGCGAAGCATTATTTTCTGATTTGAAAAAGTTTTTTCGCTTTGATAAACTTCTCGAAGAGAGATATCTTCGTCTGATAAAAGTCAGGTTTTTTGTCTATAAATTTGAGCGACTCCTGATATTTATTAAAATAAGCAATCATTTCTTGGGCTTTTTTGTATTCTTGCTCGAGGATATACATCTGAATAAGGTTATAAACCACTTCAGCATCTTTACTATCAAGCGCAAAGGCGTCTTTGACATAACTAAGTCCCTTTGATCTGTTTCCATACCAATATTCACAGAGGCCGTAGCATCTGAGGATTTCGTGATTCGTCCCATTCGTCATATCCATTGCTTTGGAAAGATAGTTTCTAGCTTCTTTTCGGTTGTTTTTTTCCATTTCCAAGAGTCCTTTGATATAGAGTCCTAAAGGATCATTATTTTTCTTTTGTGCATTGAGAAAATCAACAGCTTTATCAGCTTTTCCTATCTCTCCTTTACGATATTGAATATCTGCAATCTGCAAAATCGCATCTTCATTGCTGGGATCACGAGAGAGAATGCTATTTACGATCCTAATCGCTTCATCAAATTTTCAGAGTTCTTTGAGTTCTTCTATTTCATCAATAAGCGTTTCTGGAATATAAACCATGGTGATCTAAGAAAGAAATAAATTATTACCCAAGTGTACTCTAAAAATCAAAAAAGTTCAAATTTTTCTAACAGCTTCAAAACGATACTCCTTTACATTTTACAAAAAATCAGAAAAAATCAGATTTTTTTAACTTCTTGCAATCAAAGATAAAAATCATACACTGACTCCGTTTATCCAATCTTTTTTTGAGATGAGTATCGTGCAGGACCTCGCTGATTTTTATACCACAGAAGCCAAAAAATATTATCAGACGAGAAAAAAATATCGACCAGAGGGCGAGCTTTTGCTCCAAAGCATAAGTAAACTTTCCGCTAGAAACCTCAAAATTCTCGAATTGGGCTGCGGTGGAGGAAGATTTATTTCCCTCTTAAATCAGCAGTTCAAAAAGAAGTTTTCCTATACGTGAATTGATATTTCAGAGGGACTTCTGAGTTATGCTCAAGAGGAAAATCCTGATCAGCATTTTTTTTGTACTGATATGCTAAGTCATCTTCAGTTCTGTAAACAGGAATCTCTTGATTTGATCGTAGCTTGTGCAAGTTTTCAGCACCTTCCCACTGAAAAAGAGAGATTAGTAGTAATGAAAAACGCCTATAGAGCACTTAACTACGAAGGGATGCTGATTTTTACTAATTGGGCTTTTTCAGAGCGATTTCTAAAAACACATTGGAAAGCACTTATACTCTCTGTAGTGAAATCTCTCTTTACATGAGGACATCTTAGTCGAAGAGATCTCTTTATTCCTCGAAAATCCAAGACAGGAACTCATTATAGATACTATCATCTTTTCTGACTCAATGAACTCAAAAAGCTGGCTGAAATGTCAGGGTTCGTCGTAGAAGAGCTGTATTACCTCGATAAGAAAGGGAATCGTGTGCAAGACTGGAGAAAAGCTAATAATTCCTTTTTAGTTGCGAGGAAGATGGTTTTTAA
>CAUTUR010000058.1:0-4573 GCA_963541585.1 uncultured bacterium | reverse complement strand
AAAGATTTTTACTGACTTCTTTGACACAACCTCAAACTTTAGAAGCAGATTCTTTTGCTTTTTCAAATTGTTCTTTTGAAGTTTTAGGAGACATCTGACTTGTATATTAAAAGCTAAATATTTTTCACATCAGTTGTAATAAACGATTTCTCATGAGGAGAAGCCAAAATCTGAACTCCTACATGCTGATTTCCTACGAACATCAGTCCTTCTCCCACCCCAACAGAAATCAATCTCTGCTGTTCCGCCTCTGAAAGCCCCAAAAGCTGATTGAGTGATTTGATAGAGGTGACCGACTGTTTGAGGAGGATTTGCATAGATGAGTTGGAAACGATCGGTTTTCCATACGGGCTACGGATAAAATCCTCAATATCCTGCGAGATGGTCGTGATTCCGAGTCAGTATTTTCTCGCCCTTTTGATAAGACCGAAAAGAAAGTTTGCAGAAATGTCGTTTTGGAGCATAATCCATGCTTCATCACAGACGAGAAGTCTCTGCTTTTTGATCGATCTCACCTTAGACCAAATGAAATTAAGCACATTAAACATCGCAGGGGTTTTCAGAGCTTCTTCCACATCACGGATACTGAAGACTGTAAGTGCATTATTGATATCAATATTGGTATAATTGTTGAAGAGTTTTCCGAAGGTTCCTGTCACATATTTACTGAGCTTGAGGGCGATTTGCTCTCCTCCCTGCATTCCATTCAAAACATTCATCAGATCTTCCATCAGCGGAGGGAGTTTCCCCGTGTAGTCGTCCATTTCAAAAGTGAAACCTTTTAAGGCGTAAGTATTTTGGAGTGCTTTATCAAGGAGAGCTTCCTCTTCTGGACTAAGTTTTCAAACTAAAATCTGAATCAAACCTACGAGATTCATAATCTGCGAACGAAGCAAATCTCCTTTCCCATACTCCACATCCTCAATCATCGGAGGCATATCAAAAGGATTGAGAAACTGCTGAGAAGAAGTGGCAATATTCACATAGGTTCCGCCTACTCTTTCACAAAGCGCTTGATATTCGTTTTCAGGATCAATCACAATAATATCTACCCCGTTGAGCAAATACCTCAAAATCTCCAGCTTTACTGTAAAAGATTTACCGGCACCGGAAGTCGCTAAAATCACACTATTCATATTTGGCAGTTTGGAGTTGAAACGGTCAAAAATCACAAGTCCTCCGGTATGGGCATTGACTCCGTAAAGGATTCAGGTTTTGGTAATAAGATCACTAGAAATAAAAGGAAAGCTGGCTGCCAACGAAGAAGTCACCGCACTACGAACGATTCCCATATCATCAAGGCAGATCGGTAAATTTGCCGTAAATCCATTATCCATCCTATGAATCGCGTTTTTGACTCTGATTCCATAACCGGAGATTTTCTGCTCAAATTTTTTCCCGGTTTCTCTGAGTTTTTCCTCGTTGTGATCGTAAATGGTGGTATAATTTCAGAGTTCAAAGTATCTTTCCTCTTTGGTGGTCAGTTTTTCTCTGATCATCTCTACATCACGGTATTGCTGTTCAATTTCCTTGTCAATGGTAATTCCCTTCTGCATCGCATCAGAAAGCTCAGCTTTGAGTTGGGTAGATTTTTGCTTGAGCATGGACTGGATCGCCGAATCATCTTCAGGATAGAGGTAGAAGCTCATATCTCGCTTGGCATGCATACTCATAATATCCCTCGTCCAGAGTGCATCAATATAGCTTGGATATTCCTGGGTATAGTAGCATTTTCCGAGGATTCCAGACACATTAAACTGCTGCATCGTAAACTCTCGGTAAGACGGTGCAATATGCGATTTATAATCAGAAAGTAAAGCTGAATAACGATTATCAACCTCTTTGATATATTGTCTGAGTTCGGAAGTCAGCTTTTTGTCGCTATATTCCGCATCTGGAAGCTGTAAAAGTTGTTTTACCTGATCAGCGAGAGCGAGCTGTTTGTCGGTTTGAGGCTGTTCTTCGCTTGGGAGTTCAGGTTTTTTAGTGATTTCTGAAGCTTCTCAAGGCTTTTTTGGAGCTAGAGCAAGTCCGATTTTCTGGAGTAAGGAATCCATTCGCCCAAAAGCATCAGCCTTTTTCTTCTTTTTCTGTGCAAGAGCATCCATTGCAAGTTGTGGAACTACGACAAAACCTCCTTCGGGAATCACCGCAGTATAATTCGTATCATAAACAATGTTTTGAAGCTTTGCAAGCATTGGTTTTTATTTTGGGCTGGTGAATAAAATTCATCTCTAAGTATAGCTAAAAAAGCTGATTTTTCAAAAAAGAAGGTCTTTTTTGTTTCTATACTACTTGACTTCTTTTATTTATTTGTTTTTTTTCTTCTCGCTTAAAAAAAGAGAAAATCTGATGACAAAGTGCTTGACATTCTTATTCAGTTTCTTATAATCCATATTGTGAAGTTTCTAAAAGCTACTTCAGAATTGGTTTTATTTTTCTATGAAAAGACCGATGAGTTTTGTTGTTAAGATGGATGATAAAAAAATTAAGATTGATATAGAGTCCACCCAATTAAAAGATGTTCTTATATATTGTAAGCCAAAAGAAAGGCTCGTTCTGATGAGAAAGTTTGCTCTTGATGGGGGAAAAGAAATTCCACTTCAGAGGATAGGGAAAGAGTACTCTTTGACGAGAGAAAGAGTGAGGCAGATTGAAACACAGGCGCTTATGAGGTTCAGAAGACTTATTGTTGGAAATGAAACTTATATGAATGTTCTAACAGAAGGGAAAAAAATCCTTGAAGTTCATGGAGGAATTTTGAGTGAAGAAGCCTTGATTGCGAAGATTATTAATAAAAATCTTTTTAAGTTCTCAAAAGCTGAATTAAAACTTATTTTGGTTTCAGATTTTGATATTACGTATCTCAAGAGAAATAAATATCTCAATAAAGCTTTCTATATTGAGCCGCTTTACGAGGACCTTTTGACTAAAATGGTGCTTTTTAGTCAGGATTATTTTAAAGAAAAGGGGGAAAGTGAGGATCTGTATGAATTTATAGGAATCTTGAAAGAGAATTTTTTGGAAGATTTTAAGGACATTGGAGCGCTTAAAAATGATCTTTTCTATATCAATTTCTTCCAAATAGTAAGAGATATGGCAGTACTTGACTGAAAGATTGGCCTTCTTGATTTTCCAGATATCAATCCAAAAACGATTAAACTTAAAATGCTTTATACGATGAAAAGGCTTAATAAACCCATCCATTATCAAGAGCTACCTGCAAAAATTATGGAATGGTTCCCAAATAGTAGTGTTAAAGTAAATACTGTCCACAATGATTTGGTTAAGCATAATGATATTTTTGTGAATCTTGGTCTTGGTCTTTATGGTTTGAAGGAATGGGGGTATGAAGGAGGAAGTGTAAGAGACATTCTTATCAGAGTCCTCAAAAAGTTTGATAGACCAATGAATGCAAAAGAACTGGCAAAGGAAGTATTGAGAGAAAAAATGGTAAGTCCAAATACGGTAACATTAAACTTGCAAAAGTATAAATCAGATTTTAAAAGAATAGATAAAGGACTTTATACCTATATCTGAAAATAGACATTAGAAAAAGCTGAATCCTCCTAAGATTCAGTTTTTTTAGTACAAAAAAATCCCTTTCTCTTGATAATATCAAGTATTTTCTTAATCTAGAGATCAGATTTTTAATTTTTATAAAAGAGCTATGACTGTAATCGTGAAAGTCCAAGACTCAGCAGGAAATGAAATCTGATCTTTTGAGGCGGAAGATCAAAAGTCGCTATGAGAACTTGCAGCGATGCATGGAGTGGAAATTCTTCAGTCATGTGGGACAGGGTTTTGTGGAGTTTGTCTCTGCGATGTTGTAGATGGGGGTGTAGCTATTGAGCTTAATAAAACAGGAGAGCATATCTTTGAGGTTGCAATGGATGAGGAGAATAACCCCAAACAGCTCCTTGCCTGTGTAAGCGGTATCAAGTCTGAATTTTTTTCTGATGAAAAGCAACATACCGTAGTAATCAAAAAGCTTTACTAAGATTCTTTTTGTTTCTGAATAAAGAATGACAGTTATCAAATTTGAACAAGCATTTCTTCTTCTTCTAATCCAACAGGATGCTGGAGCTTACAATACTTTCTATCTCCAGACGGTTGATGTGTTTTTCCGTTATTTGCAGAGTAATTTTTTTCTTTCTCCAGAAGATAGTGAAGATATTATCGCGGATTTCTATGTAAAGTTCCGAACTGCAGTCACCAAATATGATATTAATCAGTCTTTTTCTGCTTATGTGCGAACGATTTTTAGAAATACGCTCAAAGATTATTTCAAAAAGCACAAAGAACTTTCTTTCTCTCAGCTGGATGGCGATGATGAGGATGGAGAAAGGTTTGAGGATACCTTGATTGAGGAAAGCGAGGTTGCTGAGCTTTTGCAACAGGATTTTGAGCTAGAACAGATCAAAGCTGCAATGCAGGAACTTGATGCTTTGAGTAGGGAAATCATCTTTCTCAAATATATTGAACATAAATCTAATACGGAAATTGAGGAGCAATTACTGATTTCTCAGGAGGTGATTAGGCAGAGGATTTCAAGGGCTTTCAAAAAGTTGAG
>CAUTUR010000057.1:0-4708 GCA_963541585.1 uncultured bacterium | reverse complement strand
TAAAGAGCTAGTTGGAAAAGGAACACATCACATTCAGGCATTCAGATTTTTTGAACCGCCTCATAAACCTGATTAGCAAGCAAAAGAGCATTATTATCAGCAGAGCCGATATCTTCACTCGCAAAACGCAGTAATCTCCTCGCAATATAAAGTGGATCTTCTCCAGCAATCAGCATCCTCTGAATCCAATAACAAGCTGCATTTGGATCGGAATCACGAAGTGATTTATGTACAGCTGAAATGATATTATAATGTTCTTCACCATCTCTATCATAATAATGCTTTTGAGTTCCGGCTTTTATTAATGATTCTTTTGTTAATTCTCCTTTTCATATAAGTAGTAAGGCTGATTCTAGGAGATTGATTGCATTTCTGAGGTCTCCATTAGCAGAAGAAGCGAGAAAATGGAGGCTTTCATCATTTAGGTTAATATCAGGGTAAAGTGATCAGATTTTTTCTTTTTGTAAACTTAAAAACCTGAAAATTTCTTCTGAGCTGATTTTCTCAAAAACGAATAAACGACAGCGACTGAGTAAGGCGTTATTCACAGTGAAACTCGGGTTTTCAGTAGTCGCTCCAATCAGAGTAATTATTCCCTTCTCTACGAAAGGAAGTAGGGTGTCTTGCTGAGATTTGTTTCGACGATGGATCTCATCAAGGAAAACGAGCGTTGATTTTCCATATTTTTGATTGAGTTCAGCCTGTTGAATAATCGCTGTAAGGTCTTCTTTTTTGCTTCTTACTCAAGAAAGTGGAAAAAAATCAGCTTCTAGAGATGAAGCAATAATTTCAGCGAGTGTTGTTTTTCCACAGCCTGGAGGACCCCGGAAAAGGAGAGAAGGGCATTGCTTATTGATAATAAAGGTAGAAAGAGGCTTCTCCTTTCAAATGAGGTGAGGTTGCCCGACGAAAGTTTCTAGACTTTTCGGACGAAGAAGAGAAGAAAGCGGTTCCATATAGTGGAGAAAAAAATAAAAGATATTTTCGTTATTATAGTAGTTATTGCGTTTAGAACTTCAAGTTCACTAAAATAAAAAAGACCCTAATTTAGGGTCATAAAGTAATACTGAAGTAAATTACTCATTGGAAGCAGAACAAAGTCCAACATTTCTGAGCATCCTGTAGTATTCGAACTTTTTAATAATTTTATTGTAAGGAGAAAGGTTTTCATAGCTGTCTATATCCTCATGTAGGGTAGTTTTTAGCTCAATTAAGTTTGACATTCTAGAGATCAAAGAGTCATCAGCATTTCTATTTCAGATTTTACCAGCAGCATTTCCTTTGTTCTCTATCTGGAGAATTGAAGACTGAACCTGATTAAGGGCTCATGAAAGGTCTAGACTATTCTTGCTTCCACTAGCGAAACAATTAGCCGTCAGTTGTGAAGATATTTCCTCAGCATCTGCTGGTTCTATCCCCCTTCCATAAATACTAAAATTAATATTTCCAAGATATTCATTAGTATTTGCTAGGGATAATCCTTGAGATTTTGCTTTATCAAAGGTAAAGGAGTCAATAGCTATCAAAGGGGGAATCTCAGCATAAAATCTCTTGAGAGCAAGTGGTTTGTTTACAAGCCCTTCTAATCCTATAGCATAGGCTAATCCTGGGATGTTTCTGTATTTATTTCTAAACATAAAATAACAAACATCATCAGACTGATCTCCTCTACAGACAATACTTTCTTTGATCGCGGTGTCAATTACCTTCTCGTCAATCAGAATATTTGGTACGGTATCTCCTGTGAAAATCCAGCTATAAAGATAACGAGAAATCACAGCATTATAAGTTTTTTCATCCTGTCCAGATGGTGTTATGTTATATTCTTCCATTAATTGACGAATTTGCTCTGGCTTTTGTGCTCTAATTACATCAAAAAGATAAAAGGTGAAATCATTTAAAAGTCACAAATTATTAATATTTGAAGTCAATGAAAGTTTGTCTACGAGGAGGAGAAAAGCTCTTTTGGAGTCTGATTTAAAGGCAATATTCATCGGAATGCGAAAAAATCCATTCTCGAGTTCTTCAATTTCCCCTATTTTCATATTTACAACTTCATTGTCTCCAACATCTTTCCCACTATCTTTAACGATGCTACTCCACTGAGAGAGAAGAGAAATATCTTGATAAGGATTGTGATCAAGGTATTTTTTACCGAGGATTGAAAGATCAATCTCTTTCGTGTATGGATCTTTCCAGATGTTCAAAGAAGGAAGTAAAAGGTTTTTGAGAAAGTCAGTATAAACACTTTTTTTGAATTCTAAATTCTCAGAGAGTTCTTTTTTTCTTGATTGAGCATCTTGATACATTTTGACAAGTTCAGCAATAGTTTTTGGTAAAGAATCCTTTTCATCACTCATAACTTCCGACTGTTCAAATCATGTCATATTATATTCTGAAAGTTGTTTTAAATCCCAGGTTCTTGAGGTGAGCTGGTTGTTTTTATACAAGACAACACCTAAACCAACACAAAAAGTGATGATCATCACGATTAAAATACCTAATGCTACGTAATAAGATTGTTTATTAATTCAGAAAGAAATATTGATTTTTTTCCCATCTTTTCCTTGTTTTTGGAGTCATTCAAGAAATTCTTTCCATATTTTTTTTCCTTTTTCTAAGAAAGAATTTAGATTTTGCTGTAAGGTATCCATAGTATCATTAAAAAAGAGCTAAAAGTTTATTTCTCCATTATTCTGTAATGGGATTTATTACAAATCCAGCCGTAGATCAGGAGAATCAAGGCGATTCAGATTGCGATGTTCAGCTTCCTTGTAGAGGTTCGAGATAAGAAGTTTCTCTTGAAGAAAGACTTGCATTTATTTCTTTATTTTCCATATTATTTTGTACTTTAGGAACATATTTCTCAACAAAGTCAAAGATTTCTCTATCTGTAGTTTTTTGAATCGGAAGATTGAAGTTTTTGACTGAATTATTTACCGTATATTTAGAGCCTCCAATCGTAATTTGTTTCGGAGAAACCTTAATGTCTTTTGCGTCAATTGCTTTTCCTACAATGAAGGTACTCTGTTTCAGGAGTTTTATCAGTTCTGAAACGATAAAGATATGAGGACTCTTTACTCCTTGTTGGACGAGGGCATATTCATCTTCCTTGAGAGTATTAACTTCTACGGTAAATCCAATGCTATTACTCTTCCCATCAAAACTATTGAACGTAATTGCAAAGCTTGGAACATTACTATATTCTAGCTTATTATCAATAAATTCCATTAGTGTCTTGAAAAATGAGGTGTCAAAATCAGATTCTTCTCTAATTTTTTTGTAATATTCTCCGAAATCATCAATTTTATCACACTTTACAGGTTCATAAGGGTTGTTGTAGCATACATTAAGGTAATATTCAACATCTCTTTCTCCTCTCTCTATCAGTTCATTCAGCTTTTCTCTAATATCAGATTTAGTATATCCTAGAGTATCAGCAAGTGAAGAAACAAAGACGTCCATGAGTGAGAATACCTTCATAGCACTAGAAAATTTGACAACTTCAAGAGAAAGCAGACTTCTTTGGATAGAACCTACAGCATTATTTTCCTTAAGAATATCAACGAGATCTTGAGGGAAAAATCCATCTTTATTGAGATTTTCGGTGAGTTCATTGATGTCTGTTTTTGTTGTAATAATCTCTTCTCCTAAGGTAGTTAAACTTTTCTGGAGAAGGTCTTTCTTCTGTACAAAATTAAGCTTTCCGTCATTGAGAACTTTTTTTGCTCCAGCTTCTCACTCTCTTGAAAGAGAAAGATTGCTATATTGTTCTTTATCAAAAAGACCAAGCATGGTTCCATATTCATCATAGGTATCAGAAGTTTTTTGGACACGATCTTGTACGCTCATTTTATTTTGAGGAAATTCCGGTTGAGACTTGAGGTCTAGATATTGATAAAATAGATAGCTCATAAAACTTAAAGCACCAAAAAACGCAATACCAATAATAGCAATAATAAATCATTTGTTGTATCTTTTTATTTCATATTGAGATCCCTTGTTGAGTGTTGCAAGGGAGTCATTGGTATCATCAAGTAAATCAACGGTGGATTTTTCAGTATTTTCCTGTATTTTTTCTTGAGACTTTTGAACAGGAGAACCTTGCTTCTGAGGAGCAGGAATTGCTTCTCCAAGCCCCTCAATTTGCTGAGATTGTTCGATTAATTCAGGATTTTGCTGTGTTGTTCAGCTATTTTGGAGTTGATCTGCCAAACTTCCTCATGAAAAGGGGTTGGTGTTTTCTTCAGTAATTGCCATTGATTTTGTTTTATAAAGTAAAGAATCCTCTTTCTCCTATTATATCAGAAAAAGTTTCAAAAGTCAAAAAAATCTGAATTTTCTTTAACGAATAATTTTTTATATATACTCAAGAACTAGAAAAGTAAATAAATTTACAAAATAATATATTGATTTTCGTTTAAAATATGAATAAAAATCAAAAAACAAAAATCCTATATGAAGGATATTATAACGATTATGATTTAGCTGATGGGGAACTTTTAATTCTTATTGGAAATCATCATAATTGTAAGTTCCTGAAAAATGGAACAGATCTTTTGTATGAAGGCCCTTACTTCAGTTATTATTGGAGTAATGGAGAGTTATTAATCCTTCTCGAATATTACTCCTATAAATTCTTGAAAAATGGAACGCAAATCTTGTATCAAGGGCCTTGGGATGACTTTTGTTTTTCTCATGGAGAACT
>CAUTUR010000056.1:0-4725 GCA_963541585.1 uncultured bacterium | reverse complement strand
CTTAAATTTCTGCCAAGCGATTCTCGGATTTTGATTGAATCTTCCGTGGGGAAAATGAAGAATAGAAGAAAGCTCCTTGATATTGAGAATCGTTGTTTTATTAAATTTTTTGATATCTTCAAGCAGTGGATTATCACTATAAAAGAGCCTCATCACATAATGCTTAGCAAATTTCCTGAGATCTTGAGCCTTGCTAAATTTGATCGTATTGAGTCCGATATAGTTATACTGGTTGAAAAGCCTAGAAATATCATCAATAATTTTTTTCGGTCTTGCTTTGTCTGGTGAGGTGGCAATGGTTCTCATCTTGACTTGGAAAAGTTCATCATCCATTTTTTTATCAAAATCTCCGAGCTGCTGCTGTGAGAAATTATGCTTCTTTTTTTCCTGTTCTTTTTTATTTTCCTTGTCTTCTTTTGCTCCTGAGTGTCGGATTTTCTTGATAATTCCTCGGAATCCAAGAGCTTTCTTTCCATCTTTGATATCATCAGCCTTTTTTCTCATTTTTTTGAGCCAATCTTCGTGCAAAGGCTCTACCAAAATCTGAATTCAGACTTTTTCATCTCTATTAATATTAGAAAACGCCGACAAAATACTATCCATCGGATCTGCTTCAAAAGCTTCATATGTCTTGATCGGATGCACGCTATCTTTGGTCAGAGTAAATTCCCCTCCGGCAAAAAACTTTCCTGCTTCCAAGAGTTTAGGTTGTTTGACTTGTTCTACGATAGCTCCGATATAGAAAGAAGCAATCATCTTTTCTACGGTCATAAGATGTTCCTTTGGTACTCCGAGGAAAAATTTGATCACCTCCTTTTCCACAAGCATTTCCATACTAATCGCATTATTTCCAAACCGTTTATTTTCCCAGCCTTCATCAAAGATCGCATAAAAGTTTTTATATACCTGATTCATCAACTCAATATTCTGCTTCATAGACTGAATATGATCTTTCGCATCAATATCTGAACTTCTCGCTACTGCATTTTTTGGGATTTGAACCTGAAGAAATCTGATTTGTTTTGCCTGTTCGGTTCTGTGTTTTTTCTGAAAATGCAAAAAAACAATCCTCCAAACAAGAATTCCAACAACTCCAAGAATAGCAGTTGCAACAAGACTTATTATGAAATACAAAAAGTGCTCTCCCATAGCTATTTTATCGTTTCTAGCAAAAGTAAATCATACTTAAAGTATAGTTTTTTTAGCAAAAATTGCAAATTTTGGCGAGCTTTTATGCTACAAAGCCCCTCTCCCCTTTTATTATTAAAAGTATTCATTGTGTAGTGAAATCAGCTTAGGCATTCCCTAGTTTAGAAGTCTTTATCGTAAGATAGGCAAGTCCTAAGGCATCAGCAGCATCGTTGTATTCTGGTAATTCTTGAAGTCTAAAAAGCTTCATAATCATCTTCTGAACCAAGAGTTTGTCGGCTCTCCCATTTCAAGTTATATATTTTTTGAGCTCAATCGGAGTAAATTCTCTGATTTGAATCTTTTTTTTCATTGCCATTGTGAGTAGAATCGCCCTTATTCCAAAGACAAACTCTGCATTGTTCTGATTATATTTCGTAAAAAAAAGTTTTTCCATACTCACAATATGTACCTGATATTTTTCAAAAAGCTCAGTAAAAAAATCTGAAATTTGAAGCATTCTTTCGTACTGATCTTCTCTCGTAGGACTGACTTTTTTCTGAAGTAGAATCCCCGCATCACGGATATTCAAATCATCATCAATTAACGCATATCAGAGCTTTCTCACTCCAGGATCTATTCAAAGGATCATGTATGATAGTTAAGAATATAGAATTAAGAAGATAGCTTTTTATTTTTTAGCGATTTCTAAGACTTGATTTCGGATATTCATCGCCTGAATCTCGCTATTGTGCGTGATCGTGTAGAATTTCATCTTTCTTTGCTTGACAAAATCCTGAAGAAGTTGAGCAACCTTTCCAACCGTTTCAGCATCAAGATTATTAACCGTTTCATCGAGGAAAAGCATCTCAGTTTTGAGGTAAGAGGAAATTGCGAGCATTCGCACGAGTTTTAAAATCGTTCTCTGTCCTCCACTCAGACTTTTGACATCTCTTTCCCCCTTTTCATCGATAATTTTGGTTTCAAGCTCGAGTTTTTCGCTTTCTTCTTTAAGTTTGATCGTAATGGTATAATCTACAACACTCGCAAGATAGGCATTGATGATTTCACTCAATACTGGCAAATATTCACTCAAAACAAATAGCAAAAGCTCTTTATTGAGAATCGTATAGAGATTCCCGAGGATTTTTTCTTCTTCTGTCAGATGTTTGATTTTGAGCTGCAAATCATTCCATTCATTGATGAGAAAATCCAATTGTTGTACCGTTTGTTCATAAGCTACAAGCATCTGCCTTGCTTGAGCAAGTTCTTGGAGAGGAAGCTGACGCATTGCATCTTCTAATTGTCCTTTCTTTTCTAGGATTTGAGAGCTTTCTTGGGATAGGGATGAAATCTGCGTCTTGAGACTTTCAATCGTGCTTTGAAGTCAGCTTTTTTCTTGTTGATACTTTTCTCTATTTTCTAAACGTGTTTCTTGCTCGTGAAGGTCCTTCTCGAGGCGAGAAAGTTGGACAGAAAGCTGTTCTCGTTTTTGGCTGGCAGTTTCTAACTCTTTGTAGTCAAAACTCTGCAAAAAATCTCTTAAAATCTGAATCTTTTCTCCATTTTTCGTTTGCTCCGCTTGGAGCTTCTCCTTTTGCTCTGCAAATTTTTCTCCGCTCCTTAGCTGTTCTTGCTCTTGAGTCAGCTTTTCTTTTTGCCTCGTGAAATCAATCGTAGAAATCTGATTTTGGAGAGCTTGCTGTTCCTCAAGGATCAGTTTTTTTTGTTCTTCTCTCTGCTGAAAATGACGCTGATTGATCAGGCGAACAAAGGGACAAGGTTTCGAGAGTTCAGAGCAGTCAAACTTCTCATCTTGGCTGGTCTGCTGATCAAACTGCTCCAACCTCTCAGCAATCGCCGTTTCTTGCTTGGAGAAAAAGCTTTCTTGCTCTTGGAGGGCTTTAATTTGCTGTTGAAGTGCAGAAATTTCAGATTGCTCCTTTTCTTTTAGCGTCGTGAGTTGCTGAAGGAGCAGATCGTTTTGTTGCTTCAAATGCACGCCAAGCTGTAAAAGTTCTTGAATAAAAGCTCTATTTCCGAGGAGTGAATAGCTCGTTTTCGCTGGAATGTTAAACTCCCCTCCCCACTGCTGGATGAAAGCTTGTATTTCCTCGCTATGGGCTTGGGATTCCAGTGTCTGTTGCTGGCTCAGGAGCGAAGATTTTTCTGCTTTGAGTTTTGAAAGCTCCTCCGCATTGATCTCTGAAAGGAGCGTATCGAGCTGAATCACTTGCCTTTCGTGTTGCAAGAGCTGGGATTGTAGGAGGGAGCTCTGCTCCTTGAGTTTTTGTTCTTGCTGGGAAAGGAGCCCATATTCAGTTTTTTGTTGTTGATGGATGGCTTGCTGAGTTTCCAAGCTTTCATTGAGTGCAGGGAGAAACGTCTTGAGACTTTCATCGAGTGAAAAATTCTGGATGCTGAGTTTCTCCTGCATCATTTCAAGCTCACTGATCACTGGATGTTCACTAGGAAGAAGTTTCTGAAAAAAAGAAATCGAAGCCAGACTTTTGTACTTTTGAAGAAGTGCTTGGAGAAAGCTGCTTAGTTTCTTTTCGTAGCTTGAACTCTCTTGATAGGCTTTAATCTGGAATTTAACTTCGTTTCTCTTGTCTTTAACGATCTCTTTGCTTTCATCGATCCCCAGCAATCAAAAGACATGCTTCAATACCTCTAATCTCTGAGCAGGTTGCATCTCGAAAATATTCTCCGCATCTTGCAAGAGAAAAATCGTGCTGACAAAAACCTCCTGAGGTGGAAGAAGCTGATTGAGCTGTTGTTGGAGATCGGTTTCGTTCTTGAAGGTCAATTCCTCGAGCGGAACGTTCGCAGCTTGGAGTAAAAGCTCAATATCCTGATCATAGCTAAGGGGACTTTCAGCTTTTATTTTTTGTTGGAGGGTGACTGCCTCCTCTGGACAGCTAAAAAGCTGAGAAGCGGTCGAATCCCTACTCTTCCCTTGCTTGAGGGTCCTGATGATGAAGTAGCATTGCCCATCGACTTCAAAAAGCAGTTTGATCACCCCTGTTTTTGACTGAATATTGAGAATATTCCTCGTAGAACTTTTGTAGAGCGCATAAGTTGGCCCATCAAAAAAGAGGAAACTCTTTCCCGTCCCAATCGGAGCTTTGATCAGATAATTTCCTTGTTCAAAAAAAAGACTGATCGTCTGATCTTTGAATGGTCCTATATTGTGATAGCTAATGGCAAGGAGATTGAGCATAGGCATCGCTAAATAAAACTGCTTTTAGGATAGAGATATGCTCGAGATTTGCAAGAGGAAGGGAAGACTGAAGTGATTTGTAAAACAACCTTATCCTCCTCTAACTTAAGTGGCTTATTCAAGCAGAATATGCTCTAAATACTTGTATAAGAAAAAAGAAGAAAAACTGACTCTTGAAGATCAGGTTTTTAGACTCATTCTAAGGATCAACTCTTCAGAACTTTATAGTAATATTTATGGAAGTGCAAGCACTCACATGATATGCCGCCCCTCTTTTCTTCCCCTGCATTTCCAAGTATGAAATTCATGAAAAACGGCATTTTTGGACAGGAAACTTTTGTTGCTCGGAGAAAAATGGCGTTTTTGGACAGAAA
>CAUTUR010000055.1:0-4981 GCA_963541585.1 uncultured bacterium | reverse complement strand
ATTTTAATTTATCTGTTTTTGCTATGTATTTCGCGATTCTCTGAAAAAATAAAGAACTTAGCTTAAAAGAGCTAGAATATGCTCAGCCAACCAAGTTACATTCTTCGACTACTCAGCAGATTGTACTTTTTGAGAGTTGTGATGAGGAGAAACTTGCACAGCTTGCAGGGATTATCAAGTGGGGAAAGCTGATCGATGGTGATTTGTCAGACTTTTTTTCTTCTTGTGAAAAGAGGATCCTCGGAATAGCAGACAAAAATCAAGGAATCAATCTCAAAAAACAATATGGGCTCAAGAGATTTAAGCAAGTAGATCTCTTCCATACCGATCTAGAGGTCAAAAAAAAGGGGATAGAACTCATCAAAATCTGATCGCAGCGAGGGCAGGTGCTTGGCTATCAGCAGATTAGGCTTTATGAGATAGTAGATTTTGAAAAGCCAGGGCGTAGTATGCAAATGGGGATGATGCCTGCAAAATTAACCCATACTTTGATGAATATCGGGCTTTCCCTCTCAAAATCACAGGAGAAACCGCTGATTTATGATCCTTTTGCTGGAAGTGGAACGACAGGTTTTTTGGCGAATTATTTTGCTTATGATTTTTTAGGTTCAGATTTGAAACTTACCTTTGCGAATCAGAATAAACCTCGGTGGTTTGCTTCTAAATGGGCAAAACCTGATCAGATTTTTGATTTTTTCTTGCACGACGCTACCAAAAGTTTTGAACATCCTGAGCTTTTTGCTGGAAAAACTCCGCTTATCATCACGGAAGGTTGGCTTGGCCCGGTGATTAAGGCGACCACTACGGCGGAGGAAGTGAAAGAATATCAGAGACGAGTGAAAAATGTCTATTTACCATGGATTGAGCAAATGGCGACAGCTTTTGCTGAGAAACCGGTCATGGTTTTTACGATTCCTTGGTATCTTGGGTATGAGAATTTGCTAGAAAAGGCGATTATTGAGCTCGCAGAAAAGGTCGGCTTTCGTTTCTCTTCCTTGCAAGAATTGTACAAGAGAGATCAGCATAAAGTCGGAAGGAAGATAGTTATTTTACAATAAAAAAAGACTGACTTCGAAGATGAGGTCAGTTTTTTATAAGGTTTAGTAGAGGACTCTATGTACTTCTTTCAAATCGGTAATTCCTTCAATGACTTTCAAAATTCCATCCTCTTGCATAGTTATAAAGCCAAAGGATTTTGCCAGAGGAAGTAGGTTTTCTCCTTGTTTTTCATTTATGAGCTTTTCTCTGATTTGATCATTGATTTCTAGGATTTCAATTATTGCAATTCTTCCTTTATAGCCTGAATGATTGCAATGTTCACATCCCTTCCCTTTGAAGATCTTTCCTTGATAATTTTTTCATGCTTCAGGATTGATTTTTTGAAGTTCAATTAGTTTTTTTCTGATTACTGTATCCTCTTCAGGTGTTACATCTTGTCGTTCTCAGCAGTGAGGGCAAACTTTACGAACTAGTCTTTGACCGATGATGAGCTGGAGTGCTGGGGTGAGTAAATAAGGTTCAATTCCCATATTCATTAGCCTAGAAAGTGAATCCAAAACTGAATTGGTATGGAGGGTTGTGAAGACCAAATGTCAGGTCAAGGAAGCATTGATCGCAATTTGTGCGGTTTCTTTCGTTCTGGTTTCTCCTACGAGAATAATATCAGGATCTTGCCTGAGAATCGCTTTGAGTCCTGTTTCATAATCATAGCCTTTATCATAATTGATCTGTGACTGTTGAAGTCCTGCAATTTTGTACTCTATTGGATCTTCAAGAGTGATGATTTTTTTTGTTCCGTCGTTGAGTTTTTTGAGGATAGCATAAAGCGTCGTTGTTTTACCAGATCCTGTTGGTCAGGTAATAATGATAATTCCGTTCGTTTTTTGAAGCTGATGTTCTAAAATCTTCAGCGAAGTTTCAGAAAAGCCGATCTGCTCAAAATCATCAATACTTTCGCTTGCATCAAGAAATCTGATTACAATACTTTCGGTAATAATACCAGGCATAAAGCTGATTCTGGCATCAATTTTTTTTAGCTTTCCGTCTCTATCAAAAGCTTCAAAACTAAATCTTCAGTCCTGAGGAAGATAATCAATATTCATCTTTACTCCAGACATAAACTTAATTTTCTGTAGATATTTCCAAAACTCTTGATGAGAAAACTCTACAACTGTCTGTAAAACCCCATCAATTCTTAATCTCAAGACAATACCTTGCTCCTCTGGCTGAAAATGAAGATCGGAAGCTCCAGCTTGGAAGCTTAATCTAATGATAGTGTTGATAAACTGTGCTGGATCTTGGCTTTCTCTTTGCTCAAACTCTTCTTTCATTAAACTGATAGCTGATTTTCCTTCAGCTTTAGCAGATTGTTGACGAAGTTCAGCTTTTTCTTTTTCTTGTTGTTCTAAAAGATCGTATCGCTCTAAAGCGAGAGCAAATCCCTCATTTGTTGTGTAAAAAAGCTGATATAGGTAACCTTTTTGTTCAATTTGATGGAGGAGTTTTTTGACTTCATCAGGGTGGTTATTCGTGGTGAGCAGCTTGAGTTCTTTTCCTTTCTCTTTCGCGAAAATAATAGTCTGCGCTTTTTGAGCGAGTTCTTTTGAAATTATGGTTAAAAGAGAAAAATCTGGTTTTAAGGCTTGGATTTCCTCTTGTTCAAGAATGCTTTTGATGAGTCCGGTCATACTCGTTTTCTGGGAATAAAGTTTTCTCCCTAAGTATACTCAGATTTCTTTATTTTGCAAAAAAAATGCTGAATATCCTTAATACATCAAAAAAGAAGAACTTGACTTATTATAGGATATAGTTAAAAATAATCTTATGAACAAAATTTAATTTTAAATAAAGATAAAAACATGAAAAAAGGAAAATTTATCGTCTTATACGGGATCAATAATCTCGGTAAGACAACACAGGCGAAACTGCTTGTAACCTGGCTTCAATCTCTCGGTTATCAAGGCGAGTACTTGAAGTATGCACTCTATGATTTAGAGCCATCTGGACCCTTACTCAATAGCTATTTGAGAGAAGGGAATCCGAATGGTTTATCTCCTAGAGAGTTCCAGCTTTTACAAGTTCTAAACAGAACTCAGTATGAACCTATGCTCCGCTCAAAATTAGATGCAGGGACTTGGGTTATCGCTGAAGATTATATTGGGACTGGAATTGCTTGGGGCGTCGGAGCTGGGATGCATCAAGATTTCCTTGAAGAACTTAATTCTCATCTATTGAAGGAGGATTTAGCTTTCTTTTTTGATGGGGAGAGGTTTACCTCGGGAATTGAAAAAATTCATCAGCACGAGCAAAATGATGAGCTCACTCAAAAGGTGAGAAAAGTTCATCAAACTCTAGCTAAAGAGTTGGATTGGATTCCGATCAATGCCAATCAAAGCATTGAAGAAATTCAAACTCAGCTTCAGAAGCTTGTTAAACAAAAATTAATGTTAAACAATAAAAAAAGAAAATTATGCAGCAGTATTTGAACTTATTGCAAGCCATTTTAGAGAATGATGTGCAAACCGGGGACCGAACGGGTACTGGAACTATGACTCTTCCCGGCTATCACTATCAAGTGAAGCTTAATCAAGATGAGGATGGCGTTATCCATGGATTCCCTCTCTTGACGACCAAAAAAATGAGCCTCAAATCTGTTTTTGAGGAGCTGATTTGGAAGCTCAGAGGTGATACTAATATTCGCTTCTTAGTGCAGAATGGGAATCATATTTGGACGGAATGGCCATTCAAAAAGTGGCTCCAGGAAACTGGACAACAAGCGATAATTGATCGTATGTGGAAAGACGAGGAAAAGTCTGACTACAGCGATAAATGGAAACAGAAAAAATCTGAGTTTGAAGCTAAAATTCTCGCTGATGAGCCAATAAAAATTGCTTCTAGGGTAGAAATGGCAAGTGATTTATATCAAACTACTTCTTTTGCTAAAAAGTGGGGAGAGCTTGGACGAACCTATGGGCATCAATTCCGTAGATTTGGAGAAGTTTGCTTCAATGATTTTGATGGAGAAACAAGGAGAAATTTATTTCTTGTAGTTGATGATATTTCTGGTTCTTGGATTAAAGGGAAAGATCAATTGATGGATGCAATTCATTTGATCAACAACAATCCAGAAAATCGCCGGATTATCATCAGTCTATGGAATCCTATGGATGTGGAGAAAACTTTGTTGCCTCCATGTCCGTGTTTCTACCAATTCTTCGCGAATCAGGAAGGCTACTTACACTTGAACATGTATCAGAGGAGCTGTGACAGCTTCCTTGGTGTGCCGTATAATACGGCTCAAGATTCCTTGTTCTTATGTTTGATGGCACAGGTAACCGGTCGCAAACCGGGAATCTTCAATCATTTCTTTGGAGATGCTCATATTTACTTGAATCATCTTGATCAGGTAAGAGAGCAACTTCAGAGAATTCCAGGAGAATTGCCATCAATCCGCCTCAATCCTGAAGTTAAGGACATTTTGGACTTTGAGTGGAAAGATATTGAGCTCTTCAATTATGTTCCCCAAGGACATATCAAAGGAGCTGTGAGTATCTAATAAATAAAAGCACGGAATCTGAATCAGATTTCCGTGTTTTTTTTCTGATTTAATACATTACATAGCCATATCTTTTGATCAGGTTTTTGATCTTTTCTGAAAGCTCACTATCTATAGCTCCTGCAAGTTGTGCGAGTTTATTGATACTACTATTATGTTTACTTTCTTTGAGCAGGGTTTCTAGTAGTTGGAAATTGAAGTTTTTCTTATTTTTTTTAAGCCACTTTTTGATGAGCTCTTCTCCATAGGCTTTTTGAAGAGGTGAGGTGTTATAAAGTGTTTCTAGGATTGCAAGTTCTGGTTTTGCAATATTGAATTTATATTTTTCAATACTTACCTGTTGAGTATATTTAAAAAAAATAGAAAACAGGTTTTTACTTTTGTTTTGATAAGTTTTCAAGAGGGCTTTTTTTTCAAAAAGGATGG
>CAUTUR010000054.1:0-5280 GCA_963541585.1 uncultured bacterium | reverse complement strand
CTTATATGGATCAAAAACCGAATCAAAAATCAATGCTCTAGAAATTTCAGACATCCAACTCAAAAAAAAGCTAAAAAAGCTGAAATAAAGCTACTGAATTGCTCTGGATTTTCAAGTAAGATTTTTTATTTCACGGAAAAGGATTGACTTTATCAAGCATATACATATATTATTCACAATAATAAAACTCTTAAAATTTAAAAAAAATGGGAATAACAAAAAAACAGCTAAAGAGAAGTGTTGAGCAAATCAACAAATTCATTGATCATGCAAATAACGAAAACATCCTAAACGTTACTGTTGAATTCTTTCAACAAGTTAAATTTCTCGGAGATAATCGAGGAGAAATTCACGTTGGAATGAAAAGAAAAGGGAGGTTTTTATGCTTCTTCGTTTCGAATGAAACGGAAGAAAAAGTCTGCGCTTTTATTCGTTTATTTAAAGAAATCGAAGAAATTCAAGATCTCGAAATAAAAACAATTGGAGGTATCGTAGAAAAATCCTCCATACTGTTTAAAAGAGAAACACTTGCTCAAATAGAAGCGAGTGGTGATGAGCAAAAAATTAAAGAAACAAAAGAATTCCTTTTTCAGCTGATAAAAAGCTACGAAAGGAAATTTAACCTCGATTGGCTTTGGTAATAAAAGCTAATTGAGAAATAAGCTGGATAAGGATATCTTATTCCAGCTTTTTAAAATAACTTGCAATAACTAAAAAAAATCTTAGTATAAAAGTACTTTATTTCTCATACTATCAGTCATGAAGCTTTCAAAAAAACAGTGGATAGCACGAAGTATAGGAACAGCAATTTTCGCATTGATAGTTCTCCTCTATCCACTACATAAATGTAACGCTCCTGATGAAGAGTCAGCTTTTAACTTATCTTCTTGACATACAAAACAAGTCAAAAAACCTGAAAATGTTCCATCATGTTGAACTGAAAATGAATGAGAACAATGTGCCATCAAGGAATTCTCAAACGAAATTTCACGAGAAGAAGCAAAAAAACTGATCCTAGAGGGCAAGGTAACAAGTCTCTTTCAAGCTCATAGTTTAGAAGTCCGCTTGACTAGTGAAGAAGGAGAATTTAGTACGAGAGAACCAGAAATTGATGAAGTATGGAAAGTCAGGAAAGAATGTGGAAACCTTTGCACAAAAATGGTACTTGCAACAGAATAAGCACTCCTCAAGCCAAAAAAATCGCTAAACTTGCATTCATTGAGAAAATCCTTAAACTTCTCCAGAGTTATTTATCTTTCTTATCAAAAAGATGTATACAGTAATGCTTATTTTACTTATCCTCACGGGAATTGTCTTTATCGGAAGTGTTTTACTTCAATCTCCTAAAGGAGGAGGAATCTGAATGGGAATTGGAGGAGCTTCAGCAGGAGGAAACGAATACGGAAGTAAAAAAACTATGGAAGGAAAGCTTAAAAAGATAGCATTGATCAGCGGAATCCTTTTTGTGATCATTGTCTTGTTTTTACCTTACGTTAAATAATGCGATATCGTAGTTATGAGTCTAGCTCTCCAAGAAGAGTTCTGACTTACTTTCTCTATGTAATAGGAGCATTTTGGTGAATTACAACCCTTATCCTTGGCTATCAATTTCTCAGTGAAAATGGAGAAAAAATAAACACAAAGTGAGGAACTTTTGTTGAAGCAATTTTCAATCAAGTTTCTTATTTGCCTTATCTAAAGAACGACTGACAAAGCCTTTTTTATCAGTCTTTTTTGTTTGATGCTTGTGCGGACTACAACACCATCAACGAGCAAGGATTACAAGGAAGTCACTGTAAATTAAATACCTCTGACTATCAAACCTATTATGTTGCTCTAGCAGGAACTGGAAATACACGATCTGACGGTCAAGCTCGAACCCTTGAGGACATCTACTTTACCTACGAAAAAATCATTCATCAAAACACTTGGGGAATAAAAACGCTCAGTTCTTATGCTGACCTCAAAATTGAAAAAGAAAAAGACAGGCTAAAAATCACTTTCCCAAGTAGCACAACAGATAATAATTACTTTTTTACTTTTGCAATTCTTCCAAAGCATATCTTAGCTCAAGCCACTTTTGAGGATTACACCTCAGCTTTTGCAGCGAATCCTATTACAAGTGGATGTGGAAGGCTCGTTCCAAAATCAAGTGATGCTCAAAGTCTGATTTTTAACCTTGTAGATTGTAAAGAGACCAACCTTGCATTCTATCAGATCAAGAACTACACTGATTTCGAAAGTTTATCAAAAGCGGTATTAGAGGAAAATTCAACAATCGTCGACGCTTATGCACATCAAGTACAGCTTCCTAACTATGAAAGAGTAAATGTAGTCAAAAGTGACCTTCTTACTTTCTTTTTCAATACCAAATCACCAAAAATGAAAGTCAGACTCAGAAGAGCTTTGGGAGGACTTATTAACAGTAAATTTTATGTAGGAGAAGAATATGGAAAATTTCTCCGAATGTACAAAGGAAAGCTACTCAAAAAATTCTATTCTGATGGAAGTAACATTCAAGAGTTTATCAACCGTATTTCGCTCACAGAAAAAGACGAAGGAGTCCAGCAAAAGGACCTTGAAGATAGCTGAGTTCAAGCTCTAAAAAAATCAATAAGTATCAACGGTGTGGAAAGAAAATTTGTTTTCTATACGCCAAAGACCGATACCACCTTTAATCTTGAAATTAAATTTTCCAACCAATTTGAGAATATCAAAGTAAAAGATACAAAAGGACATACCTTCTCTCCGAAAAACTACAAAAAAACTGACAAAAAAATCTCTTATCCTCTAGAAAATGGGAAAAATCTGAATCCAGGACAAAATCAATACACGATCGTAGGAAGTATTAAAGGGAAGACGTATACCATTGCAAATATTGATCTTTACGTTCTCGCTACTACTGAGAAACCTCAAGAAACCACCAGTGATCGAAAAATAAAAGTCGTCTACTACAATAACTTAGAATCCAATTTTGCTATCAAACAATTCAGAAAACTCCTAGAAAATGCAAAAATTTTGGATAACTTTCTTTTTGAACAGGTAAGTTCACCAGAACAATTTGAGGCAAAAATCGTAATGGAAGACTATGATATTCTACTGACTACCATTAGCATGGGAATGAAAAAAGATGTCCATAAAGTACTTGCAACGGATGATAGCCTAATGAACCCTTCTAAATATACAAATCCTAACCTAACCAATCTTTTCAAACAGTATATGAAAAATCCGCAACAAACAGAAATCATAAATCAGATTAACGGAATTGTTGCGCAAGATATGCCACTTGTTATTGTAGGACATCCTTACGATTTTGTGAATATCAAAAAAAATCTGATCACTCCAGAGTTTAATTCTGGGACACTCTTTGAATATGATCGAAGAAACCGCCTTTATACCACAACCACACTGACACAAAGTGTTGAACTGAACTTCAAAAAAATAAAAAATATCAAGGAATTTATCAGTTATCTTCAAGGCAAAGTCGGACTTCCACCACTTTCTACTCAGCAAGAAACAGAAAACCGTCCAACTCCTATAACTGGAAATGAAAATAAGGAAACTCCATCACTTCCTGCTCAGCAAGAAACAGCCAATCTTCCTGCAAAAACTCCAGAAAAGACAGAAAAAACAACCGCAAGCGATGATCCTTTTGAAGGACTACTCTCCCCTTCTCAGTAAGAAAACAGAAAGAGGCTAAAACACCTCTTTTTCTTTAAACTTGAAAAATCAAAGGAAAACGGTATCTTTATACTCAATTATTTCTATTACGAGAATCTATGGAATACTTCTTAGAATACCTTCAGCTTGCGATCATCCTCTTGATTTCTATCGGGATTCATGAATTTGCTCATGCCTATAGTTCCTATAAGCTCGGTGATCCTACTCCAAAAATCCAAGGAAGACTGACTCCAAACCCTTTGAAACATATTGATCCGATCGGATTTTTAATGATTTTTTTGATTCATTTTGGGCGAGGGAAACCTGTTCAGATTGATCCTAGCTATTACAAGAAGCCCTATAGAGATGAGCTTATTACAGCTCTAGCAGGACCTGCGAGCAATATCGTGCTTGGAATCCTAGGAATCCTCATCCTCATGATTTACGGAAAACTCCTCGGAACTTCAGCCATTGAACTTTTCAATGCAAACGATCTCGTTATTCAGTTTTGGACACTTTTTTCTATGATCAATTTTGGGCTTGCTGCGTTCAATCTCATCCCACTCCCTCCACTTGATGGCTATAGACTGGTAAAAATCATTTCGCACAAGGCAGGCGCTTGGATGGAAAGAAATATGAGATATATTGCAATTGGTTTCCTGGTTTTAGTGGTATGGTGACCACTTTCAGATGCTCTTTGAACCTATATTTCAGAAGTGTCTTGGGGATTATTTAGGATTTTTGCCTTCCCCTTGAGTCAGATTTTCTATTAAGGAAGAAAGTAAAGAAAAAAATCAGACTTTTTACCTTTTTTTACGAGAATCCCATGCTTGATAAATTACAAACGATCATCACTAAATACGAAACGCTCAGAGAACAGTCGCTCCAACCTGAGATTTTTGAGGATATGGAGAAAGCCAAGAAAATCAATAAAGAACTTGCTAGCCTAGAAAAGACTTATGAACTCGCCTGTGCTTACAAAAAAGCTCTTGAAGCTGAGCAAGGAGCCCAAGAAATCCTCAATAACGAAAGCGATCCTGATCTGCTGGAAATGGCAAAAGAGGAACTTGAAGAGGCAAGGAATAATATTGAAAAGCTTGACTATGACCTCAAAATCGCCCTCTTGCCGAAAGATCCGAATGATGAGAAGAACATTTATCTGGAGATCAGACCTGCTGCAGGTGGAGACGAAGCTGGACTTTTCGCAGCAGAACTTTTGAAAATGTACCTCACTTTCGCACAGAAAAAAGGACGAAAACCTGAAATCGTGGAGGAACAGCTTTCTGACATCGGTGGAGTGAAATTTGTGATGGTAAAGATTGCTGGAGATTCAGTCTATTCTCTGATGAAATTTGAAAGCTGAGTGCATAGAGTGCAGAGAATCCCTGACACCGAATCCAATGGAAGAGTGCATACTTCTACGGTGACCGTTGCGATTATGCCGGAGGCGGAGGATGTGGATATTCAGATTGATCCGAAAGATATCGTAATGGATACCTATGCTGCTTCTTCTTCTGGAGGGCAAAATGCAAATAAAAACCAGACCGGAGTCAGACTTCACCATCTTCCAAGTGGACTCATTGTAAATATCGGAGATAGTAAATCCCAAATGCAGAATAA
>CAUTUR010000053.1:0-5453 GCA_963541585.1 uncultured bacterium | reverse complement strand
CTCGGCTGAGCTTTCTATACAGAATCAAGCTCAAAAGCTTTGGAATATCAAAAAATTGACCTAAAAACTGGTGAATCCCAGCGGTCATCGGATCTTCCAAAAAAGCCTCAAGTTTTGAGAGTCTCCGGTCAAGTTCGGACTTGATATTGATCGGATTTGCGAGCAAATGGCGAAGAAGTCTGGATCCACCTGCGGTTTTTGTCGTATCTAAGATACCGAAAAGGCTGTATTTCGTGCTACTTTCATAACTAGAAGCGAAGAGTTCCAAGTTCTTAATTGTCACTTCATCCATCAAAACCAAGCCTTCCGAACTATGAAATCTGATTTTTGAAATATTAGTAAGCTGTTGCTGCTGGGTATGCTGAAGATAGGCAAAGAGGAGCGCCATCGCCTCCAATCTCCCACTCTCCAAAGCTTTCCCAAAACTGCTGGTATGTTGCACCTTACAGAGCGAAGTGATGAAATGCGCGGGATCCACCGGCACCGCATAGACGGAAATCAGGCACTGCAAATACTGCTGAATCGGCGTGATCAGTTCTTCCTTGATCCTCGTGTCCGTGTCAATAATAATCTCGGTCGGACGAAGCTGAAGGATAAATTTCTGCACTTTTCCCAGTTCATCAAAGCTTTTCGTTGTATATTCTCCGAGCGTAAAATCTCCCCAAGCGATATGATAGTATAAACCTGACTTTTCATTCGTGGTCGTGATAGCCAAAAGGTAAGAAGCCTGTTTCTGCTGTTCGGTAATGGTCGTTCAGGGAGTGATGATGGATTTGATGCTTCTCTCTACAATTTTTCATGGAATAGGATCAGTGGTCTGCTCGGCAATGGCGACTTTATAGCCCTTGGCAACCAGCCTCGGAATGTATTTTTCCACACTATGATAGGGGATTCACGCCATCGGAATGGGATTTTCAGAATTTTTATTTTTGGAAGTAATGATGAGATCTAGGATTGCAGCACAGATTTTCGCATCCTCAAAGAAGACCTCGTAAAAATCTCCAATACGAAAAAACAGAATGCAATCAGGATTTTGTTGCTTCATCTGCACATATTGCTTCATCGCAGGAGTGAGGTTTTCAAGATTCATCAAAATGAGGATAAAGAAGAGTAAATTCAGATTTTAGCTTATCGTTTCAGGCTTTTTTTTCAAGAGATAAAAAAAGGGAAAGGTCTCTAGAAAAAACAAGCTCATCAAAAAACCCTCAAAAAGATTAAAAAAATAAACTTGACTCTCTCTAAAATCAGTATAGTTATAAAAAACAAAATAAAATTTAAAAGAAGAAAAATTATGAAACAAAAAAAGAATTTAATTATTCTTCTCGGAGGACCTGAGAGGAATATGAAAGAAAGAATTAACTACTCTTTTAGAAACTTTCCTGTAAATGATTCCGATATCATTTTCACAGGTTTTGAGGAGGAGTTTTCATTCTTCAAAGAGTTTATGAAGATGCACTTCCCTCAAGTAAAAGAATTTCACTTCGTCCATTCGCACGATACGTGGACGAATGTCAAAAATACTCAAGCCATTTGGAAAGAGTACGAGAACATTTACTGTGCTACAGAAAAATGGCATGGCAAAAGGACTCTCAAACTCTTCCAAATGCTTGGAAGAGAAGATGTTGAAATGCATTACACAGGAGGCGAGGAGGCCGCAAATGCAAAGCTTCTTTGTTTGCTTTATTCCACTCGTATTTCTGCATGGGGGATGTCAATAATTGCAAGAATCTTGCGATTATTAAAAAAGTAAAAAAAAGGGGAAGTTTTTTAGCTTCTCCTTTTATCTATCTTAATTTTTATTTAGTCCTCTAAGTTAACTTTAGATTTAATTTGTTCTTTGGATAATGGTTTAGTACAAAAAAACCAGTCATAGCAATGCATATCAGAAGAAGATTCCATTCTTTCTTTTGCTACTCCACAAGATCCTGCTGTAGGAACAATAACCTCATCTCCTGGTCTCCAATCTGCTGGAGTTGCTACTCCAAAATTATCAGAGGTCTGCAATGCTATTAATGCCCTATAGATCTCATCAAAGTTTCTTCCAAGACTCAAAGGATAATAAATAATAGCTCTAATAATTCACTTAGGATCTATGAAAAAGACAGCTCTTACTGCCTGTGTTGCATTTTCTTCTGGTTGAATCATTCCATATTTTTTTGCAATATTCATGGTAATATCCTCTATTAGAGGAAATTTTACCTCTACATCTTTCATCCCTTTGTATTCAATTTTTTCTTTGATCGTCCTAAGCCATGCAATATGACTGTAAAGCCCATCAACAGAAAGTCCTATCAATTTGCAATTTACCTTTTCAAACTTCTCTTGCATAGTAGCAAAAGTCATAAATTCTGATGTACATACAGGAGTAAAATCTGCTGGATGTGAAAAAAGGATCGTCCATTTCCCCTCAAATTGAGCAGGAAAATTAATTTCTCCTTGAGTAGTTTTTGCAGTAAAGCTTGGTGCTTTTGAACCAATACGAGGCATTGCGTATCCAGAAGTTTCTAGAATAGTGTTTTCCATATTATTCTCTTAAAAAGTATAAAAAGTTAAGAACTTGCTATTTACTTAACAAAAATAATAATAGTTAAATTTAAAATAAAATCAAGTCTAAAACAAATCTATTTTTCTATTATGAGAATAATTATCACAAAAAAAACAACAAAACAATAAGATTTTACAGTTCTAAAAAGTCTTTTTCAGTTAGACAAAAGACTCTTGATTTCAGAATCTGATTTTTTATTATTCAGATCAGATTTATTGTTCTTAAACCTTATGGCTACGTCTAAAAATGTAATGGATTATCGTGGAGATGGTGACCATCTTCCTAAAACTAGTACTTCTAAAACGATAGGAAGAATTACTGAAATTTTGAAGAATAATCCCAATCCTGTATTCTATGATAGACCGGAAGATGATGGGCAATCTCTACTTGCTCATAGAACACCATGATCAGAAGTAGCAGCTAAAAAATATGGTGGAAAGCCTTCTCGGAAGAGACATTCTGGTGACTAAAAAGTTCTATATTCACTACTCATATATGCGTTATCAACTCTTAAACCAAGATGCTGATTTATCTCTTATCCAAAGGCTTCTCAAAGTAAGAAACATCTCAGACCATCCCTATGATTTCCTCAATCCAAGCATCGCTCATTATCGGCTGGATCCTTTTTTGCTCAATGATATAGAAAAAGGCGTGCAGAGGATTATTCAAGCCATGAAAAACAAGGAAAAGATTATGATTTTTGGGGATTATGATGTTGATGGGATTACTTCTAGTTTTTCGCTTTACAAATTTTTTACTCAGTTTTTGAACTATCAGCAGGTCAGCATTATGTATCCTGATAGGCTCAAAGATGGTTATGGACTCAAAAATAAGCACCTTGATGAAATCAAAGCAAAAGGGGTAAAACTGGTCATTACCGTAGATAACGGGATTACTTCAGTTGTGGAGGCAGAATATGCGAAAACGCTCGGACTTGACCTGATTATTACGGATCACCATCACGCTTTGGAGACGCTTCCAGATGCCTATGCTCTGATCAATCCTCAGGTCTCTCCAAACTATCCTTTCAAAGGGCTTGCTGGAGTCGGAGTAGCATTTAAGCTCATCAATGCGCTCCTGATGAAATCCAGCTTTTCTAAAGAGAAAAAAAATCAGATTTTTAACTATTTTTTACCGATTGTGACAATAGGAACGGTAGCCGATGTTGTTCCCCTTGTCCACGAAAATAGAGTGATTGTCAAGAAAGGACTTGAACTCATCAATCATCATCCTGATCAAATGCCGAAAAGTTTGCAGGGCTTCCTCAATTTTCTCAATCTCAAGGGGAATATAGATACCTTTCATATTGGATTTGTGATTGGACCAAGGATCAATGCTGGTGGAAGAATAGAAAGTCCTTATGATAGCCTAAAAATCCTCCTCTCTGAGTGAGAAAAGCAGCTTCAATACCTTAAAAAAATAGAATCTATCAATACCGAAAGGAGAAGAATGCAAGATCAAGCCTTTAGACTTGCAGAAAAAAAAGTGGATCCTGATCAGAATTTTCTTTTTGTCTGTGATGAGGCGTTTCATGAAGGGATTGTTGGGATCGTATCGGGAAGAATCACTGAAAAATACAACAAACCTTCAGCCGTTTTCAAGCTTGATCCTGAGAAACAGCAAGCAGTCGCTTCGCTAAGAGGACCTGACTATTTCAATGTGATTGAAATGATTACTCAGGCTTCACCTTATTTAAAGAGGTTTGGTGGACACAAAGGGGCTTGAGGACTGACTGTAGAGCTTGAATATCTGGATAAGGTACTTGAGATCTTTCAAAAGCACTGCCAATCCTGCATTACTGCAGATCAGCTTGAGAAAATCACGCTTGTAGACACAGAAATCCTGCCTCATGAGCGAAATACTGAAGAGCTCAGTGAAATTGACCAACTTGCACCTTTTGGGGAAGGAAACCAAGAGCCGAGCTTTCTTTTTGAGCAGATTAAGGTAGAAAGGGTAGAAAAAGTCTGAAAAAATGGCGGAGCTCATCTCAAGATTCATGGGAAGTTTGGAGATCAGGCGATTACTGCGATGTTTTGGAGTAAAGGAAGCGAAGCAGAAAACATCGGAAGTCAGATTTCTGTCATTGGAACGGTCAAAAGAGACAGTTTCAATGGGGGATTTTATGTGCATGGGGAAACTTGGCTTGATTAGCACCAAAAGAAACCTATACTTTTTGTACTTTAAAAGGAAAAACTTGAATGAAACTCCTCGTCTGACTTTGAAATCCTTGAATGAAATACGAAAAAACCAGACACAATATCTGATTTCATTTTCTTGACCTCCGAAATCAGCATTCAGCTTTTTGATCTTGGAAATATGAAAATAAATACAAAGCAGAACTTATCTCTAGCGAACGAAAAGGCGAGAAATTGCTGCTCTGTAAACCGCAGACCTATATGAATCTTTCTGGAGAAAGCGTTGCTCCGTTAGCAAAGTTTTTCAAGATTCCAGCTGAGAATATTCTGGTTCTTCATGATGAAATTGACTTCCCAACGGCAAGGATCGCTCTCAAATGCTGAGGAAGTGCTGCAGGACACAATGGACTCAAGAGTATCATAGAAAAGCTCGGAACAAAAGAGTTTTGGAGGCTGAGGATTGGTGTTGATAGACCTGCTGTTCAAAGTCAGGTGAGTGATTGGGTTTTGAGCAGCTTCAAACCTGAAGAAAAGCAAGCACTAGAAAATAAAACTGAAGAAATTTTTTCACTGATTGAACAATTTCTTGACAATTAACAATTAAAAATCAATAATTTGTCTTCCTGATTCCACAAGACTACTTGGGAAAGGAAATAATACTTTACCTCTCTTTTCAAAAACAATGTACATCCCTCTGCATGGTCGTAGCACCTTTTCCTTCCTTGAATCTATTTGAACTCCAAAGCTTATCATAAAAAGAGCAAAAGAACTCT
>CAUTUR010000052.1:0-6036 GCA_963541585.1 uncultured bacterium | reverse complement strand
GTATAGAAAAAGTAAAAAAATAAGAGAAATAATATTTTCGTTAAAAATAGATTTGAAAAACTTTTATAAAACCTTACACTGAAACCAGATTTTTTATTTGTTATGTTGCTTGTGATGAAAATTAGTTTAGAACTTTCAAAGGTACTTGGATTATTGGATATTGCGTCAAGATTTGTTTCCAAAAATTCAACTTTGCCTATTTTACAGAATATTTATCTCAAGGCTTCTATTGATAGTTTGCTTATCAGGGCAACGGATATGGAAAAATACATAGAAGTTGAGCTTCCTTGTGCAGTTCAGATTGAAGGTTCTATTACTGTAAATGCAAAAATGTTTCTTGATATTCTTAAGACTATAGAGAGTGAAACGGCTGAATTTTCAGTGAATCAGCAAACTTCTATTATGACGATTAAGACAACTAAAGATACCTTTGATATTAATGGTATTTCAGCTTCAGAATATGTCGCTTTACCAGAAGTTCCACAAGAGAATAGTTTTATGCTTGATACGACGATTTTTTCAAAGGGAACGGAAAAGGTTGAATATGCAATTACTGAAAAGAGTTTTTCTCCTATCCTTACAGGGATGCTTATGAAATCAAAAACAGAATGAGATCAGCATAAGATTATTTTTGTTGGAACTGATAGTTTTAGGCTTTCAGAATACAAAACGCTGAATACCAATACTAATGATTTTTCTCTTGTGATTCCAAAGGTTGCGATTACAGATATTAAGTATCTTGTAAATTATGCTATAGATAAAGAGGTTCCAGAAATGTTGATTAAATATTCCGATAACTTAGTGGCTTTTGAGCTTAATATTGAAGGGGTTAAAATCGTTGCAACTTCGCTTTTGATTCAGGGAAATTTTCCAGAATATGAAAGAGAGGAGGTGATGCCAACTCAGTTTGTTACGAAGATTATGCTGGATAAAAAAGATTGTGAAAATGCAATCAAAAAAATCTGAATTTTGACGAGAGATACCAATAATTTTATTCAAATTGAAACTCAAGGTACGAAAGTTATTCTTTCTTCTGGTAAAACTGATAAAGGTGCAGGTATAACTGAACTTCCTGCTATTATTGATGGGGAGGCTTTGACCTTTGGAATAAATGGAAGGTATGTTACGGATTTTATTAGAATGATGTCTTCGGATACGCTAATTTTTAATCTTGTTAATAGCCAAAAACCTCTTGTTTTGATGGATAAAGATGATGATGCGAATAGGTATGTGGTGAGACCTTTAACCTTAGGAACAGCTTCTTAGTTTTTTATTCATAGCGTTGTCTTGATGTACAAGCTTAAATGTAGAGCATATACGCTTATTGAGATGATAATTGTAGTGATTGCTCTTTGAATTCTTTTATGAATGGGGATTCATGGTTTAACAACTTTGGATGCAAATAAATATTATTCAGAAAGCTGTGTAAACCTTTTGTATGGTCCCCTCAATGAGTGGGTGTATTACGCAGCAACGAGTAAACAACTTTCAGGGGAGCTTTTACCTGATAGTTATCTAATTCAAAAAGAAGCTTGAAATTCTGGTTTTACTTTGAGATATGAAAAGGATTGAAAGGAAGAAGTGTATTATACTGGTTTCCTTTCGGATCTTTCATATTGTGCTAAATGAGAAAAGTATCAGGTTTCTTTTTCTATGGATTTTGATCAGATTAAAATGTATCCTTCTCTTCATTCTTATGGAGATGAAAATGGATTTGAGATTTTGAAAAAAGATGGGACAAGCTTAACGAGCTTAACGACAGGAGCTCTGCATTTAAAATTTTGTTCTCCTTCTTCAGAAAATCTTTGTCGTGATTTCTGAGAAATTATTTTTGATGCAAGGACGGCTATGATTAAGAAGAGATTTTGTAAATTATATTATCCAAAAGATGCATCCGATCCAGGTAAAGAAAAAAAATGTAAGGAATGGACAACAGGAAACTAAGGGGCAATTTTTCCGTTTTTATGAGATAATGAATTACCCTATCCCTCGTTTGAAGTATTTTTTTGCTTATGATAGGCGGGGGCTTTCGGATAAAAAGACCTTAAAAACTGATTTTGGATCAGAGTTTTCTCGGGATACTAAGTCGGCTTTATTTTCTGAATTTCTTGCTTTTATTGAAAAATGGAACTGGCTTTATTCTCAGTTTCCTTTTGTAAAGCAGATTTTTCTTGCAAATAGTCTTACTTTTAATGCACTCAAGTCAAGTTCGGATATTGATCTTTTTGTTGTTACTCAGAAAGGAAGAATTTGGACTGCTAGATTGCTTATGACTATTATGATGTTCTTTTTTCAGATCAAGAGAACTGCAAAATCTGAATTTAAGAGATTTTGTTTGAGTTTTTTTGTTGATGAGGATCATATAAATCTGGAGTCTCTTCTTCTTTCTGAAAAGGATGTGTATTTACCCTATTGGGTGGCACATTTGGTTCCTTTGTATCAGGAATGGAGGAGTGAAGCAGTATTTCAGAAGAATGCTTGGATTTCTCAATTTCTTCCTTATTCTCCAAAGAAACAAGCTATCTTTTTGTGAAATTCTATAATAACAGGGAAGTGATTCTTTAAAAAGCTTATTGAATGTTTTTTTGAGTGAATAGTTTGAGAGATATTTGAAAGAATGGTAAAAAAAATCTGGCTTCCTCGTATGAAAAGGTTGCAGAAAAAAAATCCAGAACTTCATCAAGGAGTTATTGTTTCTGATTGAATCCTAAAATTCCACTATGATCAAAGAAAAACGTATTCTGATTTATTTTTTTCTCAAGCTCCTTAAGAGTATTATGTTAGTGCTTACCTTATATTTCTTAACGCTAACTAATAGTTATATACTTGTTTAAATGATGATAACTTTTGTATAGCAGAATATAGAGAAATGCTCTTGTCTTTTTTTCTGATATTCCTAAAGTGAGGGTCGTAAATGATTTTTATTTTATATCTTCCGAGTAGAAATGAGAGACATTAAAGCGGTATTTGATATAGGAAACGATACCATCAAAGCGGTTGTTTTCGGAAAGGATAATGACAAAGATATTATCCTCGCTAAACAAATGGAGCCTGCCCTTGGACTCAAAAAAGGAAAAATTCTTGATGCTGAGGCTTTTACTACAACGATCAACAAGATTATTGAAAATTTTATCAAGAAACTCGGAGGGGATTTTATTGAAGAGGTAGTCGTTGGAGTTTCTCATCCTGAGATGCTTACGCATAGAATTATTGAAGGAAAGAGGATTATGCAAGATGAGGTTGGAAGTGATGATATTGACCATCTCTCTAGAATTGTTGCTGAGATTTCTACCAAAAATAACTATGAAACCATCAAAATCGTTCCAGTTTGCTGGATTATTGATGAGGATAAAAGAGAGAAAGACCCGATCGGTTTGAAATGTAAGAAGTTGGAATTGATGGCTGATGTCTTTATGTTGCCAAAGAATTTCTATACCGGTTTGATTGATGCCTTTGATAAGGTTGGTTTATCCATCTCGGATATGATTCCAAATATCATTGCCGCTACCGAAATCGCGGTTGATTATGATCATAAAGACCTTGGGACCGTGCTTGTAGATATCGGAAAGAATCAGACTTCTTATGTGATTTACGAAGATGGTTATCCGCTTGGCTATGGAACAATTCCGATGGGAGGCGAGGATGTGACCAAGGATATCTCTATCGGAATGCAGGTGGATATCAAGGAAGCCGAAGAAATCAAGAAAACGCATGGAATGGCGATGCTTGCTGAGGGAATTAAATCTGATAGTCAGCTTGATCTCGCTTTCCTTACCGAGATTATCAATGCGAGATACGAAGAAATCTTCCTTAAAGTCAATCAACATTTAGAAAGAATAGAAAAAGACTGAAGATTGCCAGGGGGAATTCTCTTGATCGGAGGTGGAAGTAAAATGCAGAATGTTGATTATTTAGCGAAAAATGTCTTCAAGCTTGCAACTTTCTATGGAAAGGATTTGATGGTCAATGTAGGCGATCTCTCTCAAAATATCCAGTTTATCAATTTGCTCGGAATCTACTACCGATCCAATAAATATATGGATATCGCTTCTAGGAAAATGTCTTTTAGAGGTGCAGGGAAAGCCTTTAGTAAGATCGGAAGCTTCTTTAAAGATCTCTTCTAGTCAATAAAAAACTCAAATATTAATTCAGATTTTTCTTTATATTCTTACTATCTAACGAATGGTTATCAACGAAATTATGCCTGAATTTATCCCAGGAGCAAAGATTAAAGTCTTTGGAGTAGGGGGGTGTGGAAATAAAGCCCTCAATAGAATGATCCAAGAAGGATTGACAGGAGTAGAGTTTGTTGCAGTAAATACTGATGCACAGGATCTTGCAACCAACCTCGCACAGCAAAAAGTAAATATCGGACTCAATATTACGAAAGGACTCGGAGCTGGAGCGAATCCTGAAATCGGAAGAAAATCAGCAGAGGAGGATGAAATGAATCTTAAATCAGTAATGCAAGATACTGATATGGTTTTCATTACTGCTGGAATGGGAGGAGGAACCGGAACCGGAGCTGCGCCTGTGGTAGCAAGTATTGCAAAGAGTATGGGAATCCTTACCGTTGGTATTGTAACTAAACCTTTTAGCTTTGAAGGAAAGAAAAGATCTCTTAATGCTGAAGAAGGACTCAAGAAGATGAAAGAAGTCGTAGATACCTTGATCGTGATTCCAAATGATAAAATTTATACTTTGGTAGACAAGAAAACGACTTTCAAACAAGCCTTTACCATGATTGATAAGGTGCTTTATCTTGGAGTTCAGGGTATTTCTGATTTGATTACCAAGCCTGGAGATATCAATATTGACTTTGCAGATATTAGAGAAGTGATGCTTAATTCTGGAAACGCTTTGCTCGGAATCGGATACGGAGCTGGAGAAAAGAGGGCAGTGGATGCAGCGAGAAAAGCTATTGAAAACCCACTTCTTGAAACCAATCTTGATGGAGCGAAGAAAGTGATTTTCGCGGTATCTGGAGGAATGGATTTGACGCCGATTGAAGTGCAGGAAGCTGCTGCGATTGTTGAGGAAATCCTTGATGATGATGTGAATATGATTTGGGGAATGAGCTTTGATGAATCTTTTGAAGATGAGGTAAAGGTTACGATTATTGCGACTGGATTTGAAGAGCAGAGTAAGGAGCCTATTTTGAAGCCAGTTCAGAGAAATTTCCTTGGGCAGAAGATTGAAATGCCAAAAAGAGAATCTGAAAATTATATCACGAGAGGACTCAGAAATACTGAAACGATCGCTGAACCTGAAGTAAAAGAACCTGAGGAAGATACTGAAGTTCCAGCATTCTTGAGAAGACAAATGAAACAGCAAGGGTAATTTTGCCTTTGCAAAGTAAGAGCTCTTAGCTTTTAATTTTCATCGGCTTGTTTACAAATTTCTGACCGGTCGTTTACAAATTTTCGTCAGGTCAGAAATTTTTTTTCATCAGGTCGTTTGTAAATTTCCATCAGGTCGGAAATTTCTTTCCATCAGGTCGGAAATGCTGATTTTAAAAATGCTAGGGGAAATGCTCTTTTAAAAATGGAATCTCTGCTTCTTCTAGGAACTTTATTTTGAAATGAATGGTTTGAATCTTTGAAAAGTCAAGAGAGGAATGTGGATTCAATGTCAGATTTTTGCTTTCTAACTTTAAAGTAACTATACTTAAGGTAGTTTAGCTCCTAATACGAGAACTATGCAACTTACGATCGCTACGACACAAAATGCTACCGTTTATGAAGGAAGGATTGATCAGGTGAGTTTGCCGACGGAGAATGGAACTTTGATGATTTATCAAAATCATATTCCCTCGGTGGTAAAACTTGTTCCTTGAGTGATTCAGATTTCTTCTGATGGGAAAATAAGTAAAAATCTGAGTATTTCCAAAGGGATCGCTCTCGTTGATGCGAAATCAGTGAGAATTACGGTTTCTATTGCAACGACGCAACCTTTAGCGAAATTGGTGGAACTTCGTGGAAGTCAGCAACTCCTTGAACTGAAATTACAGAAAGTGAAAAGCTTTGGGAGTGTGGA
>CAUTUR010000051.1:0-6180 GCA_963541585.1 uncultured bacterium | reverse complement strand
GTATTCTGATCAATAGGGACATTGTCATGATACTGCTCAGAGAGTCTTTTCAGGTAAGTAACATAGTTTTTGAGTGATTGATTTGCCTCTTCATATGCTAGTTTCGCATAAAGTGGAAGAATCTTCGCTTGCTCTGCTTCTTTTTGGAAAAAAGGGAGAAAAAATCAGACTACGACATAGGTATTAATATCCTTTCTCAGATAGGTGATCTGATCTTTTGGATTGGTCGTTTTAAAAAAAGTATCTGTAATTGCTTTGATGAGTTCTTCATTCTGAATCTCTTTCAGCAAAAAAGCTAAAAACTGAGCAAGATGATAGTTGATTGCTTTATCTTTTTTGATCTGCTGAGCAATCTGTTTTGCTTGTTTTGCCTGTGATTGAACACGCTGCACTGCCTCTTCTGAAACCTGATTGACATCACTCCTTAGTGGTCAAAAATCTTCAATACCTCATGCTACTTCACTCATTCTCCTGCTGAAAAAATAAAGAAAACTGATTTTAGACTCAATGTAATGTTTTTTCCTTGAAATTCAAATCCAATTCACTATATAGGGAATCAGCACGGTTTTGGTGAGGTGGATGAGTGGTCGAAATCAGCTCACTGCTAACGAGTCAGGCGAGAGATCGCCTCGAGGGTTCGAATCCCTCCCTCACCGATTGCTACAAATATGGCACTATAGCTCAGCAGGTTAGAGCGCGCCTCTCATAAGGGCGAGGTCGGTGGTTCGAGTCTACCTAGTGCCAATTATTAGGTAAAATGGATGGTTAAAGCGTCCCGCAAGACTGCGGGAGTGCTTCCAGTCTACCTAGTGCCTATTATTATGATCATCTCAAAACGTCATTCAAATATCTTTTATTTATCGAGTACATTATTATGGCCGCTAAGAAAAAAGGAGGAGTTATTACTGTTGCAATGGTATGTAGTGAATGTAAAGCTACCAACTACTTTACAAGCATCAATAAGGCTACGACTCCAAAGCTTGCTCAGACAAAATATTGCAAGCACTGTAAAAAACATACAGAACACACTTCAAAGGAAAAATTAAAGTAAACCTCAGATTTTTCATTTTTTTAGTTTTTATTGCATTTCCAGCATGTTAACAATTAGATTGTCAAGACACGGAAGATCAAAAAGACCTTTTTACAGAATCGTTTTGACAGAACATACTAAACCAGCTAAATTTGGATATAAAGAAGTTCTTGGATCTTACGATCCTCTTCATCATAAGCTTGAAGCCAATGTTGAGGCTATTAAGGAATGGGTTTCAAAAGGATCTCAGATGTCTGAGAGAGCTGCAAAACTCCTCTTCAAAGAAACAAATGATAAACTTTTCCAGAAGTTCTTTGAGATGAAGGACAAGAAAAGGTTACCAAAAAATGCTGATAAATAATTATGAGAAAATCCGCAAGGATTTTTTCTTTACTCATTAAAAAATAAAGAATGCCTGATATTTACCAGCAAGGAGGATTTGAGGAAATTGTACTTTATATTCTTGGGGCAATAGTTCTTATCATTTGTTGAGGTTGTATCTATGCTTTTTTTAGAGCAATCTTTCTCTTCATCTTTTCTAAGGGAGATGATAAAGAGATCAAGGCTGCCTGGAGTAGTATTAGATATATGATCTTAGGATTATTTTTCACGGTCATGGTTCTTTTTGTTTCTCCTACTCTGCTCAAATTTATGCATTTTCAGGGGGCTGAAAAATATACTCCGACTGCAATCTTTACCTATATGGGAAAAATTATTTCTCATATTACTGGATTAGGTAATATTATTGTAGAATCTCAGAAAATGAATGAATTTAATGGGAATCTCTATTATGATCTTGATAATCCTAGCTCCTCTAGACTCTAATATCTCTAGATAATCAGATAAAAAGCTGATCCATAAGGTCAGTTTTTTCTTTTATAAAATTTTACACTTGATACCTTATAAAACTCCTCTTATTTTTTATAACATTGGTTACTCCTCGCACTTTTGCAAATTATTTTTTTGTAGACTGGATTTTTTATTTCAGAACACTATACTTCTCAGTGTTTTATCTTCGCTCAATATATGAAAACCTTAGCCATAGAAACCAGCTGTGATGACACTTCCCTCGCTATCGTAAGTGATGAACAAGGAACTTTTGAAATAGAAAATATTCTAGCCTATTCACAGATTCAGGAACATCAAAAATTCTGAGGAGTTGTACCAGAGCTTGCCTCAAGGTTGCATAGTGAAAAGATTATCGCACTTTTGCAAACGATCGGATTTGAGGAGATCAAAAAAGTAGACTTTATCTCTGTGACGACTCAGCCTGGACTTCCTTGATCGCTTGTCGTAGGGAAAACCGTTGCCTATGAATTAGGAGCTTTTTTTGAAAAGGAAGTTATCCCAGTTCATCATATTTCTGGACATATTTTTTCTATTTTACTGGAAAGGAAACTAGAAGATTTAGAACTCCCACTTGTTGTTCTTACGGTTTCAGGGGGACATAACGACATCTATCTGATCACTAGAGAGAAAAAAGATACTCCTGAATCTTTTTCAGACTGATCCTCTTTTTCTTTAGCTGACTTTAGGATTAGGAAAATCGGACGAACGCTTGATGATGCAGGGGGTGAATGTTTTGATAAGGTCTCTAGGATGCTCTGAGGTCCTTATCCATGAGGACTCCGAATCTCTCAGAAAGCCGCTCTTGGGAATCCAAATCCTTTGATTCAATTCAAGAGAATCTTCCTCAATCATGACAAATTTGAATTTAGTTTTTCTGGGATGAAAAGTCAGGTTTCTTTCCTTTTAGAAAAATTAGAAAAAAACTGAATTCCTCTGACAGATCAACTTATTTGTGATATTGCCTATGATTTTCAAGAGGCTGTCGTAGAAGTGCTAAGTAAGAAATTGATTCAGGCTGGGCAAACTTTTGGAGCGAAGAGCCTCGCTATCGCGGGAGGAGTCTCTGCAAATACGAGATTGATTGAAGTAACTCAGGAGCTTGTCAGTAAAAAATTACCTGCATGCAAATTCTTTTCCCCTGCAAAGAAACTCTACTCTACTGATAATGGTGCAATGATCGGAGTCGTTGGACTTTTAACAAAAAGAAAAAACTAGCAATGGAAATCTACTTTGATGAGGCAGGAAGGGGACCTCTTGCTTGACCGCTCTATATCGGTCTTATTGTCAGCAAACTTTCTCGCAAAGAACTCAAAGCTTTTCCTCTTTTCAGAGATAGCAAAAAGCTCTCAGAACGCCAGAGGGAAACTGCTTTTGAGCAGATTGAAATACTCATTTCAGAAGGGAAATTGGTTACCTGCACTGCCAGTGTGGAAGCGGAATTCATTGACGAATATGGAGTAACGAAAGCGATCTTTTTTGCAATCTGCAAGGGACTTTATCAGCTTTTTCATGCTCTCTTGGGAAACAAAGCTAAGGGCAAAAGAAGCCTTGAAGACCTCAAAACACTCCTTCATACCCGAGAAACTGAACATCATGAAAAAGTTCTTCTAATCTTGGATGGGAAGTCAGATTTTTGACTTTGAAAAGCATTGGGAATAGAGACAAAAACGATTGTTCATGGGGACGATCATCTAGCTGAGATCAGTATCGCTTCTCTTCTAGCTAAAGTCAGTAGGGATCATCAAATGTATGAGCTTGCGAAGAGCCATCCTCACTACTCTTTTGAACAACACAAAGGTTATGGAACAAAAGCCCACTATCAGGCAATTGAACAGTATGGCATCTGTCCGATTCATAGAAAACTCTTTCTCAAAACATACTTTCCTGATTGGAAAATCAAAAAATGGCAAGAGATTCCCCTTCTCTCCTCATAATATTTAATCCTCTTTTTTCTTCTAAAAAAATCTCTTCAAAAAGTTGACATATTTTATTTTTAATATATAATATTACTGTCAATGTAGTGATAGTGATACAGAGACACTCCATTCTTACAAGGAATATTCAGATTTTTGATAGTGTTTCTCCAAGAAGTTTCTTCAAAGAGAAAAAAAGCTGACCTTATAGTAAGATTTGTCTTAATGATGAAAAATGGGTTCTACAACACAACCATTTATTCGTTAAAAAGACAAAATGACACACCTCAGAAAGTCAACTGGATGAGGGGGATTATGGAAAGTACTCGTTGTATTTGTTATCGGAGGCTATACGCTTACCTCCGTATTAGCTTTTGATGCGCAAGGAAGCAAAACTTCTGAGCAGGAGAAAGTAACAAAAACCAATGCCCCTGAAGCCCTTCATGACCAGATTGAGAACCATGTCGCCTTTGGAGTAAAACAAGTATGGAATAATTTGGTAGCGTTTATGCAAGAGGGAATGGAAACACCTTCGAAAATAAAAACTAAAGAAGAAAAAGAAAACTGAACTCAATCAGGGATTTATCTTCCTGTTAAAGAGACAGTATCTAAGTCCATAACCAAGAACGATACCCAACCAATTATCCGTATGAACTTCCCAGAGAGCGAATCAGATTTTTTGCCAGTTTTTGAAGATATTTGAAGAGATCCTCAAAAAGAAAGCATTGAAATCCTCGCAAGTATTGGGATTGTAAACTGAGAAGAAGGTAAATATCATCCACTCAACCATGTTCGTTGTAGTGATTTTGTTAGAGTTATAATCGATATCTACAGATATAAGCATGGATATGACCTTTGAAGTACGAAAGGACTTACTGATATGCAGTCCCTACCAGTACAAACGGCTGACACCCTTCTCAGCAAAAAGCTCAATACCGCCAAACAGCTCTGATTTCTTGAAGGAGTTGAAATGATCCGAGATCATACCATCACTCCAGTTCAAGCACAGTTGATCCTTAACAACATCTTCACACTTTATCCTCATCTTGGTCAAAAAGAGAAGATAAAACTGATGGACTCTACGAAGTCAGTTTTAACAAAATCTGAAATGGCCAGAATGCTTGTAGCAGTTTTCCAATTGGAGAAAAACAAAACCAATAACGTATTTAGGGATATTTCCAATCATAACTATCAGGATGCGATCACCAAACTTGCACAGCTTGGGGTAGTAGCTGGAAGAAATGGCAATTTCTACCCTGATAATGATACGCTCCGTGCAGACGGAATCATTATGATTGCGAATAGTATGCTTGCTCAAGAGCAAAAAGCACTTGTTATCAAAAATTTTTATCACCTAAATACCATTACTGATGTCACCTATTTTGCAGCCTATGCTCCCCATTTGGAATATTTGCTTGATCATAAGATCGGAACTACTCTACTTCGTCATGAATCATCGGGAGATCTGTTTCTACCTTATGCTCTGCTTACGAAGTGAGAAGCTTATTCACTTGTTGCCAAAGCTGCTGGAATTAAAATTCTCAATCCTGAATGATGATCCTCAACTCAAGCGATTACGAGAGGCGAGTTAGCTCAGCTCCTCGTAGAAGCCTTTGATTTTGGAGAGATCCATTCAAGTCCTAGTTCTGAAAAAGACAAAAAACGACTTTCAGATGAAACAGACAAAAAAAAATCTGTTTTAATCTCTCTTTTGAAAGAAGTCGTCAATGAACTTTAATCTCTAGAAGCAAAACACTGAATATCCATTCTTATCAAGGCCTACTCACAACTATTAACTTATTTATCAAAGATTTTATTCTCTTATTATGATACAAGATGAGCACAATGAACACAATGAGCACAATGAACACAAAAAACATTCCTGCTGAAAGCCTTAGTTCTGAAGAAGTAATGATACTTGATCAAATCTCTGCAAGAAAGCGTAAACTTAAGATTGAAAAAGCAAGGACTTCTGAAAGAGGACAGTTCGATAGAGAAACAGTACTATGAGAAGTTAGAAATGTTCTTAATAAAACTCCTTCTAATAGGAATCGAAAAAATGAAACAAAAAGACAACTTGCTTGAGCCTTATTACAACAACCTTTGAATGCAAAGGAATGATATGCTCAAGCTGCCTAACTTCAAAAAAGCCCTAGTAACCATAACTAGGGTTTTTTTAATTGTAAAAAAATAAATACTAAATTTTCATCTCCTCAAACCCCCTTTCAAAGGAATGAAAAACGGTAAGTTTTCCCTCTTTGATGACCCAGAGAAGCTCTGAAGTGGTCTCCAAAAAATCTCTATCATGAGAAACGATCAAGGAAACCCCATTAAAATCTGCGAGCATCGTTTTGATCGCCTCTTTGGAAGTCAAATCCAGATGATTCG
>CAUTUR010000050.1:0-6191 GCA_963541585.1 uncultured bacterium | reverse complement strand
ACCCTTACCATCGTAAACGATCAATTTCTTACAGGAGCTGGGCTTTCTGGACAGTTGGATCAGATTTTAGGTCCTGGAAACTATACTTTCACGATCAAAGATCACTATGAATACGAGGAAGATCGTCATGGAGGAAATCATAATGCTTGATCTGAAAGAGAACTCAGACCGGTCGGAAAGACACTCACCATTAGCTATTTCATTGTCCCAAATAAACACTATACTTGAAATCTTGAGGTTTTGGATATTGATGGAAAGAAAAACAGCTATCCAGTAGATTTCTTTATTGAAAGGATTGAAAATGCGAGGGTGTCTCGCGATCTTTTCTCTCAGAAACTCAATGTGCTCCCAAGTGAAGGCTATTGGGCAAATAAGATTAAAGTCTGATCCAAGAATACCAGAGAACTCACAATTTATACCCAATCCTGTGATCTGAGTACGAAAGGCGATTTCTCAAACGAAAAGAGAAACGAACTTCTCCCTCCTCGTAAAAAGAAAGAACGAGAAGATCAGTATGACCGAAGGAATACCCTCGGAGAACTTCACTTTTTCAACTGTAAAGGAAAAATAAAAGAGCACAGAATCCCAGTAGAAAACTTTGAATACCGAAAGAGAATTGACCGTGAACGAGAACTTCCTGAAAGCCTCAAAAACTCGCCATATTTCCGCATTAGTTTTGAAAAAACGATGAATGATGCGAAATATTATATGAGAAGCCCTATTGGACTTTTTGCAAAAGCAGCTCCCTATCAGGAACTTTTCCTCCGAGGCATCCGCTTTGCTGATGGGAAAGCAGTTAATCAAGGAGAAATTCAGATTTTTGATGACCATGGTAAACTCCTCAAGACAGCACAACTTGGAGAACAAGGATTCAGCTTCCCTCTCAAGGAGATCAATAGCGACTATCTCTTTGTTCATTATCAAGACCAAACCAGGCAAGCTGAAACTTTCATCGTAGTGACCCTTGATGGGAAGACGAACTTTTGAGGAGAGAAGAGAGCAATTAGTGCTTCTTGGCTTATGCCAGAGCAAACAAACCAACAAGAAAACCGATACAATAGCAACCAAACCCTGAAAGTCTACGGATACACTGATAGAGCCTTATATAAACCAGGCGATACGGTTCATTTTGCAGGATTTGTGCAGGATTTAGCGAAAGTGACAAAAGAAGGAAACGGAATTCAGACTGGTTTTGTTATTGTAGAACTGCGAAACCATGAATATCATACTACTCAAAAGCTTGTTATCAGCAAACTTGATGAGTTTGGAGGTTTTGAGGGATCTTTTAAACTTAGTGAAAATCTCGGATTCTATCAGCTTTCTTTCCTTTATGCTCCAGAACAAGATAAAACCAGCGAAGAAGATTTTAATAATGACCGAAAAGCACGAGAAAACTACAAAAAGACGCACCCTATCAGTCAATATTGGACTGATTTACAAGTGCAAGAATTTCAAAAGCCAAGTTTCATCCCAAAGCTCAAAAAGGCAGTGAAAAATAATCAGCTTTATCTTGAACTTGCTCCAAGCTACTATATGTGAGGCGAGCTCAAAGATTACGATTTGCATATGGAATACACCCTTTCTGCGAATGGAGAATGCATAGACTGTTGGTGGAGAGAAAACGGTGATTACTACTACAATTATGTTGCAAATGATAGATTTGGACGAGGTGGAGAATACCAAAAAGAACATTTAACCTGATGAAAAGTTCTCTTTCAGATCGGAGACCTTGAAAAGCTCAACTACAAAGGGAATAAACTCCAACTCAAAATCTTCGTTACCGTGAAAGACAATCTCTCCAATGAGACCCGCTCAAGTGTAGAATATCTTGATATTGAACCTGAGGTCAAGATTGGACTCAACGGATATGCTTATGATTGGCTTGATGAAGCCTCACTCAAAAATTACAAGCTCAATGTAAAGATTGAAAAAAATCTCAAAAAAGTAAAAGAAATCAGCTATGAACGATACTTTAGACCTTTTGATTTCAAGCAAGAAACAGATACAGAAGGGACCTATTTCTATGTCAATGGAACTTCCATGAAACTTGTCCAAACCTGAACACTAGAAGCGAAATCTGAATTCAGCATTCCTCTTTTCTTCCATGAATATCAAGGTGGAGAATACTTCCTCAAAGTCATTACCAAAGATGAAAACGGAACAATCAATGGAGAAGTGGATAAAAATATCTATTATTACGATAGCAAGTTTGATAAGGGATTTCAAGGAGATATGGAGAACAATTACAGTCTCCATGTAGAGATTCCAAGGAAAAATTATGAAATCTGAAAGAAAATCCCAATCACCATCAATCCATACATCAAAGGAGCGACAGCACTTATTAGCGTAGAAAGAGGAAATCAAATCCTGGAAAAACAATTTGTAAATCTTGATGGGAAAGAGCTTTTCATCACCGCAAAAGATGAGTTCTATCCTAATGTCCAAGTTTCAGTTACTCAATTCGCTGGAGAACAGATCAATAGCCAACTCTGAGCTAGTGGAGAACAGAAAAGACATGAACCAGCTTTTTTCGCCTGATATGCTGAAGCCTTAATTCAAGAAAATCTGAAAACCATCACCATTCAAATAGAAACTGATAAAAAGGAATACCAACCTTGAGAAAAGGTAAAACTCAAAATTCAGACTACCGACCACAAAGGAAAGGCAGTGACTGCGAGAGTTTCACTTAGTGTGGTTGATAAAGCATTGAGTGACCTCTACGATCTTATCAAAGAGCCAATTCCTTATTTCTACAATAGACTCGGAAGCAGTATTGGAAACTTTGGAAACCGAAAAAATCTCTACTATGCTTTGAGGACTTTCTTTGCCGATGGAGAAAAAGGTGGAGGTGGAGCCGATGGAAGCTTAAAGAACCTCAGAAAGAAGTTCTATGACCTCGCTTTTTGGGATGCAGCAATCATTACCACAGGAGGAAAGGCTGAACTTGAATTTGATTTGCCTGATAATCTTACCACTTGGATGATAGATGCGATCGCTGTTTCACACAAAAGCCAGCTTGGGACAGAAAGGACGACCTTCAAAGTCAATCAGCCACTCTTGATTGAAGCAAATTTGCCAACGTTCTTGACCATAGGAGATCAGATTTCGCTTCCTTTCAAGCTTATCGCTGATACCAATAAAATCAAAGCATGAACTGAGATTACGCTCAAAGGACAAACAAAAAATGAAAAAGGAGAAGTGTTTGAAAGCTTTGAAAAGAAAGGACTTGTGAATTCAAAACTTGAAATTCCAATCAAAGTTGATGAGAAATTTTTTGACAGTAAATTCCTCTTTATTGAATGAGAGGTTGCAATTGGAAACTACCGTGATGCAGTGCAATGGAAAATCCCAATCAGAACTGAAGGACTCGTTCATAAAATCTTTTCACTTGAACAAAATAAAAACGGAGAAAAGACTTTTAGCTTTGAAGATGAGGCTGTAAGAGGAAAATTGATTGCTCGCCTTGCTCCGTTCCCAACTGCTGTTTTAGCTCAGCCTTTTGAATATTTGCTCTGGTACTACCCAAAAAGTTCATCAGAAAACCTGATTAGAGCTGCACAAACAGCATTAGGAGCGAAAAAACTGACTGAAAGCTGACTTTTGACAGGAAATCTCGTGCAAAGCGGAAATATCCACCTCAGCAATGACCAGCGAATGCCGATTGATGAACTCTTGGAAAATGTGATACAACAACTTGCAAAAAGGCAAAGCTGGCAAGGTGGAATAAAAAATCAAGATGATTTCCATGCTTATGAGTATAGATTGGATATGCCTCAAGAGAAAAAAAGAGCAAATGAAGACTATAAGCTCGGTATTTCTGCGTTTGCACTCCTAGAAACCATGAAAGAAAACGGCTATACAAAGCTGATTCCTCAGGAGTTTGAAACTAAGCTCAATAACTATCTCAATACCCTTGGAAACAACACTCCAGAACTCTATCTCTACTATCTCGCACAGAAAAAAACCAAACAAAACATAAATACCGCAATCATTTCACAGCTCCAGAAAAAACATCCAAACAATATCGCAGTTCAGACTTTGAGTTTCTTGCTTCTTTCTCAAAAGAATAGCGAAAAAACTGCTGAAGAACAAGCAAAAAATCTGAATACTCTCTTTACTCAGGCTTTTGAACAAGGAAAATACTTTGATGGTTTGATTATGGATATGAAGGCTCTTCAGGCTTACTATTTGAAATGACTTTTATTGGCTCATAAAAAGTTCCCAAAAAATCAGAGTTTTGAACAGCTGATTGCTGAACAGATCCTTTCTTTGCTCAAATCAAGATCACAATATGGAGTGCGAAGTCGGTCTCATACGACTAATTTCCTTGTCCTAGAGGCGATTAATGATGCTTTGACCAGCTATTATGCACAGCAAGGACAAGCAACGAGCTGTGAACTCACAATCGGTGACCAGAAACTCAGCCTTGTAACCGAGAAAATTCCTGTACAAACGAGTCAGACTTTTGAAAGTTTAGCATCTCTTCCTGTAAAACGAAGCTGTGAAGGACCAGCATTTTTGGATCTTGAAGTAGACTATCTTCTCAAAGATATCACGAAAAAGAAAGCTGAACTCCATAATGTAGAAAACTTTAGCCTCAAGACTCCAGAAAAAGCGAGCATTGGCACCAGAACCGAACTCAAAGCCAGCTTCAAAACCAAGAAAGAGGCAAAAGATTTGACAGTAGAGTTTTCAATCCCAGCAAATCTCAAACTTCAATCAAGCCTAAATCCTTGAGATGAATTTGAAAATGGAATCTTCAATTTCAAAAATGATTGGGAGTGTTTCCCTGATAGTTATGAATTTAGATTTGATCGTATCGTGCTTCGTTATGCCTTACTTAGAGCTGGAAAACAATGTGATTTCACCTTCTATGTATTGCCAAGTTTTGAGGGGCAATTTGTCCTCCCATCAAGCAAACTCTATGAAGCGAATGCCACAGAGGTTTGGTGAAGTAGCAGGATTGTAAAGGAGTAAAAATCTTTATAAAGGTAAAAACCTGATTAGATCGAACAATCAGGTTTTTTGATTGAAGAAAAGTTTTTTTAAGCATAATTAGAACGTTATACTCCTACTCTAAAGTAGATCTCTTTATCAACGAGTTCTCTTTTTGTTCCTCGTTTAAGAGAAGAGATCTGCTTGATAATCTGCACTTTCTCTGGGCTATTAGCATAAGGCAAACCATCAGGAAAACCGGGATAGAGTACCTTTGCCTTGAAACTAAAGGGTCTTGTCTGCTGATTATTGATGGACACTTTACAAGCCCCCATAAAAGCTTCAGTAGAAGTCAGATCCGTTTGATTAAATTCAGGTTCAAATTCTTTGGTTAAGAACTCCGCATCCGGAGCTCCGACTTTAAAGACAAACATATTTCCAATATTTCCAAAAATCGTTTTAGAAAGGTCCATATTTCCACCAAGTCCTTCTTGCTTGAGCTGATCGGTATACTGATGAGCCACAACAAGTCCTACCTTATATTTTCTGGCTTCGGAAAGAATAGATTCAAAAGACTGAGAAACATAGTTTTGAAATTCATCCACATAGAGATAGTGAGGGACTCTATCTTTTTCAGAGATTTTTGCCCTCTTGAGTGCAGAAAGTTTTACCTGCATTGCGATAATTTTTCCGATTAGTTTTGAAGTTTCCTCACCTGCGATACCTTTCGCAAGATTCATAAGAATAATCTTTTTTTGCTGCATTGCATCATACATTTTGAAAGAGGATTTTGGTTGACCAATAATATTTCTCACATACACTCCTGTCGTAAACGGACCAAACTTTGCCTGAATAAATGGAATAATTTCTGCCTTTTCACGGTCTCCCATTTTCTTGTAGGTTTTATTCCATCGCGAGGCAACCACCGGATCTTTCAGATTTCTAATTTTTGCCTCTGCAAAGGCTTCATCAGTAAAAAGTCTCATAATATCTACAATCGTTCCTCCTTCAGGCTGATCCATGAGAAGCAAACACCCATTTCTGAAATAATCCTGAATTCTCGGTCCGAAAATCTCTGGTCCATACATTTGGATAAACATTTCCACGAGGTCGTTCGTTACCACATCTTTTTCATCACTATCTTCAGGATCTACCTCTAGAGGATTAAGTCCTATTGGATAAGCAGTATTCCCAAGGTCAAAATAAATCAGATCATCAATCCTCTCTTTTGGAAACCACTTCAAAAGATCTTCACA
>CAUTUR010000049.1:0-6218 GCA_963541585.1 uncultured bacterium | reverse complement strand
GGACTTTCAACGCTTGTTTTTGGACAGGGACAAGAGAATGAGAGTCTAGATTTTCCTGATTTAAATCCTTTCCTTCAGCAGACAAAACGAGAAAAAAATCAGATTCTTTCTCTTATTCATGATCTCAATCAGGATGAAAACTGTGTGGGGATTGTTATTCAGCTTCCGCTTCCTCTTGAGCTTCAAGAATATAAAAATGAGCTCTTATCTGCGATCGCACCACATAAAGATATTGATGGACTTTGATGAACGATGCTTGGAAAAAGTTTTTTTGACCTGCTTGATTTTACACCTGCGACCCCCAAGGCAGTAATAACTTTGCTTGATTATTATGATCTTGGAGATGTTCGTGGGAAGCAAGTTGCCGTGATTGGACAAAGTACTATTGTTGGTAAACCTCTCGCTTTAGAGTTACTCAAAAGAGGAGCTTTTGTTTGAACTTTTGATATTCGTAACACCCCTGAGGAGATTAGAGCTTTCTGTCAGAAATCTGATTATATTTTTTCTGGAACAGGGGCTATTCATTTAGTCAATGCTGACTTTTTGGACTCAAAAAAAGAACAAATTCTGATTGATATTGGGTATGGACATAAGGATGGAAAGTCAGTTGGTGATATTGATTTTGAATCCGTAAAGGATCAGGTTTTACATATTACACCTGTTCCATGAGGCATTGGACCTCTCACGATTGCTTCATTATTTTCGAATGTTTTTGTGTTATGGGAGCAGAAATAGATATTGTCTTTTAGCTTACTTTACCTTAGATCTTAGTCACTTCGTTTTATGAGCCCTTTCTGATCTGCCCTTTGAAGAATTACGTAAAAATAGGCTCTAATTTCTAAACTTTTTGGAAATATTTTATTAATTAGTGCTTCCTCTTGAGCCTTTTTAAGGTGTTGTGTATAGAAAAATTTTCCTCATTCATTGAAAGTTTTCCCCCAAATCATCCTAGAAATTACCGTAACCATCTGTGCTCTATTAATAAATTGCTTTGGCATAAAATTTGTTAGTACAGTTTGATTAGGATGAATTCCCATAATGTTAAGTTGACAGACTTTTTTCATGGTGGCAATGTCTGCATTAGAAAGTCAATTGATGTCTTTAAAATCACATGTTTTCTTCTCGTCAATCTCTATTCCAAGTTTATTACTTACTGAAAGAAGCATATGGGCAAATTGTAATCTTGTCATAGGCTTGTCAAATAAAGTTTTCTCTTGCTCAGATAAAAATCCATGTTGTAGTGCTCGATCAAATGCTCATTTAAGTTCAGGAGATAGTGTATTTTTATTGTGGGTTTGATTAACAATATCTTGTTGATCTAGAATATGTTGTTCCTTCTCCAAAAAGTATCAAGAAAGAATATCCTCCTGATCAAAATCAATTGCCTGATAACAAAGAGATTTTAACATTACACTAGTTTGTGCTTCCGTTTTACCTTGATTCAAAATTGAAAAATTTAATTGACATGCTTTTATGCTTTTAACACGAATAGTAAGAGAAATAAGTTTTTCTTCGCTCGGTAAAAGAGAAAAATTTAGAATAGAGCTAGTTTTTTTCTTATTAGCATGCCATACTTCTACATCATCTCCACAGTTAGAAAAAGAGAGAGAAAGATTTTCTAATCAAGAAAAAGAGGAATTTTTAGTGATTAAATCTAGGTTAAGTTCACCAGAAAAAGTTATAGGAAGATTATTTGCGGTAAGAGAAAGTGTCGCTTCGGTATTTCAGGTTGTTTGTGCAAAAACAATGCCAAAAAATGATACCAATCCACTGATGAGAGCAAGAAAAATTTTTTTAATCATTATCTAGAATAAAAAAATAAATATTATTATCCAATAAAAGGATAAATGTAAGGAAAATAATGTTTCTAAAACAAAAGTCAATATATATTTTAAGTATAATGATAACCTTTAGTTTGCATTTGTATTTAGAAATTCTTTAGACATTAAACTTAAAAATCATTACATCGCCATCTTGGACAATGTAGTCTTTCCCTTCTAGGCGAAGGAGTCCTTTTTCTCTTGCTTTAGACCGGGAACCAACTTCTAAAAGCCTTTCAGTATTGATTACTTCCGCTTTAATAAAACCTCTCTCGAAATCTGAATGAATTGCTCAGGCAGCTTGTGGGGCAGTTGAATCAAGAGGAATCGTCCAGGCTTTTGTCTCTTTTTCTCCTGTTGTGAAATAATACATTAATCCAAGCTGCTGGAAAGCAAGAGCAATCAGATCATCCAAGGTAGGAATTCTTACTCCTTGCTGAAGTTCCAAAAGTTCAGTCAAAAATTCTGACTTTTCTTCGTTGGAAAGTTCCATCATTTCGGATTCAATCTTTACACAAACAATGGCAACAGGAGCTTGAAGTTTTTCTTCAAATTCATTCTTCAGAGCTTCCGCATTTTGGATATCTTCCTGAGAGATGTTTAGTGCATAGACAAAAGGTTTTAGAGTCAAAAAATTGTAGGATTTAATCAGTTTAAGTTCATCATCTGAAAGATCTTTTCTTAAGCTATTTGCAAGCTTTCCTTCCAAGAGCACATTTTTGATTTTTTCAAGGATTTCTGTAATTTTTTTATCCTCTTTGTTTTGAGCTAATTTTGCTCTTTTTTGAAGGTTTGGAAGAGTTTTGTCTATTTGTTCAAGATCTGCAAATATGAGTTCAGTATTGATGATTTCTCTATCTCTTAGAGGGTCAACACCTCCTTCCACATGGACAACATCACTATCTTGAAAATATCTGAGTACTTGGACAATCGTGTCTACTTCTCTAATATGCGAAAGAAATTTATTTCCAAGTCCTTCACCTTTACTTGCTCCTTTTACAAGTCAAGCAATATCGACAAATTCAGTATTAGCATAGACGATTTTTTGACTTTTAGACATCTCGGCTAATGCTTCAACTCTTGGATCTTTTACATCAACAATACCAACATTCGGTTCTATTGTGCAGAAAGGAAAATTTTCAGCAGGTGCAGAATAGGATTTTGTTAAAGCGTTAAATAAGGTAGATTTTCCAACGTTTGGGAGTCCAACAATTCCAATTTTCATTTCTTATTGTATAAAGAATAAATCTGAATTTCGACCTTGAGTGTAGGGAAATACTGGTGATTTACAAGGGAGAATCAAAGCAATTCAAAATTCGAAAATATTTTTCTATCTTTTATTTTCTAATTAAAAAAAATTAAACCCTTTTAGAAGTTTAATTCAAACTTGGACCCTATCGGAGTCGAACCGATCACCTCCTGCGTGCAAAGCAGGCGCTCTAGCCAAATGAGCTAAGGGCCCAATACCTTTTACTGTAAAGTATCTCCATTCTCAAATCCTCAAGGAACTTGGTCCGCAAGGTTTGAAAGACTAAAGACACCAAATATCATCAATATTCCCAAGATTACAAGTCAAACTCCAGCTAAAACTACAGCGTTTCTTGTTCATCCAAGATTTCTCTCTGCTCGCGCATTTCTTCCGAAAGTTGCAACCAACTGATACGAATAATAGCACATTGCTGCACCAGCACCAGCCAACAACAATCCTCAAAGAATACGACCAAGCATAGCGATAATGAGTAGCGATAAATAGCGGATAACGGGACTCGAACCCGTACAAACAGAGCTGAAGTCTGCTATGCTACACCAACTACATCATATCCGCACAACCTTGTGTTTATGATGACAGTGCAACTTTATATGAAAATGAAATACAAAATCAAGAGAAAATTACTTTTATTTTTTAGTCCTAGTTGTTGAGCTCTTTTAACGATTCTTCACAAGTCTTTTTAAGTTGAGAATAAGTAGGACTTTTTGGTCCTGTAAGAAATGTTCTATCTATGTTGTGCTTAACAAGATCTTTCACTCTTTCTTTAAATGCAATTTCTTCTTCTTTAATTTTCTTTCAAAGTTCTCAAATCTGAGCTGCAAGTTCCGTAATTTTATCCATCTACTACATCTTATACATAAAAAAATTATAACCTACTTGCAAAATCTAACAATTCTAAATCAGACCACTGCTTACTCATAGCTTGAATTCCAACAGGCAGGCTTTCTTCTCCTTCTTTTACCAAACCAAGGGGAACTGAAATTGCTGGCAATCCTGCGAGATTTGCAGGGACAGTATAGAGATCAGAAAGATACATTTTGAGAGGATCAGAAACCTTAGAATTGATCTTCCAAGCGGGTTCTGGCGTCGTCGGAGTAAGGATAATATCGTAGGAACTGAATACTTGAGCGAGATCAGCTTTTAATTTTTTTTGTGCTTTTAGGGCTTTGAGGTAGTAGCCTTCGTAATTTGCAGAACTTAGCACAAAAGTTCCGAGTAAGATTCTCCTTTTCGCTTCTTCTCAAAAGCCTTCAGCTCTGATGCTTGCATAATATTCGTCCAAAGAAGCAAAATCCTGGCTCTCTCCCTGATGCCCAAAACGGATCCCATCAAAACGAGAAAGATTCGTGCTGACCTCGGCTGGCATTAGAGTATAGTAGATTGCCAAAGCATATTTAAGGATGGGAAGCGGCTTAATGTCCACTTGATGTCCCTGTGCTTTGAGTTGCTCAAGTTTTTGGAGGAAAAGTTCCTTGATCTGCGGATCTACCCCCTCACCTAACGCCTCCTCTGGAACGAGAATTTTGTATGAAGAAGGGAAGTCTGATTTTTTTTCTTTGAGTTGGTTAGCTTTTGGAGAGGAAGTGCTATCTTTATGGTCATGTCCTACAAGATAGGGAAGCAAAAGCTGGGCATCTTCCACCGTTTTGGAAAAAATCCCGACCTGATCCAGTGATGAAGCCATCGCCACCACTCCATAACGAGAAATCGCTCCATAGCTCGGCTTGAAGCCCACAATTCCACAAAGGGCGGCTGGTTGCCTTACGCTTCCTCAGGTATCGGTTCCAAGTGCAGCAATCGCCATATCAGCTGCTACCGCTACTGCAGAACCGCCACTACTTCCTCCAGGAATGCGGTTTTGACCGTGAGGATTGAAAGTTTTTCCATAACAAGAAGTCTCCGTAGAACCTCCCATTGCAAATTCATCCATATTCGTCTGTCCGATCATCAAGGCTCCAGCTTTTTCAAGCTTTTCCATACAGGTTGCGGTATAAGGAGCTTGGTAGTTCTCTAGCATCTTGGAGGAGCAAGTTGCGGGTTCTCCTTTGATCAAAATATTATCTTTGACCATAATTGGTGCTGCTGCAAGCGGCTTTTGAGCAAAGTCCTCAGCATGAGTAGTTGCATATTCATCATTGAAACGAATGCAGGCATTGAGCTCAGGATTCAGACTTTTTGCTCTCTTTTGATAGTCAAGAAGAACTTCTTTAGGGGTAAAGAGCTTATTTTTGGTACTTTCTAGATACTTTGCAATGGTAAGATTCATAAGGACAAGAAGAAAATAAAAAACTGATTTCATAATCAGTGTAGCTATTCTCCTTATTTTTTCAATCACAAAAAAATCAGAACAAAGAGTAAGATATAATTTCTATTGCACATGAGAAAATATATTAAATTGCATAAACTACAATTTTTCCCATTCTTTCTCCAAGATAACTGATCAGATATTCGTGTTTCAAGGGAGATTCTCCTTTCGGATACTTGTTTTTTATGGCTTGAATATATGCTTCATCTACCATGATTTCCGAAAGTTTAATTCCATTGATAATTTCTGAATTTTGTTTATCTATCTTGCCTATTTTTTTGCAAGTAGTCAAATAAGATGCTTTTTGAGAGTTTTTAAAATCGTATTTTTTGTAAAGTAAATGCAGAGCGATGTACATTACTTCAGCAGGTTTGATAACATCAGGTTTAATAGTATCAATAAAAAAAGGAAATTTTGAAGAAATATTTTTTTCTCTTTCTTTTGGTGAGTTAAGCCAATTAGTATATTCTTCGTTCAGCTTTTGTTCTGATTGAGGATCACTAATACTCTTTTTAAAGTTCCCATTCACCGCTAGAATAATAAAATTATTTTCTAAAGGAATGCCTCCATTTAAGCATTTTAAAAGGTATTTTTCTACTCAATCTTTTTTATCTTCAAATCAAAAATTACTTGAAATCGTAAATTGTGTAGGAATTTTATGGTATCTTTGCTGGGGATTTTTTCTAATTACAAAATGCATATCTGTTTTTTCTTGGATATCTTTTTGAAAACTTGCTTGTTTTATATATGAGCTCTCAATTTTGACTTTATCTCTAATCTCGTTTTCAATTCTGAGGGCAATTTCTAAAAAAATATTTTCACT
>CAUTUR010000048.1:0-6329 GCA_963541585.1 uncultured bacterium | reverse complement strand
AAGACTGGAGAAAAGCTAATAATTCCTTTTTAGTTGCGAGGAAGATGGTTTTTAAAGAGTAAAAAGATCATTTATGTTTATTCTTTGCTCTCTTGAAGTGTGGAGAAATGCTAGGTCAGATCATAAATTGAGAAAATCTTCAAAATCTCTTGCATTTTTTGATAGCATCTATATACTTTAGGTGCTACGGAGAAGAAAAAGAAAAATAAAAAATCTGACTTTTCTGAGCCTATGATCTGAAGTATTCAGACTTTTATTTTGTTTACATAGTTATTAAAATGGCAAAAATTATTGGAATTGATCTTGGAACGACCAACTCGTGTGTATCCTATATGCTCGGTGATAAGTCCGAGGTGATCGCAAATGCAGAGGGAAATAGAACTACGCCTTCTATCGTGTATATCAAGGGTGATGAATTGCTCGTTGGAGATTTAGCAAAGAGAAAGGCGATTTTGGAGCCAAAAAATGTCGTATATGAGGTGAAAAGATGGATCGGTAGAAAATACTCTGAGGTGAAAAAGGAACTCAAAGAAGTGACTTATGATACCAAAGAGGGAAGTGATGGTGGAGTGCTGATCGTTGTTGATGGAAAAGAATATAAACCTGAACAGATTTCTGCATTCATCCTCCAAAAACTCAGATCTGATGCGGAGAAATTCCTTGGAGAAGCGATTACTCAGGCGGTAATTACCGTTCCTGCGTATTTCAACGACTCTCAGAGAAACGCAACCAAAGCTGCTGGAGAGATCGCAGGTCTCAAGGTAGAAAGAATCATCAACGAACCGACTGCTGCGGCTCTTGCCTATGGAGAAGGGAAAAAAGCTGATGAAAAGATCGTCGTATTTGATCTTGGAGGAGGAACCTTTGATGTAACAGTACTTGATATCGGCGCAGAAGGGACTTTCCAGGTACTTTCTACTTCAGGAGACACTCAGCTTGGAGGTGCAGACTGGGATCAAAGAATTATTGACTATATCGTTGATGCTTTCAAGACAAAAGAAGGAATTGACCTCAGAGAAAATGCAATGGCAATGCAGAGAGTAAAAGATGAAGCTGAAAAAGCGAAAAAGCAGCTTTCCTCTGTAGAAAGAGTAGATATTTCTATTCCCTTTATTACCACTGGAACCGACGGACTTCCTAGGAATCTTGATGAATCGCTGACCAGAGCTCAATTTGAAAACATTACTTCAGATTTGTTTACAAGATGTAAGGATCCGGTTTTGAATGCTTTGAGAGATTCAAAATTAGAAAAATCTGAAATCAACGACATCATTTTGGTCGGAGGTTCTACAAGAATGCTCAAGGTCAAGGCAATCGTAAACGAAATCTTCTGAAAAGAACCTAAATCTACCGTAAACCCTGATGAATCTGTTGCTCAAGGTGCAGCAATCCAAGGTGGAATCGTCCAAGGAGATGTGAAAGATATTCTTTTGCTGGATGTGACTCCGCTTTCTCTTGCGGTTGAAGTTGAGGGAGGAATCGCTCATGTGATGATTCCGAGAAATACCACTATCCCTGCGAAAAAGTCTAATATCTATACGACTGCAGCTGATAATCAAAATGCCGTAACTGTGCATGTGACGCAAGGAGAAAGACAATTTGCAAGAGATAATAAATCGCTTGGAATGTTCAATCTTGAAGGCATCCCTCCAATGAGAAGAGGACAGCCACAAATTGAGGTAACCTTTGATATTGATGCGAATGGAATCCTCAAGGTGCATGCTCAGGAAAAATCTACCGGAAAATCTCAGGAAGTGACAATTCAGGGTTCTACCAACATTTCTGATGAAGATGTCGCAAAAGCTAAGGCTGATGCAGAAAAATTTGCAGAAGAAGATAGAAAGAGAAAGGAAGTCGTAGAATCTAAGAACAAACTAGAATCTCTTGTTTACCAAATGGAAAATCTCCTTACTGATCAGAAAGAGAAGATTTCTGAGGAAGATAAAGAAAAAATCCAAAAGCTGATCGCTGATGGAAAGGCAGTGAAAGACAAGGAAGATGCTGAAAAGACTCATATTGACTCTGAAATTGAGAGAATCCAAAATGAATTTCAGTCCCTCTTCCAGAAATATCAGGTACAACCTACTCCAGACCAAGCTGAAGCTTCTGATGGAGAAAAACCGGCTGATGGAGAAGTAATTGATGCTGATTAATCCAGCTGTCCAAATTACCAAAAACACTTCTTACCATTCAAGAGGTGTTTTTTTTATTTGCAACTTCGCTTTGAATAGTTATACTACCTAAGTAGTTGTGAGCTTTATTCTTTCTGATTTTTTCTATGAAAGCATTTTCTCAGTTTTGTATTTCTTCTTTTGAGCGAGACCAAGAAACCTTGACTGCCAAATTTCATTATACCTTTGATGACAAAGAATTTTTTACAGAAACGATTAATTTTTCTCCTCTAAAAGATAAAAACTTGTTTCCAATAATAAGAACTGACAAAAATCAGATTTTTCATCTCCTTTCCCAGATCCATATTGCATTAGGAGTGAGTTATTATAAGCTCTTTCCTACCAAGAAAATTCTGGTTCAGACTGCTTCCCTCAACGATGATCAGAAAAACTTTTGGCAGGAATTTTATCTCAAAGGATTGTGAGAGTTTTTTTATAAAAATCAGATTGATCCAAGAGGCTTAGCTCAGTTTTCTTGTGATGTATCAGCTCCTCTTTATGATCAAAAAGTAGCTCTAAAAGCAGAAAAAGTCTTAGTGCTTTTCTGAGGGGGTAAAGATTCATTGGTGACTGTAGAGCTACTCAAAAAACAAGGTCAGCAGTTTGATCTTTTCTCTTTTGGTAAGGATTACCCTTTGCATCAGCTGGCTCAGTGTCCTACAGAGCAAAAAAGGCTCATCATCCAGAGGCAACTCGATCTTCCTCAGCTTCAAACGCTTCTTGAGCAGGGGTATTACAATGGTCATGTGCCAATTACCGGGACAATCTGCTTTGTTTCTCTCCTCGTAGCCTATCTTTATGGCTATCAAGCGGTAATTACCTCATTAGAAAAGAGTGCTGATGAGGGGAATACCTATTATTGTGATATGGAGATTAACCATCAGTGGAGTAAATCATCAGCATTTGAGAAAGCTTTTCAAAACTATGTTAATCAGTGGATTGCTTCAGATTTTTCAATCTATAGTCCCTTAAGAAAATGGTATGAAATCAGAATTGTTAAAGAGTTCTGTCAGTATCCTCAGTATTTTCATTCTTTTTCCAGTTGCAATAGAAACTTTCATTTAGCAGAGACGAAACTTACAGGAAAACAGTTGTGGTGTGGTATTTGTCCAAAATGTGCTTTTGTCTATACGATGCTTAGAGCCTTCCTTGGCAAAGAAAAAACAAATCAGATTTTTGCTCGTGATCTGTTTATAGATGAAACCTTAGTCCCGCTTTTTAGCGAATTGCTTGGTATCTCAGGGATCAAACCTTTTGAATGTGTAGGAACGAACGAAGAAATGATCCTTGCTTTTCAACTTATCTTCCAGAGAGAGCAGGAAGTGGATACGGTGATGATGAGGCTTTTCGTTGATCGTGTAAAATCCCAGATGAATGTTTCGGATTTTTCTCTTCTGGAGGAAAAGCTACTTTAAATTTCTTTCTAAAAAATCTGAATTTCTCTTGCAATTCCTTACAAAATCCGCATAGTGAGCTTGATGATTTATCTGTCAAAAAAAGTATGGAAATAAAAAAAATCTGACTTGAAACGTGTGAGGCGTCTTTTATATCTCAGAGGCCAGAAACCTTTGATCAGTTTATAGGACAGGAGCCGATAAAGTCAATTCTTGCTACTGCGATAGATAGTGCACAAAAAAGACAAGGTCAGCTTTGACATATCCTTTTTTCTGGACCGAGCGGATTTGGGAAAACGACAATGGCAGGCATTCTCGCTCATCAACTTGGAACGAGGATGAAAGGTATCACTGGTTATGCTCTTTCCAAACCAAGTGAACTGGTTAGTGTGCTTAACAGTTTAGAAAGCTGAGATATTCTCTTTATTGATGAGATTCATAGGCTTAAGCCTATAATAGAGGAGGTGCTGTATATCGCAATGGAGGATTTTGTTATTGATATGGTAATGCCTGAGTGATGAAATGTAAGGCTTCCGATCAATCCTTTTACGCTTGTTGGAGCGACGACAAAGCCAGAATCTCTTTCTCAGCCGATGAAAAATAGGTTTGTTTACCATTTTCACTATATGGAATACACCCCTGAGGAGCAGATGCGTATTTTGAAGCACTATTTGGAGCGCTATCATATCCTTTATGAATCAGAGTTATTGGTCTTGTTTGCTCGTAAGGTTGCTCCTGTACCTAGAGAAATTCATAATTTAGTCATCAAAATGAGGGATTTTGTAGTTAGTAAAAAAATCCAAAAACTGACTGAAAAAGAGCGATCAGCTTTTCTTGATCATATTCAGCTTGATGATGGAGGAATGATGCCGATCCACAAAAAATATTTGGAACTTTTATCTCGTTTTGATCGTCCAGTTTGAGTAAAAACTCTTGCACTTCAGCTCGGAGTGAGTGAAAAAACGCTTGAGGAGGATATTGAGCCACTATTACTCCGCCTCGGGAAAATTGAAAAAAGCAGTAAAGGAAGAACACTTGTGTAATGAGAAAAATTCTAGAGAAATTGGATATACATGTTTTTTACATATTCTTTAATACTCAATTTTGTCAGATTTTTTCTTCCATTCATCAAAAACTTTAAGGGCATTTTCTTTATCAAGCTGGTGAATTGGAAGGCTCCTATTTTCTAGATCCTTTTTGAGTTCTTCATAGAGAAAATCGTCATCAAATCCGATATCGGCAGCATCTTTTCTCGTATTGGCATAGTAAATAGCTTTTGGTCTTGCTCGGTAAATTGCAGCAAGGCACATTGGACAAGGTTCGCAACTCGTATAAATCTCACAACCATCTAGCTGGAATGTCCCCAAATTTTTACAAGCATCTCTGATGGCTACGACTTCAGCATGAGCTGTCGGATCGTTTTCAGAAGTAACGTGATTTGCTCCTGTTCCGACAATCTTTCCATCTTTCACAATAATTGCACCAAAAGGTCCACCCTTTCCTTCTCTCATATTCTCGAGTGAAAGCTCAACGGCTTTATTCATAAAATATTGCTGATCCATGGTGTTTAAGAATAAAAAATAAAAAGTCTAAGTTTCAATCTAATAGTAAAGAAAATAAGTATTTTTTCAAGAGGGAATAGAAAAAATACGAGATAAAGCAGAGTAAACTTACTTTTTGGAATGTTAGCTCCGCTTTGAAATGCTTTGGAGGAGGAAGAAAAAATAGCACGGTTTTTTTTCCTCTTGCAAAAAAATGACAAATCCCTAATCTAAATCAGATTTCTTTTATCTTATGAAATATATGATGGAAAAACAATTAACCCAAGGGAAACAGTGTAATTATCAGGTAACCTTTACTTTTACCGATGCAGAAAAAGCTGGAGTGAAAAATCATGTGCTTGAGCATTTTGCAAAAGATATGAATATTCCTGGTTTTAGAGCTGGGAAAGTTCCTCTTCATATGGTAGAATCTAAAGTGCAACCTGCCTATGTTCAGATGGCGATTACCGAACACTTGGTAAATAAGGGAATCCAGGAGCTTCTTGGAGAAAACAAGGATTTGAAATTTATCGGTGAACCGTATGGATTTGATACCAAAGAAGACAAGGGAACAACGACCGTTTCTTTTTCGCTTGATGTGTATCCAGAGGTAGAAGTGAAGGGAAAGTCTTGGGAAAAAGTGCAGATGAATGCCTTAAGCGTTGAGGCAACAGAAAAGGAAGTAGAGGATTCTCTCCTTAATATCCAGAAAAATTATGCTGACTACAAAGATACCGATACAATTGCTGTCAAAGATACCCTTTCCAAGCTCGGACTTGAGTTCTTTGATAAGGAAGGAAAGAGTGTAGAAAAGGGAACGACCTATCTCGGAGAAACTGAATTTGCTGAAGATAAGTTCTGGGAGAAGACTTTTGATGGAAAGAAAAAAGGAGAACTTGTAGAACTCAAATACGATACGAAAAAGCTTCCTGCCGTTTTGCATGCCAAGAAAGGAGAGGCTGCTAGCTTGAAAGTTACCATTCAGGATGTGAAGCAAATCGTGCTTCCTGAGCTTAACGATGAAATGATTGTGAAACTTTTTGGAAAAGATGCTGAGGTAAAAACCAATGCTGAACTTAGAGAGTATATCAAGAAAGAAATCTTGAAGCAAAAACAAGAAAGCTGACTGGTTCAGACGATAGAAGATTATTTGAATGAAGTAAAGAAGGCTGGAGTAAGTGTGATTATTCCAAAGACGATGGTAGATCAAGAACTCAAAGTCA
>CAUTUR010000047.1:0-6433 GCA_963541585.1 uncultured bacterium | reverse complement strand
TGAAAAATGGAACGCAAATCTTGTATCAAGGGCCTTGGGATGACTTTTGTTTTTCTCATGGAGAACTATTAGTTCTCACGGGAGACTATTCAGAGCATAAGTTCCTGAAAAATGGAACAGATCTTCTGTTTTCAGGTTTTCATGGAGATTACTCCTGGTCTAAAGGAAAACTTCTTTTAGAAACTAGTAGTTCAGATGATGATTCTTCATTCTTTTTAATTGATACTGATGTATCGCTGAAAAAAGAGATGATCCCATTATATAAAGGGAAATGGTATTATTTTTCTTCCACTGATGCACAACTTTTAATATGTGCAGGAAGTAGAATATTTGGAGAATTCGTTAAAAACGGAAAAGATCTTCTATACCAAGGTCCCTGGGATGAAGTTCATTGGGGGAATGGGAGCCTTCTCCTCAGAATAGGAGAGGGATTCTACACACCAATATAAAATATAAAAAGCTATAAGGTTTTCTTATGGCTTTTTTTGTAAAGACAATTTGCTATTCCTAAACGATTCCTTATACTCAGCTTTGTTTTAAAAGAAGAAAAAAATCTGAATGAGCGGATACAAACCAACCCTTTTCAATGAATGAAAACTCAATGAACGAGCAAAGGAACATAAACTTCAACCATTCAAAGTAAAACAAATCTTTTTTGAACTATACAAAAATCAGAATACAGAATGGGAATCTTTAACTACCCTTTCAAAGGATTTGAGGGAACAGCTTCAGTCAGATTTTGATCTTTTAGCGATTGAACTGATAGCAACTGTAGAGGCTGTTGATACCACAAAGTTCGCTTTCAAGACGAGAGATGGGAACTTGATTGAGGCAATCCTTATGTATCACTGGCAAAATGAAAAGTATGTCCAAAATGGAAAGGCAAAGCTGAACCGTATTACGCTTTGTATTTCTTCTCAGGTTGGGTGTGCGATGAAGTGCCTCTTTTGCGTAACAGGAAAACTCGGTTTCAAAAGGGATTTGACTTGGGAAGAGATGATTTCTCAGATCCTCTTTGCTAACAGCTATATCAAGAAAAGATTCTGAAAGAAAGAAGATGGGACGAATTATGCGATTAGAAATGTAGTTTTTATGGGGATGGGAGAACCGCTGTTGAACTATGAAAATATTAGAAAATCACTAGAAATTATGCTCGCTCAAGACAGACTTTCTCTCGGAAGAAGGCATATCACGATTTCTACCTGTGGGATTATTCCTTGAATTGAGAAGCTTATTGAAGATAAGGTAGATGTGAAGCTTGCAATCTCACTCCATGCTCCCAATCAAGAACTCAGAAATCAGATTATGCCTATTGCGAAAGCCTATCCTTTAGATGAACTAATGAAAACTATAGATCGTTATGTCAAAGCTACAGATAATAGGATTTTTTATGAGTATATTATGATTCATCGCGTTACTGATAAATCTGAACTGGCTCATCAGCTCGTAAAGCTTCTCAAAGGCAGACTCGCCCACCTCAATCTCATTCCTTATAATGAAAATCCAGCTATTGACCTCAAAGAAAGTAAAAAAGCTGATATGCAGAAATTTAAGCAGATTTTGGAGGAAGGGGGTATTACCGTTACGGTCCGTGATAGCATGGGAAGAGAAGCAAAATGAGCCTGTGGGCAGCTCGGCTATGAAAAAGTGAAAGATCAAAATTAGTTTTATTTTATCCTTAGATAATTATGAAATTTGCTACATGAAATCAGAATAAACGAAAAGAAGCTGACGCTATTTTATGAGGAAATCTAGAGAGGGTTGATCTTGATTTAGATGAAATTCAGTCGACACAAGTAGAAGATGTCGTAGAGCATAAAGCAAGACTCGCTTATCAAATAACTGGAGAACCTGTGCTTGTAGAAGATGCTGGACTTCGTTTTGAAGCTCGAAACGCTCTTCCATGAGCTTTGATTAAGCGATTTATGAAGGAAGTTGGGACTCAAGGACTCTTAGACCAGCTTTCAATATTTAAAAATAGAAATGCTGAAGCGCTCTGTTGTGTAGGCTTTTTTGATGGAGAAACGGTACATAAATTTATAGGGAAAGTAAAGTGAACTATTAGTGAAACTCCGAGGTGAGAAACTAATTTTTGATGGGATCCTATTTTTATTCCGAACGGATCAGAAAAAACTTTCTGAGAAATGAATCCAGAAGAAAAAAATGCATTGAGTCATAGAAAGTTGGCTCGAGAACAGGTAAAATCATTTTTTGATCAGAATAATTAATCATAAAGAATTCCTATCCAAGCAATTCCCATGAAACTACTAAAAAGACAGAATATTCAAAGAGTCCGCTGCAAAACCTTTGAGTCTAACATCTTTTTTGGAAGAAAAATAATAATCGTATAACTTAAGAGAAAGAAAAGACACCGATTAGCTAAAAAATACGGGAAAGTTTCCAAAGGTGGGACATCGCTCCCACAGCTAGGGCAGATTCTCATAAAGGGGATAGCTATCGGGAATCCCCAGCTTTTTCATTCATTAAAAGCTGTTCCCTCAAATAAATCACTTTTCGAAAAGATAAAAAAGCTGATCCAAAGAAAAACTTGGCTTATTTCTAGTGAAAAAAGTATGTTTTGTTTATATTTTTTTATCCAACAAGCAATTCCGATTACCGAGAGAAGGAGTCACATATAGAGTCCATATCGAGAAAAGGGATGGATAACCAATAATTCCAATCCATAAAAAAAAGAAAAAAACGTTATTCGAAGGATACTTCCCATTCATTGATTTGCTAATCGTTCTCCAAATGGACTTCGAATAATTCGTGTTGCGATTTTTTCTAGCATCAAAATATGATAAATAAACTACGCAACAATCTAAATATTTATTTCTAAAAAACAAATCAAAAAAACCTGAATAAAATTTCAGGCTCTCTCTTTTTTTCGTGAAATTTATTCTTCTCCATATTTTTGAATAAATTCCCTTGCTCTAGTCAAAATCATTTCAATCTTATCTCCATCTGCTAGTTCATCTTTCGTTAGTGAAAGCTTTACGCTAAATGGACGGAGATAGCCAGCTTTTTTTATCTTTTTAAAGAAGTTTGGAAGTTTAAGAATTCATTCTCCAGGAAGTTGATGAGGAACACCAGACTTTGATTTATCAGAAATATATACTAAAGCAAGATAAGGAGCAAAATCATCAAGTTTATTGATAAAAATCGTTTCTAGATCATCCACATTCATATTTGCAAGGTCTAAAGCGAGATTGCACCCATATTTTTTTATAATATCGACAACATTACTAAAGCGGTAGGCAGGAATTGGCAACGCAAACACATTTCTATCTTCTGGATTGATGATTGCAAAATAGAGTGCCGGATTCTGGGTTTGATATTCTGAAATATTATTAGCAATAAAAGAGTAGGATTTAAAATCAAAAAATCTCGGAGCATTGATCGTAATCAAATCACAGTCGGTCGCTTCACAGAGATCAAGTACTTTATTCATTTCTTTGCTATTCAAAAGAGCTGAAGTCTGGACAGAATAAATCGGTAACTCATATTTTTTTACCAGGTTTTTGACATAGTTTTCATTCCAAGCATCAAATCCTTTAGAAATTGCTAGATCGATCCCTTCATAACCGCACTTTTTTGCCATATCAAAGATCATATCTAAGCCATAGCCTATCATAGTATCAGTACTCAAGATGATTTTGTTTTTCATTTAATTTTAATGTTTAAGTGTAAAGGATAACTAAGTATAGTTAAAAGTCTGATTTTTGTCAATTTTTAGTTAAAAATCAGAAGATTAGCAATCAAATAGGCTGAGCCAATGAGTAGAATTCCTCAAAGAGCGTAAATAATCGTTTTTTTGAGTGACTTAAAGGTCTCTGCATCATCAGGTTTGGTAAGCATTTTATAGGTCTGAACCAAAATAAGAAGTAGAAGGACAAAAGCAACAAGTCCTAAGGCCCAGTTCATGACGGTAAAGAAAATCGGAATTTCTTTTGGATTTAAAATTTGAGTTCAAATCTGAGAAAGATTCGAGGTTCATCCTTTTAAAACAGTATCTTGTTTACCATATACCGCTTCTACAATCTGTTTTGCAGCAATAATAAACAGCATTCCAACGGTTGTTCGGGTAATTACTCCCATTGCTTTTTTCTTCGTTCCATCGTCTTGGGCAGTAATATAAGTAAATACACGAGTCATCATAAGAATGACAAGAAACCCTAGAGAGAGATATACTGCTATTTTGATAAATGGAAATCAGATTTTATCATAGAGTACAGTAATCCAATCTATGGTAGTCATTGCTTCTCCACTACCTGTTTTAAAGAGGTCTGAAAAAATGACCCAACTCAAATATTTAGCACTATACATGATAATAATTGCAATTGCACCATATACGATCATACTGACTCCATCTTTGAGTTTTCAGCTATCAGAAGAGGTTAGTATTGAATAGAGTCCAAACATCGCTACCAGTACTCCAACAATTACAATGATAGGAAAGAGAACATCAATTACTTTTAGTATAAGAGACGTTACTTTCCCTCCAATAAGAGTATCTTCAATTGGATTATCTAGATGCTCTCTGATGCTTTCTACTCATTTTTCCAGAGAGGTAGAAAAATTATTATTGGCATCAGTAGATTGTGCTTTTACTGGAAGAGTAAACATTCATAATCCAAAAATACAAGCTAGAACTGTGAAAATATGTTTACGAAATGTTATTTTCATGATGGTAAGGATAAAGGGTTAAAAATCAGATCAAGAAGTAGTATATTCTGCGATTATTGGAACCTTTGGAATAGGAAGTTTATTTTTTTTCAAGATAAGGAATCTGATGAGTATCCGAACTAAAAGAATGCCTTTCCATCGCAGGTTTCCATACCATATCCAAAAACAAAACAGCCCCAAAAAGATAGTATAGCTCAAAAGATTTATGATTTTCCCTGTTTTTGTTATTCATAAGCTATAATTGTTTTGAGAATGAACAAGCAGATTTTTTCTTAACTGGGGATTAAAAAATTTTTGGATTTGCACGAGAAGAAAAGAAAAGTTTTCTTCAGGGTAAATTTTAAAAAGATGATGAAGTCTGATTTTTTGTTCTTGTGAGAGAATATCATAACCAAAAAATAACAGTCCAACTCTCATGATCAAGAGTAAAATCATCGTTTCTCCCAAAAGAACGGATGGAGAGAGAAACAATGCTAAGAAAATAAAAAACCGTCGAAGTTGTGATTCTTTGCTCCACCGATAAGGTTTTTCAAATTGCTTTTTTGAAAACCAAGCTCGGTCACTGTAAATTGGTAAAAATCAGAGTAACATCTGCTTTTTTTGAAGCGGGCTTTGCTCTATTTTTAGCGCTTGAAACACCTCCCCAGAAAGGACAAGACTACTTCCTATTCCTAAAAAAACCAAGAGTAAATATCCCAGAAGTTCCGCAAAAACAATCAAAATAGGCAAATCAATCCATTTGCTCAATCCAATCAATCAGAGAATGAGAAATAGGAGAATCCAGGATCAGATTCAAACCTTACACCATGAAAAGATAAAGTTTTTTTCCTCGTTTAACAACTGTCTAGTATCTTTTTTTAGGCTTAAATAAACGAAAGGAGAAAAAAAGAGCACAGCTGAAAGGGATAAATATTTTGCTTGTATTGAGAGTCTGTTTTTCTCCATTTTTTTATTAAAGGGTTGTAAATGTGTTTAAATTTTTACGCTTTACGACATTGATGTCAGTTTCTTTTTCTTTTTGAGTGCCTGTTCCAGCGACCTTCCCATGTTGAGTAAATTGATGAATTGTGGTATCCTTGTTATTATCCAGTACATTGCTTCCTTCTTTTTGAACATCCTCAGGAGTAATAGTGTTATTTCCATAAGAGGCAACCCAATATTGATAGGACGTAAACCTCTCATCGTTTCTAAAAAAATCTTTCACAGCACTGTTAGAAGTATAAATAAGTGGCTTCTTTCCAAATTTCTTTTCTACAGTCTGGCAGCATTCCAAAAAATCATTTAACAGCTGCTTTGTATCCTCAGATTTTTTAATATCTTCCATCTCAATATCAAGGATTGGAGTCTGATTTTTTACTTTTTCTTCTCATAAAACGCCAACGAGGGTGTTCCAGTAATTATCAGCTTGTTTTTGAGCATTATGTGATGGAACATAGAGGTGGTAGGTTGCAAAGCGGATTTGTTCGTTAGTATCATCACAAGCTTGATTATATGCATTAAGTTCTGAAAAATACTCTGCAAACTTTTTATCATTTGATGCTTTACCGTTGGAGAATTGTCCTTCTCATTGACTGGCACGGAGGATAATGAATTCTTTTGGATTGGTAAGCGAATCAGCATCATTACGAAAAAGCTCATTTTCTTCAGATAGTTTTTTGATGTCAAAATTATTAAAGTGAGAAACATCGATTCCATACGCCAAATGGTTTTCTGATTTCTGAGGTTTAGACGGTAAATTTGATGTATT
>CAUTUR010000046.1:0-7170 GCA_963541585.1 uncultured bacterium | reverse complement strand
TTCTTTCCATTGTCCCGCAGTGTAGGTTTCATCAGGATCGACAATATCTATCTGATGATGGGGGATTTTTTCTCTAATTTCTGCACTGATTTTGTCGGTTCCGATATCCATTTTACGAAAAATCTGTCTGCTATCACTTGAAATCACTTCAATATCAAAAAATTCTGATAATTCTACGGAAAGTCTACTTTTTCCCGTGGCTGTTGCTCACCGGATAATAACAATTCCATCGTTATTCTGGCTTTTAAATTCGCTAATAGTTGTTTTTGCATCTTGTAGAATGCTTGAAAAGTCCATGGAGCTGTGAAGAATAAAGAAATAGATCCTTAGTCTAGAGAATCTCTCTCAAGATACAAGTCAGATTTTAAATTTATTGTATCGATCAATCTTGAATCTCGTATTCAAAAAGATAGAATATCATCCATTTTACACTGGTTTTTTAACTAATGCGAGAACCGCTTATTTCTACCTTTTTGAAAAAAAATGAAAAACTGAATCTTTCTGCGATTCGTGATGCAGAAGGAGTTCGTCTCAAACATATTCAGGATTCCTTACAGCTTTTGGAAACTTGATTGTTTACCCCTTGAAAATTCGTAATTGATGTGGGGACAGGGTGAGGATTTCCCTTGATACCACTTGCTTTGAGCTGTCCACAAGTTCAATTTTTGGGGATTGATTCAGTGAGGAAAAAGACCCTAGCTGTGAATGAAATGCTAACAGAGCTCTGAATAAAGAATGCTAAGGTGCTGTGGACGAGGATCGAAGACTATCAAGGAGAAAAGGCAGACATCCTTACAGCGAGAGCAGTCGCTTATAGTGATAAACTTTTGAAACGAAGTTATCCTTTGCTTAAAAAGGGGGGGGTATTTGTTTTTATGAAGCAGGAAATCGCTGAAGAGAAGCAACTTTTGCTCCAACTTTGTAAAAAATATCATTTGACTTTGGAACAGGAGAGAAAGTATCAGCTTTTTGAGGGTGATATTATGAGGGCATTGTATGTTCTGAGGAAAGAATAAGGCTATCATTTAAAGTTTTTTTCTTCTTCCTTATTCAGAGATTTTGGGCTAAAGAGCTTGCTTTCTCTATGAAAACAAGTATATCTAGTCAGTTTTAGTTTCTTTCCCATTTATAATGCAAGCTCAAAAACGATATGTGGTCTGGGAAGGAGTAAAAACCTGAATTTTTACCGATCGAACTGAGGTTCAACCTCTTGTTTCAGGTTTTAAAGGGGCAAAATATAAAGCATTCTCAAGTTTACAGGAGGCAGAGCAAGCGTTACAGTCTGGATGGGAGCTTTACTATCAAACTGAGAAAAAATGGAATGAAAAATCTCTTCCTTTCGTCAAAAACAGTATTGCGGTCGATGCGGCTTGTTCTTCAGCGACAGGAATTATGGAATATCAGGGGATTGATCTCGTTTCTGAGCAGATTATCTTTAAGGTTTCTCAACCGAGAGGAACGAATAATATCGGAGAGTTTCTGGCAATTGTTCATGGAATTTCTTGGCTTCAAAAGCAGGAAAAAACAGACTATGTCTTGTATTCTGATTCAAAAATCGCGATCGATTGGGTAAAAAATTGAAAATGTAGGACAAATCTAGCTCCGAACGATGAAACCGTTCAGCTTTTTAGGCTTATTAAGAGAGCAGAGGAGTGGCTTGCTACCAATGCTTATCGCCCAAAAATCCTTAAACGAAACACTCGTGAATGGTGAGAGATTCCTGCTGATTTTGGCAGAAAGTAATTCATATCTTTGATACGTAACTTCCTATGCAGATTCAAGAGAGCTTATTTAAACTTTTTTCAGATACGCCAGCCGCTTCACCAAAAATTTTGAGTGATGGAATGTTTTTGATATTGCAGACTCCACCTGAAGGGTTTGTACATAGAAAACATAAATTCTGAACCTGCGCCCATCATGCTTTGAAAGCAGTTATTGAGGCAAAAACTGGGAAACCGAAGAAACTTCGTGATTATTCTTGTGATTGGCGATCGAGGCTGACCTATCTCATGACGCCATGGGGAATCAAGAAAATCCTCAGAAAACATCAGCTTTCTTTTAGGGTTATTAAGGCAAAAAATCTGACTTCTGATGAAAAATTGGTTTTACTCAAGCAGGAATTGACTAAAGGGCCTTTGATTTTGCTCGTTGGAAACGGAATTACAAAAAAGAAAATGTTTTCTTGGAGAAAAGCACTTACTCATTGGCATTATGTTACCTTGCGAGGTTTTAGTGAGAAGGAGCAAGTTTTTTATGTTTATGATTCTAATACCCAAAGGAAGACTGAAGAATACCTCATGAAATGAACCTTGAAAATTCCCTATTCTGTTATTCTAAAATCACGATCTATAGGAGCTTCCAAATTGCTCTATAATTATGCTATCGCTGTAGAATATTAGTTTTTAGCTATTTATTTTTTTGTACATAATGAAAACTTTTGAAGAAAAGAAGAGACAATACGCACAGTTGCTTATTAAATTTGGTCTTAACCTCCAAAAAGATCAAAATCTGATCCTTAATGCTCCCATTGAAGCTCATGACTTCGTTCTGATCCTCGCAGAAGTGGCTTATGAAGCAGGGGCGAGAGAAATTTTCTATAGACGACAGAGCGAACGCTTAGAAGCTCTAAAATATGAAAAAGCTCCAGAAGAGGTGTTTGGTAGTTATCCGCAATGGCTTGCTGATGGCTATACCGAGGAAGTGCAGAAAAACTGTGCGGTGCTTTCTCTCTATATGGAAGATCCAAAAGTGCTTGAAAAAGCTGATCCTCGCTTACTTGAAAAGGAAGTCAAAGCCAGAGCTACGGCTTTCAAACGCTACAAGGATTTTGTCGCAGGAAATGGGACGAATTGGCTTATTGCTTCCATTCCTACGGTGGGTTGGGCGAATGCAATTTATGGCACAGAAAATACAGAGGAGAATATGCAAAAGCTCCGAAATCAGCTTTTTTCTCTTGTAAGGCTAGATAGCGAAGATCCGTTTCAGGCTTGGGAAACTCATCTTCAAAACCTGGAATCTTATGCTGATTTTCTTAATAGCAAGTCCTTCAAAAAGCTCTATTATCGCTCTGAAAAAAAGGATTTGACCGTGGTTTTGCCTGAGAGGCATCGCCGAATTTCTTCTGGAGAAAAGACGAAATCTGGAATTGCTTTTTATCAAAAGACCTTCCTTGACTTTGAAATAGAGAAGCGTATAAAGAAGCTATTTATCTGATAAGGAAATCCTGATGAAAAAAGCACGGCTCTTGACTATTTTGATAAGCCTACTCCTCCCTACAACTTTTGCTCAAGTAGATACGAACCAAACTACGGATAACATAAGAGAACTCCTTGAAAAACAGCTTAGCCCGCATGAAGATAGGACAAGCACAGGATTTTTTAACAGGCTTCAGCTTGAGAAAGCATTTTTTGAGCAAATCAACCATGAAAAAAATCTGAAAACCAAAAAGAAGCTCTTTATGGTCTTTGGAGAGCTGTTCGGTGGAGCAAGATTTGATAACGGAAAGTTTACAAGGGAAAGCAAACAACTAGATCTTAAGTCCTTAAAAATTCTCAATAGATCATATCTTCAAGACAAGAAAGGGATCTATTATCTTGGCTTTCGTCAGCAAGGTGAGGTGTTTGATCGGGAGCGTCTTCCTATTATCAATCGTCTCAAAGAAGCTGATCCCAAAACTTTTGAAATCAGAAACAACAAAGCGGTTATTTCCCCTGATGCTGAAGTTTACGAATCCTATCACTTAAGCTTTGAGGGAACGGAAGTCTATTTTGAATATGCTCAGGACAAAAACCATGTGTATAGCAATGGACTCATCATTCCTTGAGCCGATCCCAAAAGCTATCACTCACTACCGTACTGAGTCTTAGCAAAAGACAAAAATCAGATTTTTTTTCGTGCGTGGTATGAGAGTTCAGCTCCAGAACATGCTTTAGGCGGAGTGGATCCTGACACTTTTGAAATCCTCAACCGAGGATATGCGAAGGACAAGAAGCATGTATATATGATTATGAACTGTTGAGGGGGAAGTGGAAGAGAAACTTGTATTGAAAAAATAGAAAAAGCTGATCCAAAGACTTTTGTCCTCTATTCATGAGAAAATGAACTTCTTGATGCATATGATAAAAATGCACTTTATCTTAAGAGTGGACAAAGGATAGCATGAGGAGATCAGGCAAGCCTTGAAAGCGTTGGTGATGATTATCTCAAAGATAAGAACTATGTCTATGGAAGCTATTGTTGACTTGATGAGGAAAGGAAAGGGATAGATACCTATCGTAAAGTTTATCGTATGGAACAAGCTGATCCAAAGACTTTTGAATTAGTTTGCAGAGAAGGCTTCTTCCCCCACTGTAGAGAAGCAAAAGACAAAAATTTTGTTTATAGTGACTGTAGCCTGCTCACAGGAGAAGATCCAAAGACCTTTGATCTCAAGCGTTGGAAGGAACAAGAAGAGCAGAAGAAAAGCAACAATTCTATTGGAGCTAAAATGCAAGCAGAAAGAGTTGCCTTTATCGTTGAAGGCACAGAACCAAAACCTTCTCAGTATCGTGATCTCAGTCATAGCTGTTGAAGATATGTTCTTGATACCAAGACCAATGAAATCTTCTATCCCAAACGAAATGAGGAAAAACAGAGAATGGAAGACTTCAAAGTAGAAAGCAATCCCAAAACCTTTAGAAGTATGGTAAAAGTCTATCCAAACTGATGAGCCATTTGTAATGAATTTGCCTATGATGAAAAAGGACTTATTTATCAAGGGAAACACTATCCTTTTGTAGATACCTGATCCTTAGAAATGCAATTCACCGGAAGTAATGAGGACGGCGAATATAGTTTTATTAGAGATAACAATCAGATTTTTTTGCTTTCTGGAGATAGGATTATTCCACAGCCCCATCTGGATAGAAAGACCTTCAAAGCATATCTCTATACCCGCTACGGAAGAACTGATCCTTACGAGAATCTTTTTGTTGATAAGCGTGCAGTATACCGAATTACCACTCCCCTAACAGGATTTTCCATCAAACATTTTACGCCACTGGGAATGGGCTATTTTAGAGATAATAAAAAAGTCTATTATGCAGGAAAAGAAGTAAAAAAAGCTAATCCTCAGAGCTTTCATACTCTTGAAGGGATCGGACGATATGATGCTTATGATAACAACCACTATTATCAGCACTGAGAAATTGTAGATCTCAATGCTACTGAAAAGGACTGAGTACTATCTTCTTTACACATGATAATCAAAAAAACTTTTTAGGTAGAGAGGGAGATCTTTCAAAGGAAATGCGCTACTATAAAGCCTTTGATTATTATCTTATGCATGAGTGGTGCTTTTTGGGGGTTATAATTTTTCTTTGGGAATCTCAGCTTGATTTTAGGGAGAGAAAAGATATAAGTAGGTGAATTTTTTGTTCGCATTTTTTTGCGCCTTAAAATTCGGCTTCAGCTCCTGTAGTTCAATGGATAGAATAGGCCCGTCCTAAGGGTTAGATGCTGGTTCGATTCCGGCCAGGAGTAGATGACATTCCTTGGTGGTAAGGATTCCTCGTTTGAGGAGCTTTACTGTGGGGTTTGATCAGCTTTCATTTTATTTTTTTAAATCCATTATCCAAATGGCAAAAACAACACAGGAAAATGTATTTCAAAGACACGATAAAGATACCGGGTCTCCAGAAATGCAAATCGGGATTTTATCTGATGAAATCGCAATGCTTCAGGCGCATGTGGCTGCAAATGCAAAGGACTATGATGCTAAGAGAAGTCTTTTGAAGAAGGTAGCAAAGAGAAGAAGCTTCTTGAGATACCTCAAAGGGAAAGATCTTGATGCCTATACAAAAATCTCAAAAAAAATCGGACTAAAAGTGTAGTTCAATTAATAGTGAACAAGTAAAAATGAACAATGAAAATACTTTTTTGATGATGATCTTCTAAATAAAAAAGAAAAAATCAGACTCAAATTGTTAATTGTTAATTATCAACTGTTCATTGTATTCTTTTATTTCTTTATTTTTATATTCTAATGGCTAAAAAAGCTAGTGCCCCAGCGGCAAGCCAATTTACCGTTCCTGTAATCAAGGAAGGGCAAAAGGTAAAAGGAACCATCCTTAAAGAAATCGAGAATGGAGTTCTCGTAAACTGTGAAAATGGTGCATTTACTGGAGTGATTCTTTCCAAAGAAGCGAAAGAGCTCAAAAGATCTCAGTTTGATCTTAGTCCATCTACTGAACTTGAGCTTGAAATCATCAATCCTGCAGTAAGACATGAAGATGGATACTATATTGTTTCAGTTACAAGACTTCTTCAATACGATGTATGGAAGTCAGTTATTGCAAAATTTGAAAAAGATGAAATCATTACCGTGGTTCCTACCGAAGCAAATCTTGGAGGACTTTTGATTGATATGCACGGTATCAAGGGATTTATCCCATTATCTCAACTCGCTCCTATTCACTATCCTAGAGTAGAAGATGGAGATCAGGAGGCAATCTTTGATAAACTTCTTGAACTTATTGGACAGGAAATCAAAGTAAGAGTGATTAATATTGATGAAGAAGACAGAAGAATCATCCTTTCTGAAAGAGAAGCCCTCAAAGAAGAAAGAGAAAAGGTGCTTGCTGAACTTGAAGTTGGAAAGATCTTTGATGGAGTGGTTTCTGGAGTCTCTTCTTACGGACTTTTCGTGACGATCGGAGGAACGGTTGAAGGACTCGTGCATATTTCAGAGATTACCTACGGACACGTGAATGATATTGATAAACTCGGACACATTGGAGACAAGATGCAAGTTAAAGTGATCGGTCTTGAAAATGGAAAAATCTCACTCTCTAGTAAACAGCTTAAGGGAGATCCATGGGAGGAACTTCCAAAGAGATACCAAGTTGGAGATATTATTGAAGGAGAAATCGTGAGATATGTTCCTTACGGAGTATTCGTGAGAGTATACGAAGATATCAACGGACTCGTGCACTTGAGTGAGCTTTCTCAGAAATCAGTGAACAATCCAAACGAAATCGTGAAACTTGGACAGATCGTGAAAGCAAAATTGATCCTTATCGATCCAAAAAATAGAAAAATCTGACTTTCTATGAAGGATTTGGAACCAAAATCAGCTGATGCCGAAGACAAGCCAGCGAAAAGGACTCCAAAAGCAAAAGGAAGTCTTGAAGA
>CAUTUR010000045.1:0-7254 GCA_963541585.1 uncultured bacterium | reverse complement strand
GCTACTGGAACTGTTGCTACTGGAGCTGTTGCTACTGGAACTGTTGCTACTGGAGCTGTTGCTACTGGAACTGTTGCTACTGGAGTTGTTGCTACTGGAACTGTTGCTACTGGAGCTGTTGCTACTGGAATGACTGCTGAAGAAAAAACAGCAAAGGTTCACGGAATTCTTGACGAATTCTTCAAAAAGAACAGCAAAAAAACTAATGAAAAGAAAAGCTTTATCGCTGGTCTTGTAGCTACTCTTAAAGACGCAGAAGCTAAACTTGAAAAAAGATTTGAATCTTTCAAAGCTGACTATGCACTTGTAATTTCAGCTCTTGAAAATTATAAGATCTAGTCTTGAAAAAATAGAAACAAAACTGGCCCTCAAAAGCCAGTTTTTTTCAATAGAGCAATTCTAACTTAATAAAGTCGCACCAAAAAATCCAAGAAAAACGCATTGACTTTAAGAAATTATTAGATATACTCTAAATCATAAAAAAATAGTAACAAAAATTTAAAAATATGGAAAAAAATTTTAAAAAAACATTTGAAAAAGAAGTATATCTCCCACTAAGAAGGGAGATAACTTCAGCTGGAATAATATTCATTGTAATAGGGATAATTATCCTCATTTATGAATATCTCAATAGTTCCTCTTCAATAACCTTAGCAATAATCTTCATTGCTATTGGATTAGCCTTCTTCTTCAGAAGGCACATGTTTGACAAAGGCTTCGCCTCAAAAGGCGATCCTGTCAATAGATTCAACCTGAACCTCGCCCTTCAAGAAAGGGTTAGAAGATTAAAAGTACTCCAAGAAATCTTTTATAGCTTTAAAAGAGCTAGAAAGATAATATTGATTAAAAAATGGCTAGATGAAGAATAAAAAATAATCTGGTAGATGGAATTCCATTTACTAGATTTTTTTAATTGAAAAAGTATTACTCATAGCTATACTCCTACTATCTTTATTCTCGTTCTACTGATGGATACCCATTCTAAACTCTGACTTCTCTTCCTCGGAAGACTTGAAACCGAAAAAGGCTTTGATCTGATTTTTGACTTTATCAATCAATATCCTGGGAAAGAACTCCCCTTTGAACTTTATATTTTCGGCTCTGGAAGTTATGAAAAATGACTTCTAGAACTCAGTCATCATTTTAAGCAAATTCATTTTTTCGGACGAAAGCCCCTTTCTGAAGTAGAAAGATACCTTGATAACATTGACTATTGCCTGATGCCATCGAGATTCTTAGAAACCTTCTGACTAAGTGCTATCAACGTGCTGAAGCGAGGGATTCCCGTAGTAGGATTTAAAAAATGAGGACTTTTTCCTTTCATCCCAGAGGAATATGCTATTGATCAGTGCAAAGGAAGCAATGACCTAGCAAAATTTGCAACCATGCTCATCCAACTTCAAAAAGAAAAAACAGAAAAAAAATCAGATTTTTATCAAGAGTTAGCCGAAAAAAGCAAAGCTATCGCTCAAAACTATACTAAAGAAAAACGATTCGAACATTTTAAAGAGCTTACAGCAGATCTAAAGGGGAAGAAAATCGTCCTTGTCAGCGATTTTATCAATAAAATTGGAGGAATAGAAACCTATCTCCACGACGTAAAAACCCTTCTAGAAAAAGAAGGCTACAAAGTAAAACTTTTTGGAAATAAATGTCCTAAAGGTAGAATAGGAAAACTCAAAAAACTTTTTGGAATTGGATTGAGTACCTTGAATCTTTGGGAAGCAATCAAATTTTCTATTTTTATCAAAGAAGAAAAACCAGACCTTATCCGATATCATAGTATGATTCGTCGAAATGGACGACTTCCACTATGGTTTACGAGAAGAAATACAGCAAAAAAATGGATGATGTACCATGATTTTGGCTATTTTACGCCCTATCCTCATCAGCTTAGCGATACAAAACAGATAAAAACTCCTCTTTCTCTAAAACGTTATCTCGCTATGGCAAACACCAAAAATCCCATCAAAAAATTCTTAATTTGCGGAAAATATCTGACACTTAGCTGTCTAAAAAAACAGCTAAAAAAACAGATCGATCTCCATCTCGTTCCTTCTGCATTCATAGTACCAATTGTAGAAAAAAGTTTTGGACTCCCTATAGAGAAGATCTCAGATTTTAACCATTTCATCCAAGAATAATGCATACACCAGAGAAACTCACCACAGAAAATAAAGCAGACAAAATACAAGAAGTAAAAAGCACCCTCAATCAGCTTAATTTTAGTAAATATAGAGATTTCAACGAACGATATTGAGACGAGGAGGAAAAGTTAGAGGCTTTTAAGGCAAAAATCCAAACTGACATCATCAGTGAAATTCTCCTCCTTGATATTCAGGAAGATGCCTTTTTAACAGAAAAAGAAATTAAAAAGCTTCCTGAAGAAATCCTTCGTTTTAAAAATCATTCCGAATACAGAGGTATTAAGTACTATATTTTAAAAAGCCAAGATGAAATCTTAAATGCTTTCGTCGGAGTTTATTGAGGCACAACAGGAAGAGCTAATAATTACTATATGCAACAGATAATCGAAGATCCAGAAATTAAGAAAAAAACAAGGAAAATTGAAGTTTCTATGAAAGAACTCCTGAACGAATAAGACAAGGACAAGCCGATTTTCTAGCAAAAAAAATATCTCATCACAAAATCATAAAATCACAAGGAGGAAGAGAATCAAAACATCAGATTTTTTTCCTTTTTTTTATTTTTCGCGTATACTTAGATCAACAAGTTATCTTTTTATTCTCTTTCAGGAAAAAACCGATGAATACGCTCAACACCCTATCAAGTACAACTACTAAAATGACCACACTCCTTGATAAAATTACGACCACCTGTGATGCTCTCGTTTCGGCACTTGAACTAACGACTGAGCAAACCAGTCAATACGGAGGAGGGATTGTTGAATCCTTTGATAGTGAGTATGTTGATATTATCATTAGGACACTACTTCAGTTGAGAATTTATACCATCAGACTTGGAAGAGAAATCAATAATGGACTCATTAAATCAAAAACTGATCTCATGCTTTTGGTCCAAGGGATGCAAGATCTCGATGATAAACTCGTTGACCTCATGAGAAAAAATGGGAATCTGAGAAATAATTTCGCATTTGGACTAGAAGAAATCAGAACTACTATTGCACAAATAAAAGAGAATATGCTCATTTCCTAAGCTCTGTGTAGAACTACTATATCAAGATAGCTCAACTCCAAGCTATCTTTTTTTTGGGAAAGAAAAAGCTAATTCTTCCTTGCATTTCAAAATAAAAAGCTTACATTCAAAACGAAGTTCAGGCTTTTGAAACCTTTTTTTAGAAAAGCACTTATGCCATCTTCATTCTAAGTTCTTAGCACATTATTCATCATGAACCTTGAAAAACTCTTTGGAAGTAAAGCAAAAGTAGATATTCTCAAATATCTTATCTTTAGGAGACAGGGAGTCTCTATGAGAGCATTAGAAACCGAACTCTGATGGACTTTTCCCGCAATCAAAAAACAGGTAGATGGACTCAATGAAGCGGGGATCTTGGAGGTCGATAAAGAAAATACCTGACGAGCAATTACCATCAAACCAACCTTATTACCTTTTTTCAAAGAACTTTTTTTTGAAAGTTTAAGGCAAAGCTTACTCTCCCTCTTTGAACAACATAAAAATCAGATTGCTCAATACTTTTGGTGAGATAAATTCTGAAAGCCGATCGGAATCGATCTGATTCTCATTTATGATCAGCTTCAAAAAGAAGAAATCGATACACTTAAGCATAATATCAGTGAGATTTTTAGAGAATTTTGGATAGAAAGCGCCTCCATTGTCTTTATGAGTAGTGAAGAGCGAGATAAGAGATATAGACTTGCTGATAGATTTGTACTCCAAGTTATGAGATTTTACAATAACATCACAAAATAAAGCAACTCTTCTTTACAAAAATCCACTCCTCTACACAAAAAAACTCAAAAAAATCCGAAAATCATCAGTGACTTTTGCTTGCAATTCAAATGAAGAGCACTATAGTGAATTGCGAACATCCTAAAAAACCGATCTAACCAAAGAAAAGTTTCAGTTTACTTTTATTGCTCCCTCTTCTATGCCTTACGAACAGCTTCTTGATGAAATTATGGTCAATACCCTCTCTGCAAAAGAGCTCATTGGCTACCCTCAGCAAGAATTTCGTTATGCTGTTTGCCCTTGGGAGCTTGAATTTCATACTACTATTTTCCTTGCAAGTATCTTGCTTGCGTTTGATCAAGAAAAGCCACTCATTTTACTCATTCAGGTTGAGAATCTTCCTGAATCAGCAATGCTCTATACCGGAAATATCTGACCTCATTTTGGAAGGAAACGAAATGGATCTCATCAGATTCCAGAGCTTTTTTTCCAGAATCATATTCCTCAGACCGAAGAAAATTATTACCCTTACCTTGATAAACTTTTCTGCTATCTCGGAGTAATTAACGTCAACCAAAGGCATTTAGTGCTTTTTGTAAAGAAAGGAGAAAAAAATAAAAACCTAACTGATCTCTTGAGAAAACTCCTTCAAACAGAATATTCACTCCTCGTGATCAGTAATTGCTTCAATCAGCTTCCTACAACTCCTTGTAAAGAAGCCTCTGAACAGCTAATCACTCATATTGTCAAAAAGAAAATGAGTCTCGAAGAACAGAGAAGTTTTCCAGCCTTTTGACTACTTAGTGAACTTCTTCCTAGAGAAGCTGAAGAAAACGCCTTGGAACAAATAATCAATACCTGAGAACTCGGACTTGATCCTCAAAAATCAACTTCTTTTTGGTTTATGCTAAGGTAGCTTTCCCAGCAAGACAAGGTATTTTCAACTCATAATCACCAACCATGCACCTCCTCATCTGCTGCGGAACTCCCTGAGAACTCAAAACCGTAAAAACTCAGATCAAAAACCTCAAGCTCAAACAAAAGCTCGCAATCCATTACCTCTGCACAGGAATTGGAAACTACGAAACGATTTTTACTTTGACGAAATTTCTGACTGAACAAGAAGATTCTGATTTTTTTCTCGTGAATATTGGGATTTGTGGCTATTGGAATCGTGGAGAACAGCCAGAAAAACTGATCCAAATTGGGAGAATCAAAAACCGAACGACAGAAAAAGAACTCCTCCCTCCGCTTCCGATCCGCTTCGCCAAGATTGAAAGTATTCGGTCTAGCGAAAAGCCGATTTTGGAAGGCAAAGAAGAATATGGGTTTGGAGAGATGGAAAGCCGAGGGATTGAACTCGTTGCAGATAAATTCAGACTTCCTCGTTTATTTTTGAAAGTTCCCTTTGATCGTGTCGGCGAGGAAACGAAAACCTTTGATAAAGAAAAGGCTTGCCAGATGCTTGCAGAGCATATTGACTATCAAACTCTTTTGGAGCAACTTTTATCTTTAGCACCGTAAATATGAAACTTTTGATCGGACCAGAACACACACAAGCAGAACTTTTTATGCAACAAGCGGCAGAAATCGCACAAAAAGCAAGCTGTGAAAGATCAAAATGCTGATGTATCATCGTGAAAGATGGGAACATCATCGGAAAAGGCTTCAATTCACCAGCACAGAACTTAGAATCTCAAAGAAGATGCCACTGCGATAAAGCACAGTATCACAGAAAAGTTACTGATAAAACCTGCTGTATCCACGCTGAACAAAGAGCCATTCTTGATGCTTTGAAATCCGCTTCAGATCAGCTTCCAGGTTCAGACTTATATTTTATTCGCCTAGATCAAGAAGGGAAAATTACTAAAGCTGGAGAGCCGTATTGCACAATTTGTAGCAAAATGGCTTTGGAAGTAGGGATCAAGAACTTTCATCTCTGGCATGCGGAAGGGATTGTCGCTTATGACACCGAGGAATATAATATTCTTTCCTACCAATATCAATGAGAATAGTAAAAAAAGACCTCTAGATGATCCTTAGAATTCAGTTTGAGGACAAAAAAGACCCCTTTCTGGGGCTAGGCAGATCGTGTGAAGAAAAAATCCCTCATTATGAGGAACAAGATTATTTTCAAAGCGTCGTTGTCAGCGTAATTCAAAGATTTTCGCATTGCATGAGGAAAAGCTTCTTTTGTTGGAGGCGACATTCTTCATTCTTTGGGCAAAAATTTTCTTCTTCAAAGCAAGCTTTTAATTTCCATGATCCATTTTTTTGTAATTCATATTGTGGAGTGAAATAGTGATTTTCTTTTTCAGTCACAGTTGGAATAAAGTAATTGAGCTTATGATTAAGAAGTGTTAATCTCTTATTGGTAGAGTAATTTCTTTTGTCCGCAAAGTATAAGCGAGCAAATTCTTGCCAATGGGTATCTCCTGCCTTAAGGACAAGAACCCCCTCCCATAGTTCTTCAACCAGATTATCATGACCATGATAGGCAAATCCTAATCAAAAAAGAAACTTTCCTACTCATAACTCGCTATTCTCTGCTATAGTTATCCCCCCACGACCATAGTCCAATGGCATAAAATTTTCATCAAAATCGCTCCATTCTATAGTTCTAGGAATCCCTATGCTATGTTTTCTTATAAGCGAGGTAATATCATCTAAAGTTATCTTTGATTGTTTAACTTCTTTTCCAATAATATAAGATGAAAAATATTTACAGACTCTTTTTATTGATTCTGTTTTCCCTGATTCCGAACAGTTAAGGAACAATGATGATAAAGTTTTCAATGTTTTTTCTTTTGTTTTTGAAGGAGTATAGATTTTAGGAAGAACATCTCGTAAGGTATCGGATAATTTTTCATCCGCCGTTTGAGCTTGATTCGCTTCTCTCCTTTCTATGAGAGTTTCTTGTCTAGGGGAAGCTAATTCAACAAACTGTGAAAAATAATTCAGCTCTTGCAAACAGTTTTGATTATAGTTTTTGTCATCATATTGGCAAGCATCTAAAGCATTAGTATAAAAAAAACGGAACGATCACAATACGCAAGAAAAGAGAGAAAAGTAAAAGATTTTTTTCATAGAACATTCTGATACTACGATAAAATACCAATAAAAAGGTAGTGATTCTATTGAAAATAGCAAGAGCAAAGAACTCATGTAAAAAGCCTCTATTTCTAAAAAGCATCTCAACTTCCTGCAATTCTCACTCATACTCCTATAGTGAAGTCAATCAAGCCTTCATTCCAGAAAAAAGAGGAGAGAAAGACCCTCGGATGACACCTAGAACTCAATTTAAGGGGTAAACGAGCCTTCAGATGACACCTAGAACTCAATTTAAGGGGTAAACGAGCCCTC
>CAUTUR010000044.1:0-7729 GCA_963541585.1 uncultured bacterium | reverse complement strand
GATGAGTGTTGGGGAGATGGCAGAGCGGTCAATTGCATCAGACTGTAAATCTGACGCCTCACGGCTACGTAGGTTCAAATCCTACTCTCCCCAAATGGATTCTTTCTAGAAGTCCCTATAGTTCAATGGATAGAACAACAGCCTTCTAAGCTGTGGATCCAGGTTCGATCCCTGGTGGGGATAAATTAGCTTACCAGGTTGGGCTCTCGTGGTCTAGTGGTTTAGGACGCCACCCTCTCACGGTGGAAATCGAGGGTTCGAGTCCCTCCGGGAGCGATTCAATTTATTCTCATTGCACTTCGTATGGATCAAAAAACTTTTAAGGCATCAGGAACAAATCAGAATTTTTGATGACCAAAGAAAGCTTTTTGAGGGCAGAAAGCTGATAAAGGAGGGATGCATTCCTTCAAGGCAAAGATGATCTATGTAAACGATCAGATTAAGGCGCCGAGTGTGATGATCATAGATGATGAAAAAAATAATCTTTGAACTTTCCCAAGGAGAATTGCTTTGGAAATGGCTCAGGAAAAAGGACTTGATTTAGTACAATTGACGTATGATCCTGAGAAAATGCTTTCTACAGTGAGAATGACCGATTATGGAAAGTATATGTATCAAAAAGGAAAAGAAGAAAAAGAGAGAAGAAAGACTCAAAAAGGAAAAGATACCAAAGAATTAAAAGTGAGTTATTCTATAGGAGATAATGATCTTCAGCTCAAGATAAAGAAAGCTCAGGAAATCCTTCAGGATGGAGATAATGTGAAGTTCTCTATCAGATTGAAAGGGCGTGAGAGAATGTATGCTGATAAAGCAGTTCAAAAACTGAAACTTATTCAGGATTCACTGCTTGAGTATGGAAAATCTCAGTATGCTACTCCCAAAAAAGAAGCAAACGGATATAGTGTTATTTTATTTAGTAAATAGGCTTGATTCATGGCTAAGAAACTTAAATCGCATTCTGGAGCACTTAAAAGGTTTAAGATTACGAAAAAAGATAAGGTATTGTCTAGTAAACAATGTAATAATCACCTTTTGACCAATAAAGGAAAAAATAATAAAAAATTCTGATATGGAAAAGAGGTTATTGGTGCTGCTGCGAAGATGTTGAAAAATTTACTTCCTTATAAATAAGATAAACAATGGTAAGAGTAACGAATGGATTGCAGAGACAGAGGAGACATAAGAAATTTATCGCTCAGGCTTCTGGATTTAGATTAGGAAGAAAAAATCTCTACAAACAGGTAAGACTTGCTTTGGTAAAACAAGGTCAACATGCTTATGTGAGTAGAAGACTCAAGAAAAGAGATTTCAGAAGACTTTGGATTGAGAGACTTTCTGCTGCAATTAGAGAAAAATGAGGAAAGTATTCAGTATTTGTAAATACTATATACCAAAAGGATATCAAACTTGATAGAAAGGTGCTTTCAAATATTGCGGTAGCATTTCCTACAGTATTTGATAAAATTTACGAAGAGGTTGTTAAATAAATAAGAAATGGGGTGATAGTGATCATCGCTATCGCTCCTCTTCTCGTGTTTACAGAGCCGAGGTGGTGGAATTGGTAGACACGAAGGACTTAAAATCCTTTGAGGCTTATACCCTCGTGCCGGTTCGATTCCGGTCCTCGGCAACTTAACTTACAAAAAGGTTAATTCAGGTTTTAATTATTATTTGTTATATTCATGTGATTTACCGTTCGAAGAACTGGAGATTTGAATACCAACGAAAGACTTATTTCTTTTTACAAGAAAGAGCTTTGGGCTTCTCATATTTTGGATAAGGCAAAGAAACAACAACACTATGGTACTAAATGGTATAGAAAGTTTGTAAGTTATGATTTTCCTTCTTCTAGAAGATATAAGAGAATGAGGGCTATCGTATCTGATGCTTATAGAAAGACAAAGAAGAAGTATAATACTTTGGCACAACTTGGAAAGATTGTGTAAGCTTTATTTTGATATTTTACTAGAGAATGTATGCAGTTGTAGATTTGCAAGGACATCAATATATTGTTTCAGAAGGAGCTGAACTTATCGTAGATAATGTAGATAAGGCACAGGGTGAAAAGTTACTTACTGATAAAGTACTTGCACTCTTTGATGAAAAGGGAGCTGAAGTAAAGGTAGGAACACCGTATGTGTCTGGAGCTCAAGTTGAACTTGAGGTTGGAACTACTCAAAAAGGAGAAAAAGTTAGAATCTTAAAATTTAAAAGAAAGACAAGATATGCAAGATTGAAGGGATTTAGACCGCTTCAAACGGTTTTAACTGTTAAAAAGATTAGTGCTTAATGGCTAAAGCTTGAATGTTAGAACGAGATGGAGAGATTCTTGAACAATTACCTGCTGGAAAATATATGGTAAAGCTCAAGGATACGGATATGATCATTACTTGCTACAAGGCAGGGAAAATGAAACAATCTCATATCGGAATCATTGAAGGTGATTGGGTCAAGGTTGAAGTCAATCAGTATGATATGAAGCAAGGGAGAATTGTGTATAGATATAATGTAGCGACCAAAGCTCCGACTCAGGAGTAGTGAGGAAGCAAAACTCTTTAAATGTTATGATTAAGGACGATGAAAGTGGTAACTTCTCTTAAAAAAAGATGTATGTATTGTCAAATTGTAAAGAGAAAAGGTAGACTCTATGTTACTTGTAAGAAAAATCCTAGACATAAGGCTAGGCAAGGATAGTTTTTTATTTATTGTATTTTTTGAGGAATGTTTAGATTGATGGGGCATGTTCTTCCAGAAGAGAAATCTATTTGGATTGCACTAACAAATATTTACGGAATCGGAAGAGAAAGATCAAAGAAAATCTTAGGAAATCTCAAGATTGAGTATATGAAGAAAGTAAAAGATATTACAGAAGAAGAACAAAAACTGATTTCTGATGAACTCAAGAATTATGTTCTTGAAAATGATCTCAAAAGAGAGGTTGCTTCTGCAATCAAGAGATTAAAGGAAATTAAATGTTACAGAGGAATGAGACACAATCTTGGACTTCCTGTAAGAGGACAATTGACGAGAAAGAACGGAAGAACTGCAAAGAAACTTCTCGGAAGGTCTAAAGTAAGACCAGTATTGAAGAAATAATTTTATCTCATTTTTTTCTATTGAAATGGCTGTTACAAAGGCAAAGAAGAAAGATATTAAGGTGGTAAGTGGAATTTTGCATGTACACACAACTTCAAATAATACCCTCGTAACCCTTATTGATCAAGAGGGAAATAAAATTCTTGGTGGTGGAACAGGAAAGGTTGGATACAAGGGATCAAAAAAGAGTACTCCTTATGCAGCAGAAATGCTTACAAAACAGATTCTCAAAGATGCTCAGAACTACGGACTTAAAGAAATCGGAATTATCTTTAAAGGAGTAGGAATGGCAAGAGAAGGGGTTTTTAAGGCAGTTACTGAAATTGGAGTGATTGATGTTGCGTACATTAAGGAAGAAACCTGAATCCAATTCGGTGGATGTAAAGGAGAAAGACCAAAGAGAAACTAATTCTTGGTTAAAGATACTATAAGATCATCTTTCAGTTTATTTATTATTTTCATAGGAGATATGAGATACACAGGAGCTAAATTTAGACTATGTAGGAGAGAAGGAGTAAATCTTTTCGGTTCTCAGAAGTATAATCTCAAGAAGAGAAGGGCTTTGCCTGGACAGCATGGAGCTGGAATGCAGAGAAACTCTGAATATGGGAAACTTTTGAGAAATAAGCAGGTAGTAAAGAGAAGTTATCTTCTTTCAGAAAAGCAGTTCGCAACAATCGTAAAGAAAACTGCTGCAAAATATGCTAAAAATAATAACCTTTCTCACGATGTAGCATTGTTTCAATTTTTGGAAAGAAGACTTGATGTTATTATCTTGAGATCAGGACTTGCAAATACAATTATGCAGGCAAGACAGATGGTAAGTCATGGACATTTCCTTCTTAATGGGGTAAAGCATAATATTCCTTCTACGTTCGTTGTAGCAGGAGATAAAATTACTCTAAAAGAGAAACTTAAAAATTCAGCATTATATTCTGATGCTTCAAAAGCTTCTCCAGCTAAGATCCCTTCTTGGATTAAAGTAGATAGAAATAATTATACTGTAGAAGTGCTTGGAATGCCACAAACAGGAGAGATTGAAGTTCTTGGAGATCTCTTGAAAGTGATTGAATTCTATGCGAGAGCTTAAGTAATCGAAAGAGTAATAAAACACAAAAACTTTATATCATATTCCTACTTCTATGTTGAACATACAACACTTTATTGGAGTTCCGAAGATTGTATACAGCCAGTTAGATGATGGTGCTACGAGGTTTGAATTAAAATATGTTCCAAGAGGATTTGGACATACTCTTGGAAATGCGCTCAGGAGAATTATCCTAGCCTATAATCTTGGTGGAGCAGTGACTGGATTGAAGATTAAAGGAGTACCCCACGAATACGATATTATCAGTGGAGTAAAAGAAAATGTAATCAATATTATGTTAAACTTTAAAAAGCTCCGCTTTAGAATAAATGAAAATGCTGACTCCCTTCAGCGAATCTCTCAGAGATTTAAAGGGATAGGAAGCTATACGGCAGCTGACTTAAAATTACCTTCAGGAGTTGAACTTTTGAATGGAGAGGAACACTTGTTTGAGATTACTGATAGTGCAGTAGAGCTTAATATGGAAGTAAGAATAGAAAAAGGATACGGATACTATAGTTTGGATTATTTGAGACAGAGAGATGAAAAGGGAGACGGATCAGAAGTAAATTTGCTTTTGATTGATAATGATTTCTCTCTTGTGGATTATGTAAGGTATGATGTAGAGGAAGTGATTGAGGACTTCAGCGGAAGTACCAAAGATGCACTCAATCTCGAGATTAAAGCAAAATATGAATCAGTTTCTCCTCAGGAGATCGTAATGTTTGCAGGTGAAGTCCTCGCAAGTTATGCAAAACTCTTTATCTTTGATAATGTCTATATTGATAAATCTGTTTTGATTGATTATAATGATCTTAATGAAGAGGCTGAAATGCCTGCCGAAGAGACAAGTTCAGTGAAGACGATGCCAATTGATGCACTTCCACTGAGTGAAAGGACGAGAAATGCTTTGATCAAGAATAATATTCTCTATGTTGAGGATTTAGAAAAGAAAAAGAAGTCAGAATTACTTGTGATGAAAGGAGTTGGAAGAAAGGCAATTGATGAAATTACCTCTTCACTTACAAATATTGGTAAGGCCTTGCTTGGATAGAAAAATTTATCATTTATTAGTGTAGATAAGATGAGACATCAGCAGAACAAGCTCTTGCAGTTGAATACTGGAGCAAAAAGTAAAACCGTTTTTATGAGGATGCAACTTTCTAGTTTGATCAGAGCTGGAAAATTGACAACAACTCCAAAGAGAGCTAAGGTACTTAAGGCTTTTGCCGATACATTCTTCTCAACTTTGCTAAGTTTTGATGCTAAATATGATGAAAAGGGAGCTTTGAGAGAAGCAATTAGATATGTGAAATCTGTAGTTTATGGTGAAGCCGAAGGAAAGAAGGTTATTGAAACTTTACTTCCAAAATATAGAGAAGAAAAAAGAACTTCAGGTTTTACAACTTCTTATAAACTTGGATTTAGAGTAGGAGATGCTGCTGCTAAAACCATGCTCAAGCTCGTATAGAGGAGAATCAATTTATTTTAATTATCGTATAGGACTAATCATGGAGTTTACGAAAAAAGATTTAAATAAGACCATCTGGATTAGGCAGACTGATCAGGAGAAAAATAGAAGATGGTATCGTGTGGATGCTACAGGAAAAACCCTTGGAAGATTGGCAGTAGATATTGCTAAAAAACTTATGGGAAAGGATAGAGCTTATTATTCTGATTTCCGAGATGCAGGAAGTTTCGTTATTGTAGAAAATGTTGAAAACATTGCAGTAACAGGTAAAAAGCTGACAGATAAGGTCTATTATTCTTATAGTGGATATAAGGGAAATTTGAAGAGTATTACTCTTGGAGAGCTTCTCAAAAAAAATCCTGGTAAAGCTTTGTGGTATGCGGTAAGAGGTATGCTTCCAAAAAATAAGCTTAGAGATCCTAGAATTAAGAGATTGAAGCTCATCAAAGGAACGACTACCAAATATGATAATTTTAAACCAATTAACCTTTACAAGTAATGACAAACAGAGAATACACTAACGCAGTTGGAAGAAGAAAAGAAACGACAGCAACTGTAAAACTCTATGCTAAGGGAACAGGGAATATCCTTGTAAAGACAGCAACAGGTAAGGAATATACGTTGGCTGATTATTTTGGAGGGAATCTCTATCTTTACAAGAATGCAGTATCACCATTCTCTACACTTGGAGCTGATGTACTTAAAAAATTTGATGCAGAGATCAAGATTGTAGGAGGAGGAATTGCAGGACAGGCTGATGCAATCAGATTGGCTTTTGCGAGAGCTTTGGTAGAATGGAATGCTGACCTGAGACCAACTTTGAAACCGCATGGATTGCTCAAGAGAGATCCTAGAGTTAAGGAAAGAAAGAAGCCAGGTTTGAAAAAGGCGAGAAAAGCACCTACATGGTCAAAGAGATAATTTTTTTACTTCGAAAAGGCTGATCTTTATGGTCAGTTTTTTCTTTTTTCTCTTGAAAAAGCCTGAGAATTTATCTATAGTGAACGTGATTTTTACTCTTTATCATCAATAGCAATGAATAAGGATCTGATTTTATTTTGAATCCAAGGATCTGGTAAAGGAACTCAAGCTCAATTGCTTCTCAAGGAATATTCTCGTCTAAGATACCTAGAATCTGGAAACGTTTTTAGGGCCTTGTCTTCAAATGATAATATTATTGCAGCGTATATTAAAGATCGTATTAGGCAGGGAAAAATGTTGGATGATAATCTGATTTTTGATCTTTTCAATATGTACTATCATCTTTTGGGGGATGATGATTTGATTTTGGCAGATGGTTTTCCAAGGACGATTCCTCAAATGCATTATTTCCTGAGCAAAGAATATAAACATAAGAGAGACTATTGTGCGGTCTATTTTGATATTCCTAGGACTGTTGCAGTTCAGAGAATTTTGGAAAGAGCAAAAATTCAGAATCGTGCAGATGACCTCAATATGGATACGATTAATCAAAGATTAGATCTTTTTGAGCAGGAAACAATGCCAGTAATTCAATACTTTCAAAGTACTGGAAAATTGATTACCATCGATGCTCAACAAACGGTAGAAGAAATCTTTGAACAGACAAAATCGGCACTTGCTGAGTTTTAAATTTTTCAGAATACGATATAAGGTCCTGAAATCTGATTCAGGATTTTTTATTTTATCACAAAATAAAAAAAAGGCAAGGAGATAAAATGATGAAGTATGGAAAAAATAAGACAAATAAAAAAAATAAAGTATACTTGGAGTAGGAAGTTTTATTCTACTATTGGTGAATATGATGACGAAGAGAGACTATATTACTACCTTTCTAGAGAAAGTAAAAGAAATCTGGGAACCGGCAAGGGGATTCCTTGTCCTTATAAGGTATAATATCTTGAATGAGGAGCAGACAGAAGATCTTTTTCAGGTATTTAAGAGCGTTGTACAGAGTAGTTCTGATGAGATGAAAAAAAGGAAGTTACAAAGAGCAATCCTCGCAGTAGAAAATTTAAGAAATCAAGAAAAAACGGAAACTGCATTGAATCAAGATCTCGATCAGATTTTAGCCGAAATATAGTCAAATTAAAACG
>CAUTUR010000043.1:0-7869 GCA_963541585.1 uncultured bacterium | reverse complement strand
GTATATATAAAAAACGACATAAACCTAAAACTCACTGCAACACTTAACAAGGCTTTATGACTAACAAAATGAGAATTTATTGCAAGAATTGATGATGACGATATTCGAATTGATACAAAAAAGCTTCAGAAACAAGTTAATTTCTTAAAAGAATATCAGGAATATGGAATGTGTGGTGCAAAATGGATTATTAGTATAAATGAAGAAGGGGGAAAGCTTTGAACTATACAAATGAGATCTAGCAATAGAGAAATCAAAACCAATTTACTCGCAAGCAATCAATTTACTCATTCATCAATTATGATAAGGAAATCCGTACTTGATCAGCTTGGTAATTATAATCCACTATTTAATTTAGCAGAAGATTATGAGCTTTGGTGTAGAATTTGAACACAGTATAAACTTGCAAATATTGAATACTCAAGTTGCCTGTAGGCAAAATAGTAAATCCGTAAGTAGAAAAGCAGAATGGAAACAAAAAATACTCGCATTTAAGGTCTCATGGAAATATAGGGAATATTTTCCTGGAAAATTTAGAGCCTTTTTGCTGAGAATCATTAGTTTTATTCTTTCTCCTAACCTAATTAGTAAGATTTTATCCGTGATTAAAAAAAGATGAAAAAGTCTGACTTAAGAGCTTTTTTAGCGTGAAAAATTCCATTTACTATTTGGCTGCATATTCAAGCAGTTCTATTAAAAAAATATCTTATAAGCTGGAGAAAAGGGTCTTTCCAGAGACTAAAAAACATTGAGTGACTCAGTGAACGAGATATTAAGCAGATCTCACAAAAGGGAAGAAAACAATGAATCTCTGGTTTTGCAAGACTAAGAGATAGTTCTTTATATCTAGAGAAAGTAATTGAAGCTCACTTGCCCTATCTGGATGAGATTGTTTTGGTCGACAATAACTCTCAAGATAATACTTGGGAAATTTGCCAATCTCTCTACAAAAAATATCCTGAGAAAATCAGAATTTTCCAATATCTCCCTGAAGTCTATAGACTATGAACCGATGAATATCAGACTTGTCCCGAAAACTCAGTCCATGATATGTCTTATTACTATAATTGGACGCTCTCCCAAACAAGCTGTCAATATGCGATGAAAATCGATGATGATCATCTACCACTGCCTAAAGAATTCGAAAAAATTAGAGCTGAAGTTTTACACAGGAAGTATGAAAATAAATTTCTTGCTCTTGGACTCTATAATATCAAAAAATGAGAAAGCAGAATAGAATTGGACTTGCAACATCCATTAGCGGGAATTTATGGAGATTTTGGAATTTTTCCAGTAAGCGAACTGACTTACTTTGTAAAAGATAAAAGATGTGAGAACTTTATCCATAGACTCAAACGGAAACGGTGAGGTCTAGCCTTATTTCATCTCAAGTTTTGGCAAGAGGGATTCTGAACGAGAAACTATCGTGGAGAGCTTAAATCCGAACATGAAAAAAAAGGAACAGAGTCCATTGTATTAAACGAAGAATTGAATCAGATTTTTGAATCTTTTAACATAGAGAAATAAAATGCAAAGAGAATCCGCACCGCTAGTTTCGATTATCACCCCCTGTTATAAAGGAGGGAAATATTTACCCTTTAGTATTGCGAGCGTTTTACAGCAAGATTTCAAAGATCTTGAGTTGCTCTTGATTGATGATAAAAGCCCAGACAATACACGAGAAATAATGCAAAAAGAACGAGAAAAATCAGACTTTGATCCTCGTATTCACCTTCTTCAAAATGAAAAAAATTTGGGAATTGTAGGAACGAGAAACAAAGCTTTACAACTAGCAAAAGGTAAATACATTTGTTTCCTTGATCAAGACGATCTCTGGACAGCAAACAATAAGCTAAGCTTACAAGTATCCTATCTCGAGCAAAATCCTCAATGTATAATGGTTTGATCTCATACTGACTTAATCAATTCAAACGGAGAAAAGATTGGTCAAATCCGTTTTGCAACTAGTGATCGTGAAATTAGATCAAAGCTCCTCTTTTGGAATCAATTTTGCACTTGTGCAGTAATGATCAAAAGTGAAGTAGTCAAAAAAGCTGGACTCCTTGATCGTAGGTATGACAAGGTTGATGACTATGATCTCTGGCTTAAATCAGGAAAATATTGAACGTTAGGAAATATTGATAAAGTATTGGTTGCTTATAGAAAAAGCTGAGAAAATACCTCATCAGAGAATCACACCTATTTGCACATGAAAAGATTGCATCTCATGCTTGTTTGGAGAGAATTTTGGAACTATCCACGGGCAAGTTTTGCACTATTATTTTCTCTTATTAATTGTTTGATTCCCTATGCTTTAGCTGAAAAAATCAAAAATCGTCTCTTTGGATCGAACAAATAGCTCAAATCAGATTTTTAAAACTTTTAAATTGTATAAACGAACAATGAAAAAACCGATTACTCTCTCCATCATTACCTGCACTTGGAATAGTGAAAAGTATCTGCAAGAATGTATTGATAGCGTTAAAAATCAATTATTGAACATTAAAATTGAACATATTTTTGTAGATGGATTGTCTACAGACAAGACCATTGAGATTATCCAATCCTACCAAGGAGAATGTAAAGACAGAATCGATGTAAAAATCCTCCAAAGCTCTCCTAAAGGAGTTTATAATGCAATGAATCAAGGTATTGACAATGCAACAGGAGATTACCTCCTTTTCTTGAATAGTGATGACTACTTAGAAGATGACATTTTGGGTAAGTACCTTGAACAAGTAAAATTATCTAAAAAAGATATTTATTATGGGAATCTCGAATTCTTTACTGCTGAAGGACAGCATTTTCCAACCGGAAGATTTCATCGATTGAGGCTTTTTCTGGCAAAGCTTGGATTTCATACCTTATTTTATCATCCTAGCTGTTTGATAAAAAGACAGCTTTTCAATGAACTCGGAAAATATGATGAGAAGAAAAAAATTGCTTCAGATTATGGTTTTTGGCTTAGAGCTACCAAACACCGCAAGTCTCTTGAGTATTTTCCTCATATTGTTGCTCACTTTAGAATTCATGAGGACTCTCTTTCAACCTCATGAGCAAATGCAGATCTTTCTATCCAGGAAATAAAGTCCTTTAGAATCCAAGAATATGGATTTTACGGGAAAATCATTCACGCTATAGGAATGCTCTGCAAAAAACTCACTGGAAAATATATGTAATCAAAAAGCTCTTATTTGCATAAGAGCTTATAGAGATCAGCGTACTGTAAGATACACTTTTTTCGTGAAAACTTTTCTCTAACCATATCGGCAGATGCTCAATGAGAATCAAGTTGAGCAAGTGCCTGTCTAATCCCACGAATTAACGCATCACGATCACCTGGTTGCACAAGGATGAAGTCAGATTTATCACTTATTTCACGAGTTCCTCAAACATCAGTAGCAACAACAATACATTCTGCCAAAAGTGCTTCAATCACAGTGGTAGGCAATCCCTCTTGCAGACTAGGATTAATAAAAATATCCAAAGAAGGTAAAATCTGATTTTGAATATTGTCTCTATCTTGATACCCCCAAAATGAGACTTTATCTTCAATATTAAGTGATTTAACTTGTTTTTGTAATGCATGTCTCTCCTCTCCATCTCCGATGATTTGCAAGTGAAGATGCGGATAGTCATGAATCAAATCTGCAAAAGCTGAGATCAATACATCTACGCCCTTTAGCTTGACCAATCTCCCTATAAACCCGAGAGAAAGAGTTTCAGAATTTATTTTTTCCCTCTTTATTTCAGGAAAATCTAATCCTCTGTAAATCACTTCAATAGGAGTTTTGGAAAACTTTTTGATGAAAGGAATATTACCTTTACTAATTGCAATAATCTGATCTGCACTATTGAAACACAATTTTCCGAGGGTATAATCATAAGTATTTGCAAAAAAAGCTTTCCACCAAACCAATCCTTTCACCAGTCCAGAACCATGCTCTACATGTACTCGTTTTTTCTTTCGCAACTTTGCGCAAAGCCCTCAAAGAAAAGTAGAGAGAAAAAATCTGGTATGGGTCTGGATAATATCAGGATTTCGCTTTTTCACTTGCTTTAGAACGGATCGGAACTGCGGAGTCCAAAACTTTGGAAAAGGATAATTATGAATAATATCAAACGCAGGTAAAATCAAGACTTTATAACCATCTTGCTCATAACTTTGGAGCGATTTCTGACCAACAGAAAAAGTAACATTGAGAACATCTCAACATTTTTCACTGACAAAATATTTACTAAACTCCTCTGCTACCGTTTCTAATCCTCATTTATGTGGAGGGAAATAAGGGAGAAATTGAACCACTTTCATTTTTTTCATCGTTTTTTTAAATAAAATCTAAATCTTCACCCTAAAGTCATTATTCACGATTACCCAAAGTTCATCTCCAAGCTCCTTGCAAAGCTGTAAGCTTTCACTATGCCCTAGATGAATAGGATTGAAATATCACAAAATAATTACGACAGTTTTCATGGTGAGATTCAAATAAACTCAAACCTAACCTGGAATAACAAATCTCTTATTATAGTAAGCAATATTTTTGAGCAAACCTCTAAACCAGACCAAATCTTCTCCAGAAAAGGACGCAAGAAGCTGTTCTTCAGATTTTTCAGCAGAAAAAGAATCCCAGTTTTTGGCAATAAGAGCAAAGAAACTCTTATTATCATCTAGAGAAATCCAGAGCTTTAAAATTGGCATTACTTCCTTTATTGTTTCTAGCATTACCTTAAAAACCTGATCAGCTTTTTTACTTTTTATCCCCAAAATATCACGCACATAGATCATTAAAAGAATCTCATTTTTTTCATGAGATAAAGATTTTTTATCTTGCTCAAGATAAACAAACAGCAATGCTAATCAAAAGAATGTCTCCCTGATACTTCCAAAAAGTGCAAGCAAAAGGGAATCATCATATTGCTTTCAGAGCTTCAAGGCTTCTAACTTTTTAAAAAACGAAAAGCTAATCCAAAAATCCAGTTTATAAAGTGCATCTTTGAGATTTACAAGATCATTTTCCTGTAAAGATGAGGATAAAACAGAAACAAAAGCCTTGGAATCCTTGATCTGTAAAAGAATCGGAGCATAAAAAGCTTCTAAAAATTCATTTGAAGTAAGCTTAACCATCTCCGAAATTTGTTCTCCAAACTGCGTTTTAAAAAGTTCTAAAATCTGAGTATTTTTAACGGTAAGTTTGGTATCCTTAGGATTTAAGTCTTGAAAAAATGAAGCAATCATCCCCTCAGTATAGAGCTTAATCACAGAAAAATTTGTTGTTACCTTCGAAGTATCACCTTTAAGAGGCATTGTAAACTTATTTTTCCCAGCTCTGATATTCTCGTTGATATAACTATAGTAATACAGATTTTTGGCATATTGGTACAAAACACCACCGAAATACTCGAGCTGCACCTCCGAACCCAGCAAACTATTAAGAGAATTTTTAGTAAAAAAATCCAAAATCTCAGGCTTCAAAAGTCTTAAATAAAAGCTATCTCCTCTAGCAGTCGTAAATCCACCGAGCAGAGTAACGTAGAAATTAAGAAGTCTTTCCGTCACTTTAGATTCTCTTTTAATCCTCTCTGGTACATCAAAATTGGAAATATCGTCTCCATTGTCAATTGCGGAGAGCATTTCATCAATATCCTCCAAAATATCTTCTTTCCCCTCAGATCTAAGAAGTTTGATAATGTAGTTCTGAACGCCTGCAAAAAATCAGTATTTATATTTTTTATACTCCAAAAGATACTCAAAAAGCTGAGGAAGTTGCTCATCAGAAGTAAGGAAGGATTGCACCAATGGATCAAGCTCTGTCTTATCAAAAATCCTCGCAACAATGGTCTCCACGGCAATAATCGGATTCGCATCACCAAAAAGATACTTAATCAAAATATCCGCAGGCCGCACCATATTGAGAATACTCTGCTCCAGCGGAGAAGAATGAGGAAGATATTTTGTCGTCGCATAGTTCTCCTTAAAAGCCTTGATCAAATTCGTCTGTTTAGTTTTTCAAAGAAGCCAATCTAGATAATCAGTATCCGAGGATTTCTCAGCAAGCAAACTATTAAGCTTCTTATAAAAATGGAAAAGAAGAAAGCAGAATGCCGTTTCCTGTAAAACTGCCTTTTTAACAGCAAAAAAATCTGAATCAGAAATCTTGGTTTGTAATTGCTCAAAGGTAATCTTGTAAAAATCAAAGAAAACCTCTACAAACCAATTATAATTTTCTTGATCATGCTCTGATGGGAAAACCTTAACCCTCGATACAAAAGTAAAACTTAGCAAAAAAACCGTATAAATCAGCTGAACAAAGTAATATTCAGGGAACCCTGTCATTGCTTGCTTAAAATAGAGGGTTGCAAGCAAAGATACTCCATTTGCTAGATTCGCAGGAGAAAAAAAGAGCGTTCCATTGAGATTCGCTGCCACTGCATAAGCAAAGTAATTTTCCAGATCCTTCTGCTTATCAGAATTTGGATTCTCCCCAAATCCCATTTTAAATTCTATCGGATCCAGATTTACGTCAAAAAGATTCAGCTTATGATTTTCTATAATTTTCCTATTGATGATTGAAAAAAATTCCTTAGCAGAAATAAAGCCAACAAACATACTTGCAGGATTAACAGCGTTATGAATCGTTGAATTAGGAAACTTTGTCAGCAAAAGCCTCTTGAAAAGATGCATAAGGAAGCAACGACGAATAAAAGCTTAATGAATTTCAGAGATAGTAAATCTCCACTCTAATGGTAAAATCGTTTCAGGCAAATTTGCATCCAAAACAACTTGCTCAATTCCATCTTCATTTACAATTTGAGAAATTCTCTCTGATTTACCAGCAATTTCAACAACTTCTCCTACTTTTAAAGGAAGACCCATCTCATTCATTACCACTGCTGTTTGTTTTTTAACGAGATTTTCATCATGCTGAGTAAAAGGATCTGTCAAAATTCACGTTCTGATTTCATCTTTTTTTGCCCCAGATAAGAGCTGAAAAAGTGCAGATCCTGTAAAATCTAAAATAAGATCTTTTTTCTCTCCAGAAGTAACTACCTCCATCGTCTCAGGATCGGTTGCAAGATATGAAAGACTGACTTTAGCTCATTGTTCAACAATAGTTGGATTCATACATCCTCAGAGAAGCATCATCACTCCTGCTAGAACAAATCCTCCACCAAGTAAAGAATGTTTTTTCATTTGTATTTTCCATAAAAAATAAAGAAATTTTTTGTAATGATACTAAAGAAAATAGGTTTTTCAAGAGCTTTTCCCTTAAATACTAGTATACAGAAAATCCAAAAGAAGCTACTATAATTGATAAGCCCATAAAACATCTTCTAAACGTAAAGAGACTTCTTTTTTAATGACCACTACCCAACGAAATGCAAAATCACACCTGCGACCTTCTGCACATTTACAATCTCCAAACGGCGACCATCATCCAGCTCAATCACTCCAGCATCTCCATTTTGTCCTCCCATCTCAGGATAGAACGGCGTCTTATCAAAGATCAGGACTTTCTGCCCCTCTTCGGTATCAATCTCCTTCAAAAGCTTCGCATCAGAAAAATTCAGGTTCTCATAGCCCACAAACTCCGTCGCAGGAATGCCCTCCAAATACTTAGACCAATCCGCAGATTTCTGGAACATTGCCTTGCTTCCTTGGCGGGATTTCTCTTTCGCAGCTTCTAAAGCTTTTTCATAGCCTGCAAGATCCAAAGCAACTCCACGATCCGCAGCAAGTTCTTTCGTGATTTCTAGTGGAAAACCGTAGGTATCATAGAGCATAAAAATCTGATCTCCTCCGAGGGTTTTCTTCCCTTCGGCAGTAAGCTTATCCAAGAGTTCAGTCAGAATTTTCTCTCCATTATGAAT
>CAUTUR010000042.1:0-7903 GCA_963541585.1 uncultured bacterium | reverse complement strand
TTTTTACTTTTGTTTTGATAAGTTTTCAAGAGGGCTTTTTTTTCAAAAAGGATGGTTTCCGTTCCTTGTTTTTTATTGTTTACAAGGAGGATTTCATCAGGAATGCTGTAATTCAGAGAAACTAATTCAAGAGCCTTGAGTCCTCCAATGTATCGCTTTCCTTCAATGAAATCTTTACAATGTTTATTCAGAATTGTCCAATATAGTTTGTTTGCTAGGGTTTCTTCGTCTGGCTCATCTGCTGGATTTTTAACGAAAAAAAGATTTTTTTTGAGATTTACAAGGTAACCTCTGATTTTTAGGTAATAGATCATCTTGTACATTTTAGATTCCGTGTATTCTTTGTCTAAGATGTTCTGAAGTTTGTCTTTTATTTTTTCATTATCAATGCTTTTTCCCTGAAATTTTGACAGATAATTCACAATAATGTCAAATGGCGTATTTTTCATAATAGGCTTTATATCTATAAAATGACAAAATAAAATATACTGATTTTTCTAAAAAAATCAAATCGTTTTTTTCATAAAAATTCTTTCGGTTTTTCTCTTGTATTTTCTGTGAGGAATCATACGATCAGGGTCGTTACATGATGTGAGATTTTATTTCTTAGATAATTAAAGTTATGCAAAGGATTGAGGTTCCACTTCTTACGGCTTCAGAGATGAATCAGAAAACGGTTTGTTTAGACGGAATAAGAGCCGTGGTAACCCAAAATTCAGCATCAGATTTTGAAGTTTTACTTGAGATTAATTCAAATAAAATTTTGATTGCTTTGCAGGGGGCTTATGATGCGATTGAGCAGTTTGAAATTTTGGCAGTAAAGGGATTTGTAGAACTTAGTGTTTCCTTTATCAAAACTATAAAAAAACTGGTTGGTCATCTTTTGTGTAGATTGGATTAGTGAATGAGAATAAAGAATATGCTCTTGGCTTGAAAAGAAAGGTAGTTTTCTTTATCATTGCTGAGAGTTTTTTTATTTAAAATAGTCATAAAGCTATGTCAGAAACTGAACTTTTGGTAAAAGAATATTCAAAAAATCCACTTTGTAATTATGAAATGCAAGATCCTGATGTGACTAGACATGAGGGAAATTTTATCTGTGGTGATGATATTACTGTTTATCTTAAGATCCAAGATGATAAGGTTTCGGAATTTAGCTATGATGGAAATCCAAGTACCGTAAGTCTTGCTGCTGCGAGTTTTCTTTCAGAATTTATTATTTGAACTTCATTAGATGAAATTCTGACTTGGAATTATGAAACCTTTGTAGAAAAGGGATTTGAAGTTTCTCCAAGGAGGAAAAGGGCTGCGGTGATTGCACTTCTTGGTGTTAGAAATGCAATTCATACGTATTGTAATGATGGAGTAGAGGAGGATTTTGATGAACTTTTAGATGATTAAAGCTTTCTCTTCTTAAAATCTCTTGAAAAACATTGACAGTTGTGTAAATTAAAGTAGACACTTGTCTTTTATCTTGTTGAGATAGATGTGAAAGTTTATTAAAGATATTGTGCTTTCTATACTGATTAATGCGGGAATTCTCTATGTCTTGAGTTCAACTCGTTTCTGAATCATCATTACAGCAAAGGCGGAACTTTTTCAGGTTTATCTCTTGCTTGGTGGAATTTTTTGGATTGTCAACTTTGGGCTTAAAAGACTTCTTCATATTATAAGTTTCCCACTCAAGATGCTCACTTTAGGGATCTTTGGAATGATGATCAATGTTGGAGTTTTGTATTTCTTTCAGTGGCTGATTAATACCAGATTTACTGAATTTGCACAGGTGGAACTTTCGCCAGAGTGGATTAAAATTCTGATTTTGTCTTGTGTTATTTCCTTTGCTTATGCTTTACTTAGTAAGATTCTAAAATAATGAAAATCTGAGCCTTATGATATGCAGTCGGCTTTCTCTTCTTTGCTGTTCTTGTAGTCGTTCTTGTACTTCAAAACCTCTGATGAAATGCTACTTATTCGTTTTTGTGGGTGAAGGTTGGGCTTTTAAATCTTCTTTTCGCAGTTTCTTTGTTTTGAATCTTACAAGGAATCTTACTTGTTCTCTTGATAAAATCTTTTTTTACAGGGATGCAAAGGCCAGAACTCACGAAATTTGACCTTGATAAACCTTTGTAGAGTTGAGTCTTTAAGAGTCTAAAAATCTGAATTTATTTTTTTTAAGATTAGCTGATGAAAAATTATTCTATTACTAGAGAAAAGGCTGCAATTGAGCTCGGAGTCTCTACCAGAACTGTTGATAGATACGTCAAAAGTGGGAAACTTTCGTATAAAAAAATTGCAAATAAAGTTCTTCTTGCAAAAGACGAAATTGAGGCGCTAAAGTCTGAATTTTCAACTTTACATAATCAAGTAACAAGTGAATTGATTCACGAGGTTCCTACTGTATCTTCTGCTCAACCTATGGCTGTTAGGGCAGATATTGATCAAGCAATTGATGAAAAAATTGATAAGTTTTTTCTTATTTTCAAGGAGAAGGATAAGATGATTGAGGAAAAAAATAAGATTATCTTTATGCTTCAGCAGAGGATTGGCGAGTTGGAAACCAAAATTCAGACGATGATTGCTTTGCCTGATTACAATAGAGAAAAACAAGAAGCAATCATTGAAAAACAGAAGCTTGAGGAGAGAATCTCAAAACTCAAAGAAGCAGTAAGAACGGAGAAGGTAAAGAATTTTATTATTATGGTGTTTTCGTTTGTGTTTATTGGAATTGCTATTTTCTTGTTAATGAAGTATAAAATTATTTCATAAAAGTAAGTAATAAAAATTAAAAAAGGAATTTTGTCTTATAATTCCTTTTTTTTGTTAGGAGTATAATTTTTAATTACTTTCCTGTTTTTGATTTTATATTTTAGATTAGGCCAAAATATCACCAATCTTTTCCTGCAAAAATTTCTGCAAACTTGGTAATCCTTCCAAATTAGGATATTTTTTCAAAAGCCAGATTGCGCCAGCCTGCACCTTTTCCAAAAACTTCAAATCAGACAGGATTTCAATCGGAATATCACTGATTCAGGATTGCATCGTTCCTAGGATTTCTCCGGAGCCACGATTTTGCAGATCCAGCTCCGCGAGTTTGAATCCATCGGTGGTTTCTTCCATGGCTCTGAGTCTTTCGTAGCTATCTCCAGATTTTTTTGGAGTTTCTAGGAAGCAATAGGATTGGAGGTCAGACCTTCAGATTCTTCCTCTTAGCTGATGAAGTTGGGCGAGTCCGAATCTCTCTGAATTTCTGATGATCATAACGGTCGCCTCTGGGACATCGACACCGACTTCAATAACTGTCGTTGAGACCAGCATTACGAGCTTCCCTTTTTTGAAGTCTTGCATGACGGCTTCTTTGTCTTTAGCTTTCATTTTTCCGTGGAGGAGTCAGATTTTCCCTTGAAGTTCAGGGTAGAGAAGTTGCATTTGTTCAAATTCGTTCAAAACAGACTGCACTTCATCAAGGGTTTCGCTTTCTTCAATCAGAGGCGTAACGATGAAAACCTTCTGATTTTTATTGATTTTATCTAAAAGTCGTGGCTTGAGTTTTTGAGCTTCAGCACTGGAAATAATCTTCGTCTTGATCGGTAATCTTCCTTTGGGCAACTCATCAATGATACTCACATCAAATTCGCCGAAAAATGCGATCGCCATTGACCTTGGAATCGGAGTCGCGCTCATCTGCAGAATATGCGGAGCCCCAAACTGCTTGAAAAAAGCTCTTTGCTTGACTCCAAACTTGTGCTGCTCATCAATGATCACATATTGCAAATTCTGAAAACTAATTCCTTCCTGCAGTAAAGCATGGGTTCCGATGATCACATCAATTTTCCCTTGTTGGAGGTCAGCTTTTATCTTGTCTTTCTGTCCTTTACTGAGCGAACCGGTCAAAAGTTCTACTCTCAATCCCAGTGGCAAGAGGAGTTTCGCAATGCTCTGATAATGCTGCTGAGCAAGCACTTCTAGTGGTGCAAGAAAAACGGTCTGCCCCTGCTGAGTTTGCTTGAGATAATAGGCAGCGAGCGTCGCAACGATCGTTTTTCCGCTGCCCACATCTCCTTGCAAGAGCCTGAGCATTGGTTTCCCAGCATGAAAGTCATCAATAATCTGTTTTACAACCTTTTTTTGTGCGGTCGTTAGTTCAAAAGGTAGGCGAGTAAGCATCGTTTTCAGCACCTGCCGCTGTTGGTTTTCGTTCGTAGTTTTGCTGTTGGACTGGTAGTTAAGCCTATTCATTAGAGAAAAAAGCTGAATCCTGAGCAGACGATCAAAAAAGACCCTGTGGATTGCCTGTGATTTGAGCGATTCGCTTTCAGGATAATGGATATTGAGGATCGTTTTTTGTACCTCCAGAAGCTGAAATTCTTTCAAAAATTCCTCAGGTAAGTACTCAGAAAAATAGTTTGGAATCTGACTGCGAAGTTCTCGGATTTTTTTGGCGAATCGTCAAGGTTTGATCCCATTCATCTCCGAGTAAACTGGGAAAATCCTTCCAGAATTGTAATTTTCCTGCAACTCTCCAGAATCTGAGCTGGGAACGATATCAGGATGAGAAAAAATGATTTTCCCATATTTGAAAGCTGGTTTCCCAACGATGATGTATCGGCTTCCTTCCTGGAGTTTGCTCGCGAGGTAGCCAGAATTGAAAATAGAGATCGTTCCTTGAATTCCGAGTTCATCTTCAAAACTGATGTCATAGATCATTTTTCCCCCTCTGCGGAAGACTTTTTTGCCCAGAATTTTTCCTTTGGTTGCGGTGATGCCTTTTTCATTGAAAATAAGCTGATTGAGTGGCTTGATATTGGCTCTATCTTCGTAGGCTCTCGGAAAATAATTGAAAAAATCCCTCATGTTCGTAATGCCGTTTTGAGTGAGGAGTTTGATATAGAGTGGAGTTGTTTTGAGGAGGTTTTTCATATATGAGTAAGAGAGAAATAATTTCTTGTTTTCCTGAGGTGTTGCCGAAGTATTTTATTTATATGCTTTATTTCGCTTTGCTGTACTCAGAAAAATAGAAGAGATCTGTTTTCCTGGATTATGATAGGAAGAAAACTTATATTCTTCGTTTCATTCGGAAAGACAGACGAGCCTTTGTATGGCTTTTTCCTATAATGCAAAAATCTGATCTAAAAGCAAGATCAGATTTGTATGATGAGTTATGCTCGAAAAGATGATATACTAATATAGAATTATTTATAAAGGATCTAATATAGAATAAAACATGTTCTGGTTATATTTTTGATATTGAGAAATAACATCTTTTCTTTTCATGGAGATTCAATAAAAATATTCATTTAAAAAGAAATTTTCCTTAAAATATCATTGGGAGAACATTGTGATAATGTATTTTTTTCAATTCTCAAAAAAATCTGAACTCATGACTTTGTAATCTATATTTGGAATTAAAGCCCAGCAATATTCTCAAAATCTTTGAAAATAAGGCTCCAAATAAAAATATTCTCATTTATGCCATCTCATCAAATAAACGCAAAAAAAACAGCACATTCGAAAAATAAAATATAACTCCCAATATGTTTCAGTATTATAATTTTTATATAGTAATATTTGATATTCATCATCCTCAAAACAAAAATGAGATATGTTTTTTTCAATTTTTTGTGTGTCAGACTTTTTGTTTGGAGAAAAGCCTTTATAAAGTATATTAAAATTATTGTCAATAGCTATAATATTATTTGGTGTGTATCGTGATTTATGGTATTGTTCTACTTCTTCTCGAGTACTATTTTTTGTAAGATTTAAAGAAATCTTTGATTCAATAAATTGTTTAATTACTGATTCATAAATCCTCTGATCATAAGATGTATCTGCTAATTCTTTTTGTAAAATTTTAGTTTCATAAATGAAGTCAGATTTTTTTATCGGAGTTGTTATTTTTGCAATAGCCTGTTTATAATCAATTCGTTGATCATATTCAAATTTCGTATATTCAGGTGTACTGATACCATCTAAACCATAAGAAAATTCAAAAAAATCAGAAATTTCCAGAGCAGCATGTCAACTACAGTGCTCTGTGAGATGAGGTACATACTTTGAATTATCAACAAGTGGAGTTTTTAGATAAAGTTGCATTATTTTTATTAAAAATAAACACTATAGTCATGCTAATTAAACATAGAAAAAAATCAAATAAAAAAATGTAAAGTACACAAAGAGTTAGATAAGAAAACTTACCTAACTCTAGATTTACAGAAGGCTATTTTTTTAAAAATTATGCATAAGCGAACTCAAAACTTGCTTCCATTTGCTTCTCTAATGAAGTAAGCGAACCGCTCGTTTGTGCTTCATATTTTCTTTGAAAGTCAGGAGAGAAGCTTAAAAGCTGCTGATCATCGGTAATCTTCTTTTCAGGCTTTCCTAGATAATCCACAAAATGACTAAAATCCGAGAGATTCAAAACATAGTTGGGATCGTCGGTATTGCTCGCCTCAGATCAGATGCTTTGCTTCGTAAAAAGATCAAAAAGCTGAAGTAAAGCTTGATTCCAAGCTGGGAAGTCAGCTTTTTTGATTTTTGCAGCAGAGCAGTTTCCTAGGCAAGAACGAAGTACTGGGTCTTGAATGTTCTGAATTTTCTCAGGACTTTGAAGCAAGGTATCTCGCTTCTTGAGCGCACTTCTAAAAGATTGGAGTTCAGAACTCGTGCTTGATTCTGTTGTGCGATCAAGGAGTTTAAAAAGCCTTTTTGTATCCTGATTTTCGTTCAGTTTTTTTCAGCTTGTGAGCTGCTCCATAATCTCATCAGGAATGAGCGAGGAATTTAAGGTCTGAATAGTCAGATTTTTTTCCGTATGTCTAGCAAGACGCGATTTGATCAGCTTTTCATCAGCGAAGCTTTTTTCTATCGTTCAGCTAATGAGCTGGGAAAGTTGCTGCTGATATTCGGCTGGAGTGGAGGAGTTCTTGAGTATCTTCTGAAACTGCTCTGGAGAACAGGCATTACTAAGGTTGGAAGCTAATTGCTCGGTTGTCGGCATCTGAATATTAAGCTTAGTTCTCGCTCCTGTGCTTTTTCCGAGGGTGAACGATTTGGAAACCGGATCCTGATAGAGGCAATCATCGCATTCTAGGCTTGCATTGGGATTGCTTAAGTTATAGTAGAAAGTAAGCGGATTCCCATCAATTTTCCCTTGAAAATGCAGGACTTGGTCCTTCCCTTCTTGATGAATCTCGGCAAAAGATCAGCTTTTGGGTTTTTCTAAAAGATCAGTTAAAGTCTGACCTCCCAGGCTTTCTGAATCAAGATATTTGAGTATCGCAGTGATCGGAGCGTTCGTCGCACCTGCTTTCATAAAGTTTTTAGCCTTGCTTTCTATCTGGTATTTAAGCTGATCAACTTGTTTTTGGTAATTTTTAAGCGCTTGTTTCTCTACTTCTGATAAGAGATTTTGCTCCTTTGTGAAAAGGAGACTAATCGCCTGGAAAAATTCTTTGAGAGCTGGAGAAGCAAACGATTGGATCAGCTTTTTCTCTTCTTCTAATGACATGTTTTCTGGAAAATAGTTGAGTTTTTCAAAAGCAGAAAAATCCTGACTTTCATTCGCATATTTGGAGAGATCAGGATTCTGAACGAAGGTTTCATTCTGAGGTTCAAAGCTCCTAAAAAATCCTCCTCTAGAGCTTTCTGGAATTCAGAGACTGTGTTCTAGATTTTTCAAACTCTTGAGAAAGGTTTCATTTTCAGGAGTAGAAGTATCGTTTCCGATTTTTTCTCTTGAAAGGAGGAATGAAGCATAGTCTTCAAGTTTAATATTGGCATTTTCAAGTTTGGATTTGATTTGGGGAGAGAGGGTGTTTGTTTTTGTTTGGAGTTCAGTTTCAGTATGCTTGGTGTATCTAGGATTTAGTGCTTTTTGTGCAGCTTGGGTTTGTTCTTCTAGGATTTT
>CAUTUR010000041.1:0-8411 GCA_963541585.1 uncultured bacterium | reverse complement strand
TAAGATTGATTTGATCAATGAAGAAAAAAAGGCTGAATTAGCTCAGAGATTCGCTGATTTTCCAGTGGTTTTTGTTTCGGTTAAAGAAGGAGAGGGGGTAGAAGCTCTAAAAACTGCATTGATCGAAAAGTTACAATAAAGCTACTAAACTTGATAACCAAAATCCCTTTCTATAAGCTATTTATTACCTATGTTTAGAAGATGTATTCACTTTATCAAAGCCCCATTCGAGAAACGCTCCAAGCGGAAATCTATGAAAAACCTCATGGGTTCACAAGAATTTTTGGAAAAGAATATTTCTATCTGATCAAACAGAAAAAAACCTGACCCTTTACTTTTAGGGAGTTTCAGGCAATCGGACTAGAGATGCCAAGTAATCGAGCAGAGGTGAGAAAAGGGCTTAAAAAACTTAGAAAAGAATTTGGGAGAAAGTGGGGAAACATTTTTTTTCAACTAGGATTTATCAATGAAATTACAAGTTTTGATAATGCTCGAGCAAGAGAGCAGAATATCGTAGGGAAAGTAAGATCTATGAGAGAACATACCAGAAAGCTCATCTACAAAGAAACCCCGCTTAAACTTGCATTCAAGGAGAATATGCCCCAGACAACGATTATGATAAATCTCAGCAAAAGCAATGAACAGTTGCTTTCAGAAATGAATAGTGGATGTGCTGATAGAGTAAAAAAAGCTATTAAAAAAGGGATCAAAGTCAGACTTTGAGATCATGATGATTACGATACCTTTTTTGAAAAATGGCAGGTTACCGCTGGTGGAAAATGATTTTCTACAATTACAAAACTTCAATACCTAAAACTCTTGCAAGTTCTAGAAGAAAAACAATGCTGAAATATTTTCGTTTCTGAGCTTGATGGACAAATTATTGCTGGAAGTATTTGTCTTTATCATGGGAAAACTATCGTTTATCTCTATTGATTTACCGATAGAAAGTACACTAATATGGGCTGACACCATTATCTTAAATATGCAATGTTTGAATGGGCTAGAGATCGTGGATTTGAATATTGCGATCTTATGGGTTGAGCTCCAACAGGTTTCCCTGATCATCCCTTAGCTGGAGTTAGTAAATTTAAAGAATCGCTCTGAGGAATGAAACGAGAATTTTATGGAAACTACGACCTCATCCTAAATCCACTCCTCTACTATCCTTTTAAATGGTTTTCTCTCCTCAAAAAATGAAAGTTCTTTAATAAATTATTTTTCTGGAAAAAATAAATTTTCAAAGCAAAGCAAGCTGATTAAAATTTACAACCCTGCTCCTGATAATGCTTTACTACCTCAAGAAAATTTTCTTGAGCAGCAATTTGCTGACAAACTTCACGAAGTTGCGTCTCTGCAAGTAATCTCCATGGCTGAATTACTTTAACTAACTGCTGCTTCATTACTGGCTGATTTTCAACTGGCGCTTTCGCAATAATACACTGATTGAAGGCTATAATCTTATTACAGAGCTCTACTGGAAACAAGCTTTTTATTGGCACTGCAAAACTTCATGAAGCCTGACTTCAAGTTTGAGAATTTCAAGAAGATATCTCAGATCCACTTATATCCTGAGATCCACTCGTAGAGTGTGAAACGGCTCAAGATATAACAGTCCCTGAAATATTCGTTCCTGAAAGTGAAGATTCAGCTTTTTTACTCGCTTCACAAGCTGAAAGTATAAATAGAAGGAGTCCACATAAACCAAATAGTCATAATTTTTTCATCATCATAGCTTGTATAATTAAAGAAACCCTCGCTTTCCCAAGAGTTCAAAACCAGCCTTTCTCTGCTCCCAATCCCCGAAAGTATGCATATCACTATTCACATATACCCCCGTTTCCAAGTGTTCCAAAGCATATTTGAGTTTATTAAGGTCGGTTCTCTCTTTTCTGAGATAAGCAGTATCAATTTCCAAAGGGATTCCATACTGATTCAAGCAATCTACAAAGCTTTCCACCTCCAAAAATTCACAGGTTTTGGTATAAAAGGGATGTCCAATAAGATCAATCTGCTCATGATACTTAGCAATTGCATTGAGGTAGGACTGAGTTACCCTCTTTAAATCCCCTTGATAAGTAGCAGAATGAAGTGATAAAATACGAAAATCTGACTCCTGACAATGAATCTCAAAACAGCAATTCCCCTCCTCATCAAGCAAATCCCCCTCTACTCCAAAGATCACCTCGACCTTGTTATAATAATTTTTCCAGTGTTTTAGGGTAGATCTCCAGCATTTTAAAGCTAATCCTTGAGCTTCTAAAACAGCCTGAGAATGATCGGTAATGGCAATTTTTTTAAGTCAGAATTTTGGAGCCATTTGCACGATTTCATCAATCGTATGAAGCCCATCAGAATAAGTTAAACTATGCATATGATAATCTTCAACTGGAGAGTTCATAAGCTTCCATTTTTGTGCCATAATTTTTAGTGAGATAAATGGTCTAAAATTTTGGGAAGAAGTTGGAGGATTTTAGGATAATAGTTCTATATTCCTCCTCGCTCCACTGGACAACTCCCTTATTAAGAAAGACGGAACTTTCTCAGTATTTTTCCTCTTATCAAAGGAGAACTAGGAAAGATTTCTCTTAATTCTGAATTGTTAATTGTTAATTCTGAATTGTTAATTGTTAATTCTGAATTGTTAATTCATAGCCTTCTTTCGTATCTTTTATTTCCCAGCCCGCTTGCGTAATTTGAGTTCTAAGTTCATCAGCTAAGGCATAATTTCTCTCAGCTTTTGCTTGTTTTCTCTGCTCGGCGAGCGAAATGATGGCTTCTGGGACTTCCTGAGCTGCTGGAGTTTCCGTAGAAAAGAGTCAGATTTTTAGAACTTTTTCTTCTAATTCGTGAAGAAGCGGTAACAGCTCACTTCCTGACTTGGAAAGTGCAGAATGGAGTTCGGAAAGGAGTTTCGGGGTATTGAAATTATCAGCAAGGGCTTCATCAAAACGAAGTTTCCAATCTTCAGTGCTTGCTTGCTCAGAAGCCTGAGTCAGATTTTGGATTTTCTTGATCAAACCTGCTCTTTCATTTTTGGCTTGCTCTAAAGCTTCCCAAGTGAAGTTTTGGAAGTTTCCATACTGGGCTTTGAAATAGAAATATCTCAAATCAAGCGGAGAATAGCCTTTGACTTTAATATCTTCCAAAGAGTAGATATTCCCGAGTGATTTACTCATTTTCCCTCCATCTACCTGCAAAAACTCGTTGTGCAACCAATACTTCACCCACGGCTTCTTTCAAAATCAACATTCTGATTGAGCAATCTCGTTTGGATGATGAATCGTGATGTGATCAGCCCCCCCATGATGAATATCAAACTGTTCACCAAGATATTTACTGGACATCGCACTACATTCTATATGCCAACCTGGAAAACCAACTCCCCATGGTGAATCTCGCTCCATTTCCCTTTTCTCATCGGTCAGAGAGAATTTCCACAAAGCGAAGTCTGTCGGATTTTTCTTGCCTTTCATATCAACACGCTCCCCTGCTCTCAAGTCCTCAAGCCTTTTTTTGTAGTTTGGTCCCATGAGTTTCCCATAATCCTCTACTTTACTCGTATCCATATAGATTCCATCACCCGGAACTTCATAAGTATAGCCTTTTGCTTCTAGGCTCTGCACAAGTGCGATTTGCTCGGCGATATGCTCAGTCGCTCTTGGCATCACATCAAAAGTCTGAATATTCAGTTCATTCATCGCAGTGAGGAAGATTTCTTCATATTTTTTCGCAACCTCCCAAGCGGAGATTCCGTCTCTTTTCGCTCCTTTTTCTAGTTTATCTTCTCCTTCATCACCATCAGAAACGAGATGCCCCACATCCGTAATATTCATCACCGCTTTGACAGGATAACCAAAATACTTCAGCACATTCCTGATCAAATCCGCAGTAAATGTCGCTCTGAGATTTCCAATATGCGGAGTATAATAAACCGTTGGACCACAGGAATAGATTCCTACAAACTCCTTTTTCTCTCCTAGATAGTTAGAATCTTGCATCAGTGGGACAAAGTCTTCTTTCTCACGAGTGAGGGTGTTGTAGAGTTTAATCTGCATTCTTTATGATAAAAAAATAAATTCTGAAAAACGTCATCATTTAGGTTGTTTTTTGAAAGGATATTGATATACTTCCCCAATGCAATATAAAATCTTTAAAGAAAAAACGTATGAAGAAACTAAAATTTTATTTTGAGGCTATTAGCCTCGCCCTCTTCCTTATTGGAAGAGGATGTAAAGAATGGATTTATGACATAATGTCATAAATCCAACAGCTAGGTGAATAAACCTGGCTTTTTTTGAAATAAAAAAATCTGCAAGATTGAAGCAAAACATCATACTAAATTTCAGTTTTTTGAATTTTTTTGACCAGAAAAATGAAAATCTGATCGGTTTTTTGATTTTTTTGATCATTTTGGGCAAATATTTTCGTGTTCTGTCTGTTTTTTGATCATTTAAATGGATTCTTGATCAGTTTTGAGGCATTTTTGATGAAAAAACTGAAATTTTTGATCAGTTTTTAGAGTTTTTTGAAGATTTTTTTGATTCCACTCAGGATGCTGTGAAGATTTTGAGCTTTTTACTCGTAACTGGATTGGTGAAAGGAGGGACGACAAAGAGGAAGGGAAAAGGCAACAAGAAATAACTAAAGAAAAAGAAAAAATAATAAAAATGTTCTGCATTTTCCGATTGCTTTTAAAACAGAAGGAGCATTAGAGAGAAATACAGCTTGCAAAGACAAAGTAAAACGCTAGAATTTCGGTCAGTTTTTTATCTTTAAACTACGATCATGCTGAACTGAGAAGAATTACTCCAAAAGCTTCACTCCATCACTACCCTTTCTGACCTTGAAACTTGGTATCAAGAACTTTTAGGAAAAAAAGGAAAGCTGACTGAAGCCTTGAAAGGACTCGCAACGCTCAGCCCCGAAGAGAAAAAAGAACAGGGAGGAAAACTTTCCAGCATGAGAACAAGCCTTCAAGACGCCTATCAAGCAAAATTTAACGAACTCAAGACGCTTGAAATCAATGCACAGCTAGAAAAAGAAACGGTAGATATTTCGCTTCCGGGAACGGAACTAGAGGAAGGACATTTTTCTTTGCTTACGAAAGTGAGAAGAGAACTTGAAGAGATCGCTCAGGATATGGGGTTTATCGTAGAAAGTGGAATGGATATTGTGAGCAAGTTTGAGAATTTTGAAGCGGTAAATATTCCGGTTTCCCATCCTGCTACTGAAATGCACGATACGATTTATGTGGCTGAAAAAGATCAGAGAGGAGAAAATTATGTTTTGAGAACGCACACCTCTGCAGGTCAGAATTATGTGATTAAAAAGTATGGAGTACCTATCAAGGCTGTTTTACCAGGAAGAGTCTATAGATTTGAAAATGTAGATGCAACGCACGATACGATGTTTTATCAGTTTGAAGGGATTTATATTGATAAATGAATCAGTATCGGACATTTCAAAAGTGTGATTACCAAATTCCTCTCTGCCGCCCTGCAAAAAGAAGTAGAAATCAGAATGAGACCTTGTTTTTTCCCTTTTGTAGAGCCTGGTTTTGAAATTGATACGAGATATGAATACACCAATCCTAAAACGGGAACCAAAGAAATGTCCAAGCGAATGGAAATCCTTGGAGCTGGAATGATCCATCCTAATGTACTCAGAGAAGCTGGAATCAATCCTGAAGAATGACGAACGGGATTTGCCTTTGGTATGGGAATCAACAGACTTGCTGCCGTAAGATATGGAATCAAAGATATTAGGCTTTTTACAAATGGAGATCTTAGATTTGCAAGGAGTTGGTAAATCTGAATTTAATTTTTTGTAAATCATGACAGAAAACGCTTCAGGACCTAAAGATCTCCTTCAAGATGAAACCCTAAGTCAAAAGCTGATCAAAAAATGATTTTGGCTTTATCTTTTTTCATATTTGGTAGCCCCAGCGGGATACTTAGTCAGGCTTTTGATCTCTAATTCCCCTGAAGTAAGCGTAGAAGATGTGGGAGTTTTGTATAGTATTATCAGTTTGGTGACTTTTTTGAATGTATATAATGATTTAGGACTGACTGAAAGTCTGCAATATTTCCTCCCTAAATTTTGGATCAGAAAAGAATATAACAATATTAAGACAAGTATTTGGCTGAGTCTAGGTACACAAATACTAACAAGTTTGTTTATTGTATGAGGACTCTTACTTGGGAATGAACGACTAGCAAATAACTATTTTCATAGTGAGCAAGCAGAGACTATTTTACAATATTTTTGTATTTATTTTCTAGGGATAAACCTTTTCCAGACCTTACAAAGCATATTTATTGCTTTTCAAAAGACTTTTGATTATCAGGTCATAGATTTTGTAAGAATGCGATCAATTGTCTGATTTACAGCTTTTTGTTTTTTTTCTGGGAGACAAAGCATTGAGCGATATAGCCTCAACTGGCTTATCGGACTATGAATATGACTTTTATTAGGTGGAATTATCTACTTTAAAAAGTACCGTGCGCCATTGATGCAGGGAAAATTTGAACGAAACAAACCAATGCTCAGAGACTATTCCCGCTATGCCTTATGGGCATTTATCTGAGCTAATGTAGGGAATCTTTTCGGACAAATTATCCAGCAAATGGTCATTTATTTTTTGGGGGCAGAAGCCGCTGGATATTATGCTAATTTCCTCAGTCTCTTTTTGATAGGAAATCTCCTCTTTGCTCCGATAATGACACTCCTCTTCCCTCTGGTTTCCGAACTCATAGAAAAAAAAGATAAGCAAAAAGTCTGAATTTTATGCTCTTTTTTTTATAGTTATCTTAGTATTGGAATCTTGATTTTTTCAGCATTCATGATGCTTTTCTCAAGAGAGATTACGACACTCCTCTTCGGAGAGAAATTCCTAGCTTCAGGTGATCTCCTATGATGGTTTAGTTTATTCCAGATTTTTGGAATATTTGCGGGATTTAACTTTTCACTCTTAGCAGGACTAGGAAAAAACTTTGTTAAAGTGATTAGTCGATGAAGCTCTGTTGTAGTTGTCGTTCTTTTGTGACTTTATTGACTGAAAATGTATTGAATGCGATTTGCTGGATTAATTTATATATTGGGAAATTTGATCTTATGGCTAAGTAGTTGATATTTTGTTTTACAAGAAATCAAATTACATCTTGATCTAAAATTTATCACGATTAATATACTCGCCTTAACCCTCTTGATATGAGGAATTTATTGGATAAAAATAAGTTTTTGATGGACAGATATCGTAAGTATGGTTTGTTCTGGACTCCTTATCTGCTCAATAAGCTACCTCATCAATAGGGGAAAAATCTGACATCTCTATCATGAAATCATAAAACTCAGACACTAATTTTATCTTCCAAAAGTTAGTATAAAAGATATGAATACCCTCCTTCTTACATGAACGATAGCTCCTAATAAATGAGTATCCCAGATCTGATATAAATCATCGTCTCTTAATCCTGAAAAAAGGCTCAAAGAATATGTTCAGACTTTAATTTTTTATATTACAGAATCTGAATTTGATGCTTTTGTATTTTGTGAAAATTCCAATTATCCCTTTCCTGAAGAGAAAAGATTACTTATCGATCTTACCAAATATTATGGGAAAGAAATTGAATTTCTCCAATTTGAGGGGAATCATCAAAAAACATTAGAAAAAGGCTATTGATACTGAGAATGAGAATGCATCGATTATGCATTTGATCACTCAGAACTTTTGCAAAAAACAAATTCTTGGTACAAGATAACTGGAAGATATATATATGAAAATATGAATGAACTCTTGAGGTCAAGTATTGGTGAGGACAACCTCTTTTTTAGATGGATGTGGCCTTTGGCTTATTTTTGTGTAGCGACAGCTTTCTTTAAGGTGAACAATACTGTTTACAAGAAGTATCTCTATAACAGCAAAGAAGAATTATCATTAGATAGCACTATCGAAGCTAAATATTACTCGAAATTGAGAAATGCTAAAATAGACTTTGGGAAGCTCAAAGTTATTCCGCTCAGAAGGGAAAGCGCTACTACGCTAGCGACTTCACGATATCATCATCTCCTCCTTTGGCTAGGAGGCTGGAATATGGGTACTCAAATTGGGAAAATCTTGGATAAACTTTTGTACAAAAGAGGATAAGACTTTAAATTATAACTTATAAAGCAGATGCCCTTGGTCTCCGTGATCTTACCAACTTATAATGGGAATAAATCCCGACTATCTGAAGCAATCAACTCAATATTGGGTCAGACTTTTTCTGATTTTGAACTTATTATTATCAATGACGCCTCGACAAATGATATTGAGACAACGATTTTGAGATATGCAGAACAAGACCCAAGAATTGTATATATAAAAAACGACATAAACCTAAAACTCACTGCAACACTTAACAAGGCTT
>CAUTUR010000040.1:0-8745 GCA_963541585.1 uncultured bacterium | reverse complement strand
TCCCTATAATCTCATCTATCCCTTGTGAATCTGCTTCTACTATAAACCTCTCCTCAAAGAGTTTTAGCATCTTCGGATCCTTAAATAGTTTTATATTTTTTTGATTTGCTTTTACTCTCCTATCTTTCGCTTTCTTGTTTGCTTTAAGAGGATTATAACAGTATCTATCCCAACCAAGATATATACTATTCCTATCAAGTTCTTTACTAATCGTAGTATGAGCCCTTTTTAGGATTCTTCCTATTCCTCTTAAACTTATCCCTTGCTTTCGCAAGGCATAAATTTCTATCCTTTCCTCTTGATTTAATTGTCCTCTTTTCTTATTATTCTCTTGCATCACTAATTTTTCTTAGGATATAAACTCGCATTTCTATCTTAGCTATTAGTGGTACCTTTTGAATTATATTTTTTCAATTCGTTTCTTTTCTTGCGTTTGAAAATAAAATTACTAAGCTGAAGTTATGTTTAGTTTTTGTTGCTCTCATGGTGAAATCCTTTTTTAGCAGTTTTGCACTTAATAATAATCTACGACTACCGTAGATAGATTGAGTTGTATACGAAAACTTTTAAAATCTCCTACGGTACTTCAAAAGCCATAGGAGATTTTTTAAAATAATCATTGTATGGTAAAAGAATTATATGGCAAAGTTATATAAAAGGTTTGACTTTTTACCTTAAAGCACTATATTCTTGTTCATTTAGATTTATGTGGGATTATGAAAAAATTTTGATTATTGTTTACTGGGGGGACTTTTTTGTCTACAGATTCTAAAAAATGAAGAGAAGTATCTCGTTCTTCTGCGGATAAAAATCAAGAAAAGACAAGAGATATATTAAATCTGATATTGTCTGGTGATAAATTTATAGCTAAAGAAATTTATAATATTGATAGTTCAGATTTAGCACCCAAACATCGATTAGCCATAAAAAATACTATTGAGCAGATGGAAAAAGAAGAATGAAATATGGATGGTTATATTTTGATTCATGGTACTGATACTTTGGAATATACTGCATCAGCACTTTCTTTTCTCCTCAAAGATATAAAGTGAAATCTCATTATTACTGGAGCAATGGAATCTATAGAAGCTCCTACGAGCGATGCTCCTGATAATTTAAAATATTCTTTACAAGCATTAGATCAGCTTTGTTCCTCTGGTGGACATTATGTAGCTTTTGGAGAAAAATTACTTCAGTGAAATAAGGTAAGGAAAGTTGATACTCATAGTAAAATGACATTCAATACACCATGATATAATAGTATTGGTAAGTTTGAAAATGATTCTCTGATTTTGGATAGTATGCAAAATAAAAATTATTTAGATTCTATTGATCATATAATACCTTTTCATCCAAGGAGATGAATGCTTTACCGAATGTTCAATTGATTAAGTTCTTTCCGTGAATGAACTTCCAGATTTTTGATTATTTATCATCTATTCCTGATCTCAAGGGGATTGTCTTAGAATGATATTGAGATGGTAATTTCCCTAAGGATACAGCATTGGCCACAGCTATCCAAAATTTGATCAAAAAATGAGTATTTATCGTTATTAAATCGCAGTGTATTACTTGATATGTAGATCATAAGTATGAATGAGCTAAAAAGATATTAGATATAGATCATGATCATATTATCAGCTGAAAGAATATGACATCTCCAGCTACATTGACCAAGTTGATGCGGGTACTATCTCAGACAGAGGATCCTCAACAAGTAAAGTCGTATATGGGAAAAAATATTGCTGGTGAAATGTTATAAAATTTTATTTTGATATAATATAATAGGATGAAAAACTTTTCTTTGGAAGAAATTAGTAAAATAAAATGAGCTGCACCATCAGATCAAGTATTGGATTTTTTTAGTTGCTTAGATAAATATGTAGGAGATTCTTCAATTGATTCATCTCTTTCTAGACCCGTGATTATTTATCAGGAACTGAGAAATGACCTTGTTTCAGAATCAGATAATCTTACGATAGAGAAAATCTTAAAAAATGCTCCAGAAATGGAGGTAGGATGTGTTAAAATGAAATAATTTTATTTTTGTATATACAATATGTTTGATATAAAGTGATATGGAGAGAGCATTGTCTCTGGAGAATCTTGTGAATCTATAGTATCTTCTTTGGTAGATAAAGTAAAGCAAGATACCTCCAATGCTACAGTTTTTCTTTCAGAGGAATCTGCTCATTTACAAGCAATGGAATCTGATAAATATTTTGCTGAGAAAAAAAATAGGAAATTAGAATGAGTTCCTTTTTCAGTGAAAGACTTGTTTTTGCAAAATGGACAAAAAGCAACGGCTTGTTCTATGATGTTGCATAATTATGAATCCTCCTATACTGCGACAGTTTTAGATAGACTTCAAAAAGAAGGAGCAATTCTTTTGCTTAGAGATAATTGCGATATGTTTTGACATGGTAATACCAATGAAAACTCATATTATTGACCTGCTAAAAATGCAAAAGATCACTCAAAAGTTGCTTGAGGTTCATCTGGATGAACTGCTGTTAATGTAGCTAAATGAAATGTCGTATTTGGAATTGGATCGGATACCTGATGAAGTATTAGACAGCCTGCAGTATTAAATGGTGTTGTCGGATTTAAGCCAACATATGGGAAAATTTCTAGATACTGACTTATGTCTTATGCTTCTTCTTTGGACACAGTGGGGATTGTTGCCAATAGAGTATGAGATGTGGTAAAGATTTTAAATGTCGTATGAGGTAAGGACGAGAAAGATTTTACAACAATAGATCATGTAATATTATCCGAAGAAGCGCTCAATGATTTCCAAATTGAATGAAAAAAAATAGCTTATTATAAGCAGTTTTTGAAATATGAATGATTATCAGCAGATATAAAAAATAATATTTTATCTACCTTAGATATCTTGAAATCTAAATGAGCTGATGTGGTTGAATTAGATTTTTTCCCTGCTGATTTATTGGTATCTACCTATTATACCATTGCTTTGGCTGAAACAGCCTCCAATTTGGCTCGTCTAGATGGAGTAAATTTTTGATACAGGTCTCCAGATGCAATGACCACTGAGGATGTTTATATGATGAGTAGATGAGAAGGATTGTCAGATGAGACTAAAAGGAGGGTTATCGTATGAAATCAAGTCCTTTCTCAGTGAGATGGTGCAAAATTGTACAAAAAAGCACTTATAGCCAGAAAACAGATAGAAGATAAGTTTTCCAAACAGTTTGAGATGGTTGATTTTGTTATCTCTCCAGTTGTCCCTTGTGGAGCAAGGTCTTTGGGTGCTGATTGTCAGCTAATAGATTGATATATGTCTGATCTATATACAGTGTGATTTAGTCTATGAAAATTACCATCTTTGTGAATCTCTACAAAACAAGGGATAGGGTTCCAAATCACAGGATGATACAATAAAGATAATGAAGTATTATCATTTGGAAATTATTTGGAAACGGTTTTGTAAAATTTTACTTTTTTTAAGGAGCAATATTCATGACTTCAAAAATTGAGCAGATCCAATCACAATTAGATAGTTTGGGAATTGAACCAGTAATATGATTAGAGACACATGTGACGATTACGAGTACTGATAGCAAGCTTTTTTGTTCTTGTAAAAATCAGGAATGAGCACTACCAAATACTTGTATTTGTCCGATTTGTACATGACAAATGGGAGTTTTACCACTTTTAAATAAACAGGTCGTTAAAGAAGCAGTAAAACTTGCATTAGCAATTAAATCTGAAGTCCCAGAAGTAATTTCTTTTGATAGAAAACATTATTATTATCCCGATTTGCCTAAATGATTTCAAATTACTCAATATGAACATCCTGTAGCTATTGGGGGGACTGTTGATTGTTATAGGGAAGATAAGACTTCTTTTGCTGTACATTTGGATCATTTCCATATTGAAGAGGATCCTGCTAAACTAACGCATACCAAAACTGGCACCTTGATAGATTATAATAGATCAGGTAAGCCTTTATTGGAAATTGTTACTCAGCCAGATATTTATAGTATTTCTGATGCACTTTCCTATATGAATGCCCTCCACAAACTAGTAAGAGCTTTGAAAATCTCTGATGGAGATATGGAAAAATGACAATTTAAATCAGATATTAGTATTTCATTAAGGAGAAAATGAGATGCAGGCTTAAATCCAAGGACAGAGATCAAAAATATGAACTCTTTCAAGTTTGCTCAAGAAGCAATTTTACAAGAGATAGAAAGTCAATTGAAATATCGGACAGAAAAATGAGAATTTAAAAAAGATCAATTGACAGTTAGATGGGACGAATCTAAATGAAAATTAGAGGTTATGAGAAAAAAGGAAAATGTGTCTGATTATAGGATTATGCCCGAGCCAGATATTCCATTTATTTCACTCAAAGGAATAGAACAAGAAATTGAATTATCTAGAGAAATACTTCCTTTTGAGATAGAAAAAAATCTGATCCAAAATACCAATTTAACCTTTAAAGAAATTCAATATTTTTCTGAAAATATCCAAAGAGCGAAACTATTGTTTGCTGTAAATGTTCAGATTGATGATTTGCAGTATTTAGCGAAACTTTTCCTCAATGCGTTTACAGATGAAGTTTATGGTAAGTTATCGGCTACAGATATTGTAGAAATTATTCAAGAGATGCAAAAAAGAGGTAATCGCTCAAGTACGGTTTTGAAAAGCATTGTACAACAGCTAATATCAGGGTCTTCTTTTGATTGGAGAAACTATTTGGATCAAAGCGTGATTTCAGCAGAAAAACTTGTAGAAACGGTTGAAAAGGTATTGTGAGATCCTTCAAATCAGAAGGTTTTGGATGATATCAAATCAGGAAATGCTGGAGCTATTGGTGCATTAGTAGGTAAGGTAAAAGAAATTTTGTGAAATTTAGCAGATTGAAGCCAGATAAAGCAAAGCATACTTGAGAAGTTTGAATGAAAGCTAACATCAATATCTACTACAAAGGAAGTATCAAAAAAAGACTCAAATCACTTAGAAGCCCATGTAAATAATTTTTCTCTTGATGATTTTTATTTTTCAGATTCCTATCGTTCTCATAAGTTGAAAGATTTAGATGAATCCTTTTGTGGTCAAGAAGTGATGCTAGCATGATGGATACAATCTATCCGTGATCATGGTGATTTGTTATTTATAGATCTCCGTGAAGATGGAGAAGTATTCCAAGTAAAGATTTCAAAAGATAGTTTCTGAGATATGGATCAGTTATCTTGATTAACTTGTGAGTCAGTAATATCTTGTAAGTGAGTAATTATTGAGAGAAATGCAGATGATATAAATGAGAAATTAAGAACCTGAACCATTGAATTAAACTGCCAAAAACTCTATCTTTTGTCTCGCTCAAATCTTTTGCCATTTGAGATTTTGACATCTCATAAAGTTAACGAAGCCAAGAGGATGAAATATAGATTTTTGGATTTGAGAAACAATAAAATTAGAGAAAATATTTTCAAGAGGCATGAGATCATCAAAATCATGAGAAATTCTTTAAATGATAAAGGATTTATTGAGGTGGAAACTCCTATCATGGGAAAGGCATCGGATGAATGATCTAGAGAATTTATAGTACCAAGTAGACTTTATCCTGGGCAATTTTATGTACTTCCTCAGGCACCACAACAGCTTAAACAATTATTGATGGGGTCTGGAGTAGATAAGTATTATCAGCTTGCTAGATGTTTCCGTGATGAAGATCCTAAATGAGATCGTCAACCAGAATTTACACAGTTGGATATGGAATTAGCGTTTACCAATAAAGAAGAGATCATTTCCATTATTTCTGAGTTGCTCTTGAAAATTACTAGAGAGTTGTACCCAAATATGAAGATCCAAAATACAAATTTCCCAAAGATTGATTATGCTGATGCGATGGAATTCTATGGATGTGATAAACCAGATATTAGATACAGTCTCAAAATGAGAACTATTACCGATGTTTTACAAGATACAGAGTTTTCAATTTTTAAACAAGTAATAGATAATTGAGGTATCGTCAAAGCATTGATCGTGGAAAAAGATGTGGCAGATCGTTTTGCAAAGAAATATTTGGATGAGAAGTTGAGAAGTTTTTCCATTGAATGGTGATTATGATGACTAGCAAATATCCGTATTTGAGAACAGAATTTTATTACTGATAAACTCGGAGATACGATACTAAACAATATTATCCAAAAAACCTGAGCACAAAAATGAGATATCTTGTTATTTGGAGCAGGAGTTGAGAAGGTCGTAAATAAAGCTTTGGATGCTGTAAGACAAAAAATAGCAACAGATTTTTCTCTGTATGATGATAATGAACTTGCTTTTTGTTGGGTAGTGAATTTTCCAATGTTTGAAAAAACTGATGAATGAAATTGGAAATTTACCCACAATCCTTTTTCAATGCCACAAAAGGAGTTTATTCCAGATTTATTGGAGCAAAGAAATATTGAAAATATTCTCGCTGAACAATATGATATTGTGCTAAATGGTAATGAGATTGGTGGAGGTTCTATCAGAGCCCATATCCCAGAAATCCTCGGAGGAACCTACAAAGTTATGTGATACTCTGATGAAGAAATGCAGAAAAGTGTTGGTCATATGTTGGATGCTTTCCGTTATTGATTCCCTCCTCACGGTGGAATTGCTTTGTGAGTAGATAGATTGGTAATGATTTTGCAACAAAAGAAGACTATCCGTGAAGTGATAGCATTTCCAAAGACTTGAGATGGTAAAGATTTGATGATGAATAGTCCATCATTTATTTCTGAGGAAAAAAAGAAGGAAGCGAATATAAGGTCTATATAATTTATTCGTGATGTGATTCCTTTCCCAAGAGCTCCAAAGACTTGTGAGTTTTAAGGTGTTTATAAATAATAGGTATAGAAGCGCTACAAGAATATATTAATTCTAACATTAATATAGTCAATGAATATGGTTTAAAAAATTTATCTATGTATACAAAAGAAGAATTGATTGATATATTTAAGAGTTGTTATAAACAGCTTAGTCCTATTTATGGTTCGCAAAAACAAAGTGCACTTAAACTTTTAAAATGATCAGATAGAGATTGTATTATACTAGAGTATAAAAATCGTCCTATTGGAATTCTAGCATTTAAGAATTCCCCTATTCATGAAGAAAGCTCAATTCAAACAAAAAATTGATACTTAGAAATAAAAAGTTTGTTTCTATTTGAACAACATGGCGAAGGTCATATTTGGAAATTACGAGATATATTACTGAAAGAATTGGAAAATTATAAAAATATCGATGGAATTTTAGTTTCTGTATCTAAGAATAAAGCACCTTGATCTTTTAATATGTTTAGAAATATTGGTTTTAATCCTTTATATGAGGTATATAATAAATATAAAACAGATTGAGATAGTGAGGTCTATTTATACTATCCTTTGCATAAAAACCTATTAAGTAAAAATAGAATATTAACTTTAAAAGAACCATATTTCAGTCAATTGAGTAGTTGTAAAAAGACAGTAGAATGAAGATCTGGAAAGAGCTTTGAATATTATAAAATAGGAGATGTAATTACATTTATCAATTGAAATAAACAAATATCAAAAAAAATTGCCAATATTATAAAATATAGCTCATTAGAAGAATATATAGAAAATGAGTGACTTGAAAATATTCTTCCATGAATAAAAACAAAAGAAGATGCAGTAAGAATCTATGAGTGAATCCCTGGATATAAAGAAAAAATAAAAAAATACGGAATAATAGCTTTTAAATTCTAGGTATTAGATTATGTATACTTATTTTACAGTAAAAGAACCCTATAAATCACTCATTTTTTCAGGATAGAAGACAGTAGAAGGAAGACTGAACAAAGGAAAATTTGCAGACCTGAAGATTTGAGATTATTTGAAGTTTGAAGATACAGGAGAAGTATTGGAAGTAGTAAATTTAACTTCTTATCCAACATTTCAATCAATGTTGGAAAATGAATGACTCAAACATGTTTTGCCTTGAATTCAAGATATCCAAAAATGAGTTGCTGTCTATCATAAGTTTTATACTCCAGATCAAGAAGCAAAATTTGGAGTATTGGCAATAGAAATTAAGATTATTTAGATTTTAGTATAAAAGTTGGCAATGAATAAAGGGAAAATCAATCGCAAAATAGAGGAGTCAGTCAAAAGGCAAAGACAAAGAGAAATTATAGCCTTAAAAAAGAAAAGAGATGATAAAAAGAGGAATTGAGAGCTAATAACAGCTCTTGACTATCATCCTACAGGGCATATTAGGCATGGAAAATAAGAGAAAACAAGAGAAAGAAGTCAGGTTTTGATTTCTTTTTCTTTATGAGTAATAAGGTATGCTATGCAAAGAATATTCTATAACTAGTTGGTTAATTTTCAATCAAAAAGCATCACTTTGTTAATAATTATAGATAAGAATTACTCTTTCTCTTTTCCCTATAGCTTTCTTATTTGAACTTGGCTAGCAAACAGCTCTTTTGCTGTTTGGTAGCCAAGTTTTTTTCTAGGTTTCCTATTTAATTTTTCTGCTATCTTTTCTATATATTCTTCACCTCACTTTTGGATACTTCATCTTTTGGGAATAAGCCATCTTACCAGTCCATTGATTCTCTCATTCCCTCACTTCTCCCATGAACTATACAGATGACAACGATACACTAAACAATCTAATATTTTTCATATCTCCTTTAATCCAGAAAACTCACTACCATTATCACTTGTTATACTCATTACTTCATACTCTTTCAATGCT
>CAUTUR010000039.1:0-9689 GCA_963541585.1 uncultured bacterium | reverse complement strand
TTTCTCCACGGAGAATTACAAAAAACTGACAGAAATCTCCGTTTCTTCACAGAGAATTTGCTCAAACCATCTGCGGAGACCATTTCTCACACTAGAAATCCCTATACATCAGAGAAAGGATCAGATTTTTTACTTTTTTTTGAAGACTTGAAACTAAACATTCCTTGAAAAAAAACTAACAACTTAATAAACAGTAAGCTCCCTTGTATCTACAGAAATTTTTTCGATCTTTATCGACAAGAACTCCTGTAAATCCAGCTGATCTTCTCGTTTGGGCCACTCAATCACGATCCATTCAAATTCAGAAATCTGATTCAAGATCCCTTTCTCAATCATCTCCTCCAACGAATCAAGTCTATACATATCAATATGCAGAAGCTTGTCATCATAGATATTGAGATAAGCATAGGTAGGACTCTGAACCTTTTCTGGGGAAATTCCAATCCCCTCTGCAAATCCCTTGATCAAAGTCGTTTTCCCAGCCCCTAAATCTCAATATAAAAGCAGGATTTTTGAACGAAGTGCCAAAGATTTTCAAAATTCATGCATTTGCTGTGGAGAACTAATGAGCATCCAAATAATGTAGAGATAAACGAAACTATATATAGCTGAATCCTCAAAAAAAACAAGAGCAAGCCTCTATCATTGACATACTACTGACAAAAAAGAAAAAACCTGACCATAGCGATCAGGTTTCTTTTTGTAGTGAAAGGATTAGTATCCATTCATATTTCTATAATTCTCTCCCACAGGAAGGAGTCTACCGATAATCACATTAGCTTTCAGATCAGAAAGGTGATCAATCGCTCCTCTGAGGGAAGCTCCAACCATCACTCTAATCGTCTCCTGGAAGGAAGCCGCTGACATCCAAGAATCAGTTTCCTTGGCAACCGTCGTCAATCCGAGAGCAACTCTCTGTCCTTGAGCAGGTCTCTTTCCTTGAGCCTGAAGATCAGCATTAACCTTGATAAATTCTTCGTATTTCACATAGGTTCCTGGGATGAAGCTAGAATCTCCTCCATCTTCAATAAAGACTTTTGAGAAGAGCTGTTTCACTACCATTTCAATATGCTTATCATTCAGGTCTTGTCCTTGAGCGGCATAGACTCTCTTGGCTTCAGTAATGATATATCTCTGAGCCTGAATATCTCCAACAATTTTCTTGTATTCCATGACATCAAGTGCTCCAGTGGTCAGAATTTCTCCCTTGTAGACTTTATCTCCAACTTTGGTTTTCTTTGGAGCGAGTCCAACGAGCGATTTGGTATAGACTTCTTGTACCCCAAGCACAATATAATCTTCATTCACTTCAAGAACCTTTCCTGCTTCCTTGATCTTGAGTTTACTTGCTCACTTGCTCGCATAGGCAGCACCTTTGGCAAGGTCTGATCCTTCTTTAACAATAACTTTATAGTCTGACTTCACAAGATAAGTTTTCTTTTGCATTTCAGAGGTTACCTTGATCTTTCCAAATCTTCCACCTTCTGGAGTCTCTTCAAAAGAAATCGTTCCATCAAATGGACTAATTCCAGCTGGATTCTTCGGAGGTCTCACTTCAAAGAGCTGTTTCACTCTATCAATACCTGAAGCCTCTGATGAACCTGCAACTCCTCCTTCATGGAAGGTATCTAGGGTAAGCTGAGTAGATGGTTCACCAATAGACTGAGCAGCGATTACTCCAACTGGCACTCCAACCTCAACCATCGTTCTCGTAGCAAGGTCCATTCCATAACATTTCTGACATACTCCACTCACGCAGTGGCAAGTCAATGGACTTCTCACTCTCACAGCAGTAATATTTGAAGTTTCAATCAGACTTAAAGCTGATTTAGTGATCAATTCTCCTGCTCTCAATACCACCGTTCCATTTGCATCCATTGCATCTTCTGCCAATACTCTACCATAGATCAAAGCTGAGAATTTTTCTCCTTTAATTTCAGCCTCTTCTTTAGTATAGAGAATAGACTCTGTAGAACCACAGTCATCCTCTCTCACGATCATTTCCTGAGAAGCATCACAGAGTTTTCTGGTTAAGTATCCAGATTCTGCGGTTCTCAAGGCAGTATCGGCTTTTCCTTTACGACCAGAGTGAGCTGAAATAAAGTATTCAATTGGTTTCAATCCTTCTACGAAAGAAGATTTAATTGGAAGCTCAATAATTTCTCCCTGTGGATTCACAACCAGTCCCTTCATACCTGAAATCTGAGTAAGGTGGGTTTGAGAACCTCTCGCTCCAGAATCAATCATCGTATAGAGATTATTTCCTGCTCCGATAATAGATTTCAAATTCGTTTCTACATTCTTCTTCACAAGTGTCCAAATCTTAACAATCAATCTATGTTTTTCATCTTCAGAGAAGAATCCTTTATAGAAGAATTTCAATACTTCGTTAGCTTCTACATCACCAGCCCTCAAAATATCTTCTTTTTCCTTAGGTACCTTCATATCAAGGACATTGATAGAAGTTGCAGCCAAGGTAGAATATTTGAATCCATAATCCTTGATCGCATCAGCAACTTTTACCGTAGTTTCCATATCATATTTGTCAAAGACCTCACTCAAAAGCCTCTTGAGATCCTTATTTCCCATCTTCCTATTTACATACGGATAGTTCTCTGGCAAAATAGAATTGAAGATCACTCTTCCTACCGTAGTTTCTAGCACTTCATTGCCATCAAGCACCACGATTTTATCTTTAAGTTGCACTTGTTTATTGTTAAACGCTGCCATCACTTCATCAAAAGAAGCAAATCTGGCTACAGGATAGATTTTTTCTTTCCATTCTTCTTCCGTATTGTAGTCAGGATATTTTGGATTGAAGAAATCAGTCAAGAAGTAGATTCCAAGCACCATATCTTGAGAGTGCGTAATCGTTGGCTCTCCAGAACCCGGTTTGATAATATTCTTGTCCGCTGCGATAAGTTCGCGAGCTTCTTTTTGAGCTTCATCTGAAATAGGCAAATGCACCGCCATTTGGTCACCATCAAAGTCGGCATTAAAGGCAGGACAAACAAGAGGATGAAGTCTGATCGTTTTACCAGGCATCAATTTGATTTTGAAGGCTTCAATAGAAAGTCTGTGAAGCGTTGGTGCACGGTTAAGAAGCACATATTTGTCTTTGATCACTTCTTCTAGGAATTTCAAAGCAGTTGGATTCCCTTCTTTGATGAGTTTTTCTGCTTGCTTTGGCGTATAAACGATCTTCTTTTCAATCAGCTTTCCGATAATAAACGGCGTAAACATCTTCACCGCAATATAGATCGGAAGCCCACATTCACTCAGTTTCAAGTCTGGACCTACGGTAATAATTGATCTTCCAGAATAATCCACTCTCTTTCCGAGCAAGTTCTTTCTAAAGACTCCTTCCTTTCCAGAAAGCATATCGGAAATAGATTTGAAGACCTTAATCCCTGCTCCTGCTTTACCAGCAGCATTCTTTTCTCCCACCAAAAGATTGTTAATAGACTCCTGAAGAAGTCTGATTTCATTCTTTTTTACAATATCAGGCATCCCAACTTGGATCATCTTCTTAAGTCTGATATTTCTCATCAGCACTCTTCTATAGAAAAGATTCACATCTGATGAAGCAAATCTTCCACCATCAAGCTGCACCACTGGTCTAATGTCAGGTGGGATCACAGGAAGTTTTCTAATAATCATATTTTCTGGCTTCACTCCTGATACATAGAGATTGATCAAAAGTTTAATCAGGCTCATTGCCTTTTTCTTCTGATCAGCCGATCTAATAGATGGGAACTCCTTTACTCTCTTTTTGATTTCCTTCTCTACATCAATAGCCTGAAGCATTTTGAGGATTCCCTCAGGTCCAGAAGCGAAAGAAACTAGTTTAGAAAACTGACTGAAAATATTTCTATAGTCAGACTCCAAAACGGTCGCCCCAAATTTGAGGTCAGCTACAAGTGATTTGATCCTTGCAACCTCGTTTTCAAGAGAAGCTTTATTTTCCTCATACAGTCTCTTTGATTCAGCGAGTTTTTTGCTGTCTTTCTCTGAAGCGGTTTCTTTTTTGAAGAGTTCATCAAGTTCTTGCATTGTCGCTTCAAAGTCGCTACTGATCTTGTCTTTTATCTGCTCTTTGGTCACTTCATCTACCTCTTTTACAACCACATATTTCACGAAAGTCAGAATTTTATCTATTTCATTAGCTGAAAGCTGAAGAAGCTGGTGAATACCTCCTGATGGAGAGTTTTTATACCATACATGCACGACTGGAGAGGCGAGATCTACATGTCCCATCCTCACTCTTCTTTCTCTGGAACTTGTCACTTCTACTCCACATCTTTCACAGACGATTCCCTTATATCTGACTCCTTTATATTTTCCACAGCTACATTCAAAGTTCTTCACAGGACCAAAAATAGACTCACAAAAAAGTCCGCTTTGTTTTGGCTTTCCTGTCCTATAGTTTACGGTATCTGGATTGTCTACCACTCCATGTGACCATTTTGCGACTTCCTCCATAGAAGCGAGAGTTACCATCAATCCATCAAATTTTGTTTTGTTCATTAGGACCGCTTATAAAAAGTTAAAAGGTGATATCTGCCGTCATTGCGAGCAAAGCAATCCAAATTTGCTTCCAAATAGATTGCCACGACTCATTACATTCGCCTCGCAATGACAAGCACTTATTACTCAATCTGCCCAAAATCTTCAAGGTCTTCAACGACTTTTCCAATCATTTCTCCCTTGTCTTCAGACTCATCAGATTCATCATCAGCTCCTACCTCTTGTTCAAGAGAAGCCGTCATAATTCCTGAAAGTCCAAGGCTTTTGATCTTCTCCATTCTCTCTTGATGAATCGTTTCCAGTTCATCAGCAGTCAAAGCCACAATATTCTGACCCAATCCTTTGAAGAGGTAAGTCAAAAGGTTAAATGATTCTGGTAATCCTCAGATTTTTGGTTTCTGAGATTTGATAATAGATTCATAGAGCTTATTTCTACCGATCACATCATCAGATTTCACCGTAAGCATTTCTTGCAAGGTATACACTGCAGAATATGCCTCCAAAGCCCACACTTCCATCTCTCCGAATCTCTGTCCTCCTTGTCTGGATTTTCCTCCAAGCGGCTGCTGAGTAATCAGAGAGTAAGGACCAACTGATCTCGCATGGATCTTGTCCTCTACCATATGCACGAGCTTGAGCAAATGCATATATCCAACGGTTACCTGCTGAGCATACGGTTCTCCCGTTTCTCCATCATAAAGCGTAGTTCTGAGCTTATCTTCTAGTCCTGCTTTCTGAGCAAGTTTCACAATATCTTCTACTCCAAATCCACCAAAGGTAGGCACTGCAAACTTCACACCAAGTTCTTTCGCAAGCAAACCTAACTGAGATTCAAAAAGCTGACCAAGGTTCATACGAGAAATTACTCATAGTGAGTTAAGCACCACATCAACTGGTCTTCCATCTACTGAATATGGCATATTCTCTTCTGGAACCACGATCGCAACGATACCCTTATTTCCGTGCTTACCTGCAAGCTTATCTCAGACTTCAATCTTTCTGGTAGAAGCCACATAAACTTTGATCTTTTTTCTCACTCCAGCCATCAGGTTATCTCCTTTTTTCGCATCAAGGATCACCACATCTACGACCTTACCTTCACTTCCAGAAGGCATATAGAGTGAAGTATCTTTCACATTCTTGGATTTATCTCCAAAGATCGCCTGAATCAGCTTTTCCTCTGGAGTAAGCTCCCCTTCTCCCTTCGGAGTGATCTTACCAATAAGCAAATCCCCTCCTTTCACAATAGAACCAATCCTGATAATTCCTTCTTCATCAAGATTTCCAAGTTTCGCCATCGCAACTCCAGGGATATCATTCGTTGTTTCTTCAGGGCCGAGCTTGGTTTCTGCAACCTCAATCTCGTATTCGTTAATCATGATGGAAGTCAATTCGTCATCTTTGATCAGTCTTTGAGAAATTACGATCGCATCCTCGTAGTTATATCCTTTCCATGGCATAAAAGCTACTCTAAGCGACTTTCCAACTGCCATTTCTCCATTTACAGAACAAGGTCCTTCTGCGAGCAAATCGCCTTTCTTCACCTTCTGTCCCAAATCTACACAAGGCACCTGAGTAATACAAGTTTTATGGTTTGACCTAACGAAAGTCGTCAATTGATATTCTTTCGTTCCGTCTTTATATTTTACTTTAACGCTTCCTCCATCAACATAAATCACCTCTCCATCAGCTTCAGCTTTAATCACTGCATGCGTCATTCTCACGATATCCCTCTCAAGTCCAGTTCCAACGAGTGGAGCATCATTTTTGAGAAGCGGAAGTGCCTGTCTCTGCTGGTTAGTCGCTACAGAAGCACGCACCGCATCGTTATGATCTACGAAAGGAATCAAAGAAGTATTAGGAGAAAAAATCTGACTCAAATTCACATCCATATGCGTAATATCGTTCACATGGAAGGTCTCCATTTCGCTAAAGTGTCTTGCTGCAACTCTCGTAGAAAGGATATTGTTATGTTCATCCAAAGGAGTGGTTGCATCGGCAATTACGCATTTTTCATCCATTTCTGGAGAGATATATTCAATTTCTCCGGTAAAGAACGGCTTTACAGCAATCGGTTTTTTGAGTTTTCCATAGGCTTTTTCAAGAGCAGCAGCGATTTTCTCATCAATCACTTCATTTTCCTTGATAATCACTTTCTTGCTAGGATTTCCTTTCGCATCAAGCTCATAAATATCACGATGAGCGATTCTACCAAAGAGGGATTCAGCTTTTGGTTCTACTTCACGAAAAATTTTCAATGCAGGCGTCTCAAGGAATCCTTCATCATTAATTCTACTATAGAGAGATTGGTAAATTACCAGTCCAATATTCTGTCCTTCTGGCGTTTCAATCGGACAAATTCTACCATAATGCGAAGGATGCACATCTCTCACCTCAAATTTCGCAGTTTCTCTTTTTAGACCTCCAGGTCCAAGAGCGGTAATTCTTCTCTTATGCTCAATTTCAGAAAGCGGATTGATCTGATCCAAAAATTGAGAAAGCTGACTGGTCGCAAAGAACGATTTGATAGAGTTATCAATCATTTTGAAGTTTACGAGATCAGTGATTTTAAGCGGATTTTCCATATTCAAAACGGAAAGTTTTCCTCTCACGCTCTTTACAAATTTTCTCATCACAGGTTGCAAGTGAGAATACAAGATCTCTCCCATTGTTCTCACTCTCTTGTTGGAAAGATGATCAGAATCATCTGTATAGAAGCCTTTTTTCTGATTACAGAGATTGACAAGATATTTCACTGCTTCTACAAGATCTGCTCCATCAAAAATATTTGCCTCAGCGGATTTCAAAGGCTTTTTGAGATTGAGTTTTGCATTGATCTTTCTCCTTGCGATATTTCCAACATAGATTCTCTCAGGGAGTAAGAACTGCCCTTTCACATAATCCAAAGCTGACTGCGCATCAATCAATTCTCCTGGTCTGAGTTTTCCATAGATAAATTCTGCCGCAGAAATCGCATCAACGGTCGTGTCCTTTTTCAAGGTAATATCTATAAAATCAACATCTTCCTCTTCCAAGATACCGTTAAATACCTCTCTAATGCTTTCATCAGTTTCTAAACCGAACACTCTGAGCAAAGAGGTGATAGGGAACTTTCTAGATTTATTAATTCTCGCAACGATATTTCAGGTTTTTTCTACATTTACTTCAAGCCAAGGTCCATTCTCAGGAATAAGCTTGAAAGAATACCAAAAATCTTTCTTTCCATAAAAGATACCATACGATCTAATGATTTGAGAAATAATCACTCTTTCAACTCCATTGATAATATAAGAAGCTGAAGGCGTCATCAAAGGAAGAATACCGATATTTGCTCTCTTGTTGAAAAGCACTTTCTCAGATACTTTCTTGGTTTTCTCATCTTCAATTCTTTCCACGAGCTTTACTTTAGCCGTGATGATTCCTCCGTAGGTCAGCTCTTTCTTCCTACAAATATCCACAGTTTCAATCGGTTCAGAAACCTGTAAATCTGAAATGTTTACATAGAGCTTATCTCCAGCAATATCCCAGATATTCTCCACATCAGAGAAAAGTTTTCCAAGGTAGATATTTACAAAATCAGCATATCCTCTTTTCTGAAGCTCAAGAAGATCAGGCAATTCCCCATAGGTTCTTGGCTGAGTAAGGAAGATTCTTCCATCTTTCTGATAGTAGTCTTTGAAAAGCTCCTGCAAATGAGGAGGAAGCAGAGAAGCACTCGCCTTGATAGGAGTATTGGTTTTTGAAGTCTTTACTTCTGATGCTACTGAAGCCTTTGTTGTTTTTGCCTCAGTTTTCTTCGTTGTTGTTTTTTTTGAAACAGAAAAAGAAGACTTAGTTGTCTTACCAGCCTTTTCTGCTCAAGTTTGCTTTTTTGTTACCATATGTCGTTTATAGGGTAGAAAATAAACAAAATAGTAATTTGAGAGTGTAGATAATAATTATAGAACAGCATTTTTTCCAAAGACCACATCCATTTCAAAGCCACGATCTCCAATTATTCTCTATTTTGTGTTGATAATCTTGGTGTTGATTACTTTATTTTGATTTCGCAAAAGAGGAAATACCACCATAAAATAACCAGATTTTTCTCTTCTTAAAAACGCCAAAAGACAGAATTACTTCTGCCTTTGAACGGTTAATTGATGTCTTCCTTTAGCTCTTCTACGAGCAAGAATTCTTCTTCCAGTCCAAGAATTCATTCTCTCTCTAAACCCATGAGTTCTGATTCTTTTTGTCCACTGGTATTTTCTGATTCTTCTTAATTTAGATGCCATAAGAATACGATACTAATCAAATAAAACAAACTATCTACTAATAAAGTTGAGGAGTCCAAGCGTTCTTGCTCTGATGATCTCCTGTCTTACCTTCTTCTGAATCTTTACAGAATTTCCAGTGTAGAGCCTTGGTTTAATATCTCCAAATCTTGTAAGATAATATTTCAAGATAGGAAGAGATTTCCAGTTGATATATTTTGCATTTCTTTCATTTGCAAAGAAAGTGATCTTCTGACCATATTTCCTATCTTTAATCTCTTCAATCGCTTTATCAAATTCAGACTGAAGTTTCTCAAAGTGGAAGAAAGTCTGCTCTTTTCCCATTTTGTAAATTTCATACTTCACTACTGCCTGATTATACAAGAGTGCAGCTTTTACTTCTTTCACCTGTTCTGGAGAAAGATTGAGAAGATAAGAAACAAAATAGGCTTTCGTATTCTTGTCTTTAAGTTTGAAAGAAAGATTCTGAATTCAGATTTCATCTTTTTCTTTTACTTCAAATTTTGCTTCAAGATCAGCCAAAAAAGCTTTTCTGTCAGCTTCTGATGTGTTTGCATTGAGCAAGAGCACAAGTTCGTAATTTTGCATTAATGCGAAATAGTTAAATAAAAAAGGTTAGATACTTTCAATTCGCCGATTGATAAAATATATACATTTCTAGGAAACGAAATCAAGAGATTTTGCAAGTTTTTTCACATAGAATATAGGAAATCAAATGATTTTAGAGAGAAAGCAAAGAGATAACCGAACATATCTCACATTTTTTACAAAAAAAAAGAAAAAAATCAGAACTCAAACACTCAATCCATCACTATCTAATTGAGAATTCATAAAAAACAACGTTTTTGCTCAAGAAACTTTTGTTAATCCACGAAAAACAGCATTTTT
>CAUTUR010000038.1:0-9827 GCA_963541585.1 uncultured bacterium | reverse complement strand
AAAACAACGTTTTTGCTCAAGAAACTTTTGTTAATCCACGAAAAACAGCATTTTTAGACAGGAAACTTTTGTTAATTCATCAAATAAAAAAAAGAAATTACCTCTTGAGGACTGATTTTGTAAATTTTTGGAGTCATTTTGCAAGCCAATATTCACACACAAAGGCATTCCAAGCTCCATCTTCACTTAAAACTCCATGTGGCATACCTTCCGGGAGTTCTCCTCTATTACTCGCCTCAACATCTCTAAACCAAGCTTTGCTTTCGTAATACCTCAGCAGTTCTTTGATCTGCGGTCTTAGGGCTTTTCGCTTCTCAAATGCAGCATTGACTTCTTCTAAGGTTTGATTCATTTCATTGAGGATGGCTTCCATTTTCTGGATTTTTTGGAGCTGTCTTTGATTCATTTTGAGGTAAAAAGAAAGTAAAAGTCTGCTTTTATTTTTTGATAAGTAAAAATGATTTCAGTTTTAAAAACCGCGGAACAGATTCATAAGCCAAAGCTTCCAAGCTCTCATCTTTTGATGTAGTGATCCTTTTTCAGAGGGAGCTTGAAGAGTATTTTTTATTCTGTCTTCATACATTATCCTATTCCAAACTTCATCAATTTTTTTGCTAGAAACTCTTATTTCACCTTTGCTAGTTTTGATAGTAATCATATCATCCTCTTTTATTTCAGGAGTATTCATTTTCTTTTACATTCATTCTAAAACTTATCCAATCACTTCTTTCCCCAATAAACCCTAATCTAACAATTCAATCCTAGTTTTTGAAATAATGTGCAGATCTGAGAGGAGGAGAATAGCTTTAAAAGTTTAAAAGACATATTAAAAAGCTGCTTGAATAAGCCAATAAGGGAAAGTGAGCAAACTAAATCGTGCCTCTCAATTTTTCAAATTCCCAAAGAATAAGCACCAACTTACCTCAGACTCCGTCCCAACACACTGAAAATACTTTTCTATTTCTTGTAATCAATATTCACTAAAAGTCCAACAAACCCGAAACCAAGCCATAAACACTCACACGACAAGCACAAACGATAAATAGCCAACAATACTCCAAAAAATGATTTTTTGCCATTTTTTTTGTAAAAACTTCATTTTCATATATCGCTCTAAAATAATATCTCTACCCTCAACATTGCAACTTCTCATAGACATTTTTCAGAATTACTTTTGGATCATTATGTGTTAAACGAGCAAGGGTTTCATCGTAAGTTCCGATAAAAAACTCTGCAACTTCAGCTTCTTGAAGAACAATCTCCTGAACACTTTGTGTAGAAAGCTCTCCAAGAAAATAAATAACAGTTTTATCTATTTCTTCTCCTTCCTGAGAAAAGGTATAATGTTCTTGATATCTATGTTCTACAAAAAGCTTTTCAGGCATAATTCCTAGTTCTTCTTGAAATTCCCTTTGAGCTGTTTCAGATTCTGTTTCTCATGGTTCAATATGCCCTTTAGGGAAACACCAATGTCCTACTTGCTGTTTGATAATCAAGAACTTAAAATCTGTACTCTCGCGAAGAAAAGGAATAATCCCACAAGAAGTTTCTCTTTTTTTCATATACTTCGTTCTAATTGATAAAACTTACCCAATCACTTCTTTCTCTATATAAACTTGATATCCTTTAAGACTCTAATCCAGATTTTTTAAGTTCTGAATGTCATTTTCCAGGATAAAGTGTAAATTTTTGGTAATCTTCTCAATATTCCAATCTCGTCGCTCAATTTCCTCAAGTGCTTCGATCGTTTCCTGGTCAAACCTATAACGAATAAGTTGTGCAGGGTTTCATCAGACAATTGCATAGGGTTCCACATCTTTGGTAACTGTCGCATTTGCTCAAATAATTGCCCCATTTCAGATTTTTACACCTGATAAGATAGTTGCATTATAGCCAATCCAGACATCATTTCAAACGATGGTATCTCATTTATTTACTCATTGCACGAGCTGCAAAGTTTTTGTCCAGTCTCAATTTTGAGAACTTTGGAGAGATTTCATCCAATCTCCACCAAAAATTCGAAAAGGATAAGTAGAAAAACCATCAATCTTGTGATTTGCTGCGTTCATAATGAATTTCACTCCAGTTGCAATTGCACAAAACTTCCCAATAATAAGTTTACTATCTATCATGGGACTACGATACAGAACATTTTTCTCAAAATTCTCAATACCTTCTGGATCGTCATAATAGGTATAATCACCGATAATGATATTTGGATCCTGAATAAAATTTTTCAAAAAACCTAGCCCTTGGTATGCTTCAATTGGAAACTTTTCATTTGGATTTGGTCAAGTCATAGCAATATAGAGAAAAAATAAAAATTGTACACTTCTTCTGTTCAGACCTGTTTAATAAGTTAGCTATTCTAATAGACACTAAGTCCTATCCAATCACTTCTTTCCCCATATATGCCTGCAAAACTTTCGGAATTCTGATCTTTCCATCAGCAGTCTGATTATTTTCTATAATTGCAATCAAGACCCTTGGAGTCGCAATCGCCGTATTATTCATGGTGTAGCAATACTGGATTTTCCCGTCTTTATCACGATATTTGAGATTCAATCTTCTTGCTTGGAAATCCAAAAAAGCGGTTACAGAATGCGTCTCTCCATAAGCATTTCTAGAAGGCATTCGGCATTCAAGGTCATGAGAATTATACTTTCCGATCGCCAAATCCCCACTACAAAGCTGAAGTAAACGATGAGGAAGTTCCAAATCTGCGAGAATATCCATAGAATTTTGCAAAATCTGGCGATAATACTGCTCAGACATTTTCTCATCAGCAGGCAAAACCACAACTTGCTCTACCTTTTGGAATTGATGCACTCTATAGAGTCCTGCTGTGTCTTTCCCATAGGTTCCTGCCTCACGGCGATAGCAGGCTGAATATCCACAGTATTTCTTTGGTAAATCATCTTCGTTGAGGATTTCGTTCATATGATAGGCCGTCACTGGAATCTCAGAAGTCCCAATCAATCGCTGATCATCTCTCTCCATTCGGTATGCGTCTTCTTCTCCTCCTGGAAAGTAACCAGTTCCCTGTAAACATTCAGGATTCACGATATTTGGCACCTGCATTGGAGTAAACCCTCTCTCTACGATCTTTTTCAAAGTATATTGCAAAACAGCCTGCTCAAGCAGCATTCCATCTCCCTTGAGAAAATAGCTTCTCGCACCACCAAGCTTCACTCCCCTCTCAATATCAATCATATCGTGCTTTTTCATCAGTTCAATATGATCCAAAGGCTGAAAATCAAACTGCGGAATCGTTCAAAAATTCTGAACCAACACATTTTCACTGTCATCTTTCCCCTCTGGAACCTCAGGATGCAAAGCAGTATTCGGCATTTTGAGGAGCCAGCTTTTAAGTTCAGTATCTACCTGCATATGTTGAGTTTCCAACTCTTGAATCTGGATTTTGAGGTTTTTTGCACCTTCATAATCCTTTTGAGCAGCGAGTTGCTTTTGCTGAGCCTTGGTTTGATCAATTTCAAGCTGGAGAGCCTTTCTTTTATCATCTAAAGCAAGAATCGCATCAATATCAAAATACTTCCCTTTCTTTTGGCAAATCAGCTTATATCCTGCAATATCTTCACGAACTTTCTTAAGATCAATCATTATTTTGAATAAAAATAAAAAATACTGACTTCAGTGTAGTCTTTTGCTCCCTAAGTTCAAATAGAAAAAAAGAAAAAATCTGACCGTAGAGATCAGACTTCCTCTTTTTTTCTTTTTTAGTCTATTGCATAAGTGTGATAGGTATTAACTCTTACAAAGACTCAGGAGTTTTCAGACGCCCCTTCTTCATCTTCAAAAAAACTTCTATTGGAGATCCCGTATTCACGATATTGAGGAGCAAATCCGTTTTCTGAGTAAACGATAAGCTTTCCAAGCTTAACTCAAAGCTGATTTGCAACTTCTTTTGCATGCGTTTCTGCATCTTTATTCGCTTCGCTGATGAGTTCCTTCACTTGAGGATTATTTTCTCCAATAATGAGCCTCTTATCTTGAATATCTACCCAATCTAAGTCGTCAGTTTTTTCTATGAACGTTTTCAGTTTTTCGCTGATATTCCCTGTGAATTGCAAATTGACACTCATCCTCGTGCAAGGATATTCCTTTTTCGTGTCTCAAAAATAGCATTGATCAGTATCAAAAACACGTGTTCCGTCATAATTGCTATTGGTAAGGCTCGCTCCTTCTACAAGATTTTTCACTTCTTCTAGTCTCTTAAAAGCTAGTTCCTTCCTAATAGCTTTTGTAGTTCCTGTTCCAAGCAGTGTAATTCTAAACTGAACGGTATCTGCTGGGATTTCCCTTGATGCCACGCCCATAATGTTGATTCCATTCAGATTACGATTTTTGGAGAAATCGTGCATACTCCACATTCCTGCAAGAATGAGCAAAAGTACCATAAGAGCGATAAAAATTCTATCTCCTCATTTCATGATAAAAGAAAAAAAATAAAATACTGGCTTAAAAATAGCCTTTTTAGCTACGAAATCAAGCTTATTTTTTTACATATCCATTTTTGAAGCTCTGAAAATCCATCGCTTTTTTACCTTCAGGTTTAAGAAGGAATGACTTCACACAAGGATTTAGATGGAAATGTTCATCTCGCAAAGGCTGATCTTTCGCCTCGGAAAACAAAACTTCATCAAGAACCAGCTCCTCAACCACGACCTTTTTTTCATTGAAAAGAAACCACACTTTCGGTCGCAGAAAATAGCCACGATACTTCGCATATACCTCAGCAAGAGAATCTTTTGAAGGTTGAATTTCCCCCTCTTGCTTACTAATTTTCTGACAATGCGTAGCATGCTGTTCATTTTGAGGTTGCACTTGCAAAACCCCTTTCGCATAAGATCGAAGCGTATCGTTCAAAAACTGAGGTCAGCTTTTTTGAATTTTTGCAATTAAATCTTTGACGGTCCATTCAAAAGGCAATTTGAAAGCAAGCTTATCAATCATCGCTCCGGTATCCATCCCTGCATCCATATGCATAATTGTGATTCAGGATTGCTGTTCATCAGCCAAAAAAACTGACTGCAAAGGACTGGCACCACGATACTTCGGAAGCAAAGAACCATGAACATTGATGGCACCAAAAATCGGCAGATCAAGAATACTTTGAGGAAGTAATTTTCCATAGGCAATTACGACAAGGAAATCAGGACTTTTTGCTTGTAATCGGTCAAAAAAGTTTTTCCCCTCTAAAGAAAGGTCTGGATTGATTTTCTGCGGAGTTTGGATCGCTTCTGAAGACAAGCCAAGGTCTAAAGCAGTCTGCTTGATAATATTCGGAGTGAGTTTCAGCCCCCTCCCAACCGGCTTATCCTCTTGCGTTACCACGCCAACTATTTCAAACCTCTTATCCGCAGCCAAAGCTTGCAAAAAAGGCACTCCAATTGGAGCTGAAGAGCAGAAAACTACACGATAATGTTCAGGATCATAAATTTTTTGCATACTTGGAGTACAATGTAAAACTCTATCTGACATCTTTGGCAGCCCATTCCAAAAACCATATCTTTTGAGGCATTTCAAACCATATTCGCTACAATGTGGTTCATGCGTACAAATTCTCCCTTTCAAAAAGAAAGAAAGCAGACCCTTATCTGGCGAAAGCGTAAATTGATAAAGGCGAATAAGCCCGATTGCGATCCAAGCCAAGCCACGATCTAGCAAAAGAAAAAATTGCTTGAAAGCTTGCATATTCAGGGATAAGATAAAAAATTTTGCACCTCTAAGTATGAGGAATTGAGTAAGTATTGCAAGAGAAAAATAAGTTAGGAAAATTGGATTTCCTCGCTTATCTCCCCTCTTCAACTCAACCAACCTAAACTCATTCCATACAGCACAAAAAACAGATAATTCACCATACTATCCTCAAACACATGGAGAAAAAGCCCCATCACCAGAAAAGCTAAAAAACCTTTCTGTAAAGCCAAAAAAATCTGATATACTTCATCATTTCACTTTCCTTGAGAAAGAACGACTAAACGAAGTTTTTTGAGCTGATAAGAACCAAGCAACATTACTCCACATCGCATCAAAAAACCAAGCGTTCCGATATCAAGCATCAGCTGAAGATAATAGTTTTCTGGCAATTTATCTCCTCCGTGATGTACTGCTGGACCAGAAGAGCCTAACCCAAATCAAAGTGGAGCATTTAAAACCTCTAAAAATCCTCATACCTTCGCCTGAACATGAGCTTGAGTAGATTCCCATTTTCGAAGAGAAAGTCAAACAAAAGCAAGAACCACAAAAAAAACGAAAGCAAACAGCTGTTTTTTATGTTGCTTCAAAACAGGGAAACAAGCCATTACTAGGAGCAAAACAAGCCCAAGCAAAGCTGCTCTAGAAATCGTTGCACAAATACTCACAATCCAGAGAGTAGTAACTAAGAAGGGTAGCCAATTTTTTTTGATCCAAGAAAAAAAAGAAAGCTGTTTTTTGAAAGGGAAAAAATACAAAATCAAGGGAAAAAATAATACCAAGAAATAACCATAATTATTTGGACCGGAAAAAAGCCCCTGCCACCTCAAAACGCCTTCAAAACCCGTCAAATAATAAAGAGGAGGATTTACCCCAAAATGAAAATCATCTAATTTCCCATATCCCAACGAAAAGAAAAAATCTGGGAAAAGTAGTTTTCCAAATTGCCATATTCGACCAAGAATTACAACACCCACCAACCCCCATTTTAAATAGGGAAAAATTCAGTTCAGATTGTGTTTCTTTTGTCCAAGATAAAAACCAATCCAAGTCGCTGTCAACAAAATACTCATCCACCACAACCCATATTTGATACCGATCAAAATATCACTCGGACTTTTATGAAAGAAAAAAAATGAAATCAGAATAGAAAACCCAAGCAATACTCAAAATCACAACCAAATTTTCCACCACTGTTTAAAATAAGCCTTCCAATAGTTAATTCCCAATATTGCAATAATTCCAAAGAGGATAAGCCAAATTCCATCTCTACAAATTGCGATCATTGACGGATCAAATCGCTGTAATCCATATCCAAAAATCGTTACGATCAGATGATAAGCTACCTGAAAAAAGAGAAAACTACCAAAAAGCCAGAGCATTTTCATCACAGGAAAATAAAAACTCAAGGGAGAGTATGCACAAGTAGAGAAAAAATGCAAGTAAAAAAACTGATTACAACAAAGAATCAGTCTTTTATAATATTTAGATAAGTAATCTTTCTTAATTCACGTTTCCTGTCAAAGTATTCAAAGTTACGGTATCACCAACCTCTTTATGTAAAGGAACCTGAATTTCCATTCCTGTTTCAATAGTAGCTGGTTTTGTCCCAGATTGTGCTCTATTTCCCTTTATTCCAGGTACGGTTTCTGTAATCGTATAAGTAATTGTAGAAGGAAGAATAACATTGATTACATTTCCCTTATAAATCTGAATAAATACATCAAGATTATCTTTAAGATATCCAGTAATATCCTCAATAGCTTCTCTACTAAGATCGTGAATTTCACCAGTATCATTCTCCATAAATGAATATGTATCTCAGGTATTATAAAGATAAACTGCATTTTGAGTAGAAATATCTGCCTGATCCATTGTCGTACCAGACTTTACTGTAACATTCTGAACCCCATTAGTCATCAAGTTTCTTACCTTGTAAGTATAAGATCCTTGTCTTTGTTGCATCTGCATAAAAGAAAGATCAAGCACTTTAAAAAGCTGCCCATCCATCTCCAAAACCGTTCACTTTTTTACTTCTGCTGCGTCAATTTTTACCATAGAATTTTGATCAAAATTTAAAAACTGACTCAAGAATAATCATTCAACCCTTGTTTTCAAGTCAGAATTATTTTGATACTAATCTCCTTGTTTCTTGATACAAAAGAAGTATAGTCTAATACGTTTTATTTTCCACCTTTCAAAATGGCAAAACTCCTTTTTATCATAGCAAATGCCGGATTTCAAGATGAAGAATTCTGAATTCCTTATACTGTTCTCTCCGAGCAAGGACATCATTGCGAGATCGCTTCATGAAAAGGTGGAAAATGTAGAGGAACTTTTTGAACAACAATAGAAAAAAGTCTGACTTTTGAGGAAGTTCAGGCTTCTGAGTATGCTATGCTCATTTTCGTAGGATGAGGAGGCGCTTATGAAGAATATTTTCAAAACGAACAATACCTCAATCTTGCTCGTGAAGCAAAAGCAATAGCTGCAATTTGTATTGCCCCAAGCTTACTTTCCGATTCTGGACTTTTAAAAGGGAAACAAGCTACCGGTTGGGACGATGGATTTTGAACACAGATCAAATATCTACAACAAAATGGAGCTATTTTTAAAGACGAAGAAGTCGTTCAAGACTGAAACCTCATCACCGCTAACGGTCCGGCTGCTGCAACAAAATTTGCTCGAACCATTGCAGATTACCTAGAGAAGACTTATTAACTCAGCAATTTCTCTCCACAATTCTCAATCTTCTCCCCCTCCTTCATTAAACTGCTCTTCCTTAGTCCTAATTTCATCACGAATCTCTTGATCAATATCTCCTTCCTGAGGGTGAAGGATTGGGGTTTCTTTGAGTTTATTTTCATCATCAGTTTTTTGGTTAACTTTCTCTTGAGATTGAGAAAGAAATGTTTCTCTTACTCTTTCACGAGAAGAAACTACGATCCCCCCCCTGTAAGCTTTCTTAGCCCTTTTACAATATCAGAGATAATTACTAATAAGCTCCTCCCATAAAGGAGGGAAAATTACTTGTTGCGAAACATCTGCATCAGGATAAGGTTTTGTCTCATCAGCAAGAGTTTGCGATGATATTGATCTTTTTTGCTTATAAACAAACTGTTGTTTTTTTGCTCGCTCTAGTCTCTTTTTTAGCTGTTTAAAAGCCTCCTTCTCATCACAGTGATATTTTTTTTTGAAAAAATCAATCGCAATATCAAAAATTTGTAATCTTTCCTCAAGATGCTCTCTATCTTTTTTCGTTTCAATCCTCACTAAATAAGCACGAAAATCCTGATAATCAAAAGTAAAATTCAGATTTAATCCTTCTTTAGGTCCTTTATCTGGAGGAGTTTCAGTCATGAGGTAGTATTAAGAGTAAATATATTCCTTAGTAGATTAGTTTAATTGTAGTTTTTTAAATTCCTTTATCAAAAGATTATTGTTTCTCTACACGAACAACCGTTTTAATATATTGAGATGGCACTTCAAAATTTTGAGATTCTCAACTCTCTGTCAATAACTCAGAAATATCATCAAGGGTAATCTTTTCTTTTGTTTTGAACTTTTCTTTAGGGAACTCCATAATCACCAACGCATCAGAGCCCTTATGTCCACGACCTTGTTCCATATCAAACAAAGATCATATGATATTTTCTTTATCTCACCAATTTGCCGTTCAATTCAATCCTGCTTTCGTTCTAAGACCAGATTGCAAAATAGAGTCTGCATGTTCAGAGTGCGTTTGATGAATAACATATAAATTATTCTCAAAATCAAGATCATCAACATTAAAATCTGATTTTTCTAAAACTTTAGAAATTGACACTTTTTCACCAGTATCAGAAAAAGCCTCCCTCTTTTCATTTTCTCCATTATTTAATCTTTCTTTTAATTCTCTAATTTTAGCTGAAGTAGCTAATGCCACTTTTTTAGAAACTTGTTTTGTCTTTTTCCATGCCTGTTTTGATTTTTCTTTGACCATAGGTACATTCTCTTGATATTTTTCCTTGAATTTTTCTGTAAATACTGAAGATTTATCCTTGGTTTTCTCTCAAAATGAACGAGATCAGCTGTCCTCAAGCTCTTGAGAATCCGGACTATCCAAAGAA
>CAUTUR010000037.1:0-10009 GCA_963541585.1 uncultured bacterium | reverse complement strand
TCTACTACACACCCTTGCAAAATAGGTGACGATGTTGGTGGTATTCCACCTTAAACCGCTTTCCAGACCCACTACCCAATACGGTCGGACAGCAGATGACTAGAGGTCTTGATATTTGTTTATATGCTCGGTAAGAAGAAATTAAAATCAGAATTCCTTCCTACCGATTGTATGAAATCGGGATCAGGACCTCTAGCGAGAGGCTCTGAATGGTATTTCCTTCAGAGTTTTTCTTTACTGAGAAAAAATGAAAAAAGAAGTCTGATTTTTGACTTTTGAGAAAGGCTTAGCTATAATAAAGAAGATTTTAGTTTGATCATCAAAAATGTCGGTAGAATCCCATGCTCCAAAACTCTGACTTCAGTACAGCTCAAGTAACGATTTTTTCCCAGAAAAAATTGAGTTTTTGCAGAAAATTGGGTTTATAAGTATCCTTAGTATCGACATGGATATCAAGTATTCTTTTCAAAAAACCAACTGGGCAACGATTATTCAAGGTGCTGAAATTGATACCTACGACAATGATCACGTTGTTAATGATACATTTTTTGTACATAAGATCACCATTCCGAGAGAGACCAATATCACTCGCTCACTCGTTTCTATAAAGCTCAATCAGAAAAAAAATATTTCTGTCAAAGACATTGCCTGATTTGTTAGATCATTTCCTATGGTTTCGCTCTTAATCTTTATGTTTTTAGGAATGTTCATTCCTGGAAAATTTGGAGATATTTTACAGATTATCAATGCTATTGCACTTCTGATTTTTATCCTTTTTTTCGCTTTTAAATTTATAAAATACTTCTTTGAACTAACAAAAATGAAGAGCAAAGCTTTACAAGATCATATGGTAACCTACCTCAATCCTCATGATCTCAAAATTTTCACTAAAGAAGTTAAAGAAAAAATCTGAACCCTTCAAAATTCTGGAGTAACCGATATCGCAATTGACAGAAATACTCTTTACCTAAAACAAGATCTCATTGATGATAATCAAGTCAGCCTCATTGGACTTCTTTTTGGGAAAAATAAAACAATAACAAATGAAAAAAAAGAAAAAATCATGCAAGCAATGATAGATATGCTCAGTGATCAGAACTTTTTAGCTTTATTTAGAGAGAATGAAGATTAAAGAACGAGCATGTGATTTTTCAGCTTCACTTCTACAGAAAGGGAAAAATCTCTTTTCTGGTTCTTTTTCAAAAGAAACGGAAATTCAAGCTCTCTCTTCTGAACTCAAAGACCTTTCTCCCGCTACGAAAAATACCTTTTTAACACTCATCTCCAACAGCCAACTCAAAAGAAAAATCAGTCTACCACCACAAGATGCACTTTGTGCAAAAATTACCAGTTATGCTTATCTTGATCCAGAAAAAAGACCCTATCAGATCGGAGATTTTTACCTTGAACCGATGTATAATTCACTTTTTCACTGTATTTATCTCAACCATAAAAAGAAAATTTGTATCATTTGATACAGAGGAACTGATGCAAAAGAAAAAGCTGATCTCCTCTCGGACGCTCAAATCATTCTCGGAGTAAACGCAATTGATCCCAGGGTTAGCGGAAGTCTCCACCTTTTTGATCAAGTAAGAAAAAGCCATGAAAACTATCAAAAATGGATCTGTGGGCATTCTTTAGGAGGAACTTTATGTTATATTGTAGCAAAACACAGAAAAGTTGACTATTGTTGCACTTTTAACCCGGGATCCGCTCCAAATAAAATCTTTATCCTAATGCTGACTGATACCTTACTAAAAAAAGAGCGAACACAAAAAATTCATACCTACAAAATCCTTGGCGATCCGATTTCACTCTGCAGTTATGTGGGAAAAACAGTAAGCTTTTTTGTAGCAAAACGAAATCCACTGAAGCTTCATGCAATGAAAAACTTCGTAGAATAAGTCTGAATTTATTCTTTTCTCAAAATCAGATAGTTGAAAATATAAGGAATAATCTGTAATGAATTCATAACCTTTTTAAAATTTCTCTTTGGATCAGTACAGAGTCTATAGAATCGTTCCATTTTAATCACTCTCCAAAACTTTGGAGCCCTTTTCTGAACTCAAGCAATAAAATCAAGAAGTCCTCAGGTATTGAAGACAAGAAGCTGATGTTGCTGAATTTTTTGATAATTTCTACTCGTCCAAAGCTCTTGAAGAGGAATCTTTGGCGTTGATCTGGCAACAAGCAAAATATTAATAGTATCCTGATATTCACATAAAGCTTGAGAAGCAGCTTCCCAATCAAATTCAGAATAACCATCCTGAGTATAAATTACATTATATCCTTGATATCTCAATTTTTCCTCTGCTATGTCAAGAAATTCAGGTTTTGTCCCATAAAGTAAGAGACAGAGTTTTTGGTTTCCATATCTTTTTTTGGATTCAGAAAGAAAATAGGGGACAAAGTCAGTTCCATTAAGATTCGCAAGCCATGTACGAGAAGCTTCAATACGACGAAAAATCTTCGCCAAAAAATAAAAAAGCTGAAGTGCAATTCCATCTGGAAGCAAAAAATCAGATTTCAAAAGAATTTTTTTGTATTCTTTTTCTTTCTCTGTCTTATCTTTATCCTCAAAAAGCCTCTGAGCAACAATATTAGAAAAATAGATAAAATTCACCACAGCAAACGATTCTTGCTGATACCTTGAAAGAATCTCATCAACAGCCTCTGGAGCAGATTTATCAAAAAGCTTGGTTAAAAGCGATTTCATATTCTCAAAAGAACTAAAAAACAACTCTACTATAAAGAATCAGAAGAGAGTTGCAAGTAAGAATAATTATCAAAAAATACCCGCCTGTAAGAGATTATTGCTTAAAAAAATCAGAAATCTGAGCAAGAACATCTTGAATATCTTTCTCAAGATAGCCAGAACCTTGAATTTTGAATCCGGCTGCATTATGATGACCTCCTCCACCAAAAAAATTAGCCAAAACTGAACAATCAATCTCTCCTCTTCCTCTCAGTGAAGCTTTAAGAAAAGGACCGACCTTTTTTAACAAGAGAACGAGCTGATTATTTCTAATATCTTGCATAATATACAGTCCATAATCTGCTTCATCATGATCAATTCAAAACTGTTCCAATTCTGTATCTTCATAAAAAGAATAAATCAGATTGAATACTTGAGGGTCCTCCTTTCCTTTCTTTGTAAGTTTTATCTTTTGCATTCTAGAAAGAAGGAGCTGCATAAACTGCACTGAACGATAAGTTTTATTACGAAAGATTTCATCAATAATAAGCTTTTTATTAGCTCAAAGACGAAGCAATTCTGTAGCAATACTAAAGACCTTAACCGACTGCTCTCACTCATCATAACGAAAATTCCCACTATCAGTAGAGAGTCCCACATAAAAATAGGTTGCAATCTCCTCATCTAACAAACCAGGTCGCCACTCTTTAGTCAATTCATAAAGAATTCCACAGGTACTAATTGCTTCTACATCACGATAAATCAAGGTATTTGCGGGTTCTGGCTGAGGTTTATGATGGTCAATGATAACTTTCTGATGCGAATCAAAGTATTCCTCCTTTCCAAAAGTAAAAAGTCAGATTCTCTGATACTGATTAAAATCCAAGAAGACAAGCAAATCATACTCCCCATAGTCAAATTGATACTGAACTTTCTCTCCAAGCTGCAAAAAATCAAAAACACGACTTGGCTGATGGGGAGTAAAATAAGACACCTGTTTCCCCTGCTTTTCAAGCAATTTTCCAAGCCCAAGAATAGAACCCAAAGCATCTCCATCAATATGCTCATGACCAAAAAGTGCTATTTTCTGAGCTTTTTCTAAACATTGCTGTATATGTTCCTGCATTTTAGGTATCAAAAACTAAAAGAGAAGCCTTCTTTGCTCCTCTCTGAAATAAGTATCTATTAAACTAGCCTTCCAAATCTTCATCCTCGAACAAATGCTGAACCGCTCTTTTATTTTCAACCTTTTTAGGAGCATCTTCATCAACAATATTCAGAATTTTAGTCTTTTGAGAGTTTTTATTCGCCCCTTTCCAAACCTCAATAAAACTAAGAACCAAACCAACAAGGAGCAAAATAAGCATAAACTTTCCTCACCAAGCAAGAGAAATCCTTTCGGTAATATCATTAAGCATTCCCAAGGTATCAGTTATTCCCATGAAAGCACTTGCGATGATCCAGAGAAATGCAAAATTAAGCATTGGTTCACTCTCTCTAAACCCAAGGAAATTCACAATAAATCCCTTAAAACGCATATTCATATTCCATCCAAGAAGGAAAAGCATACTCGAAAAAACAATAATCATTGACTTAAAATACGTAGTTCCCAAAAACCAAATCGTTTTTGTTGATTCATTGTCAGTTAATCCTTTAATCTTTACCAAAGGAAAACACACTAATACAAAGGCAAAAACGAGCAAAAAAAGGGTAAAAACTTTCTGATTTTTAGTATAATTTGTAAACTTATGAACATGCTTTTGAGCGAGTTTCTGGAAGTGCTGAAGCTTTCTGTTTGCCATCTTAAAAAGATTAAGAAAATAAAATCTGAAGAACTACCTTGGTATATCGATTTATCACAAAGGTTCAAGTCTTATTTTGCAATAAGCACTTTTTTATGTGATGCGAAAGTTTTCTCTAGAGTAACTTTTTCTTCTGGAGTGAGGAAGAGCTTCCAAGCACGTTCATCTATGATAATTAGCTCTTCATCAGGGATAAATCAGGTTTTTAATTTTTCAATAAATTCTTTACTCGTTTCTTGTCCCTCTTGAAGCAAAGGAAAAGCTGAATCCACATCACCAATCAGCACAAATTCCTCAGGTTCAATCTCTCCTGAATAGAGTTTCAACCACGCATTGAGTAAAAAAGCATAACGATGAGCAATCAAAACGGTTTTTCCTGCTTGATGAGCCTCGGAAAGTGCGGTTGCAAGCTCGGTAAGTTCAGCTTTTTCTTCTAATTCCAAAAGATCAAGCACTAAATCAAAATATTTCTTCATACTACCACTTCTTAAAAAGTAAAAAAATCTGAAATCAAAGCCTGTTTTTCCTCCTCTTCCAGCTCAAGATCAGCAAAAAGCTTTTCAACATAAGAGGAAAGCAAAAGCTGTTGAGCCTGTTTAAAGGAAAGCCCTTTCGATTGGAGATAAAAAAGTTTTTCCTCATCTAAACGATAGATTTTCGCTCCATGAGAAGCCTGAATGTTTTTAGCATGAATATCTAAAATTGGCAAACTCTTTAGCTGAACTTCTGGAGATAAAATAACCGTTTCCTCTAAAAGATGAGCAGAAGCATCCTGAATATGTGGTTCCATCATAATTGTCGCGTTCAAGGTCGTTTTAGCATTCGTCTGCACCAAAGCAACCAGATGAAGAGCAATCTTACAATGGTGATGCTTTAGATCAAGATGAAGATTGATGCAAAGAGGGTTTTCGTCCATCACCGGACAGAGGAGCATCATATCTAGGACACTCCCCTCTTGAGCCGTTTCCAAGAAAAAATCCAGCTCACTTGCATAAACAAGAGCTGAATATCTGAGAGGAACTGAATTTTTGAGCATAATTCTTTTCTCTGCAGAGCTTTTTTCCCAAAGCTCAAAAACTGACTGTTCTTGGAGGATAAGATCAGATTTCGAATTTTTAGCTATCATCTCCTAGTTTTGAGAACCAGTAAAACCATACTCCTCTACTCCTTCATACATATCAGAAAGAGATTCTCCAGAGAGCAAGGTATCAAAATCCTGCTGAAGCGGATTAGCATCCTGCTGAGATGTAGAATTTTCCGTTTGAGAAGTAGCTTCTGGTTGATAGATCATTCCTGGCATTGGTTCACGAAGTTGTTGCTCAATCTTCCTCATATAGAAAAGCGTTCCTGCAGCAATCAAAACAGAAAGCACCGCAAGGAGGATAAGGAAAAGTTGTCTTTTGGTAAGCATAGGATAAAAATGAGAAATAAATTTGATTTCAGTGTAGTTATCAGCGAAAAGAAAGCAAGAAATAAAATTATTTTTTTATAGTGGGTCTTAATTTAGAAATCAACCTCCAAATATTGGTTTGTTTTCAATTTAGTTCATGTGCGATTCTTCCCGCAACAATATTTATACCTATTCATTCTATATTTGATAGCTTTTGCAGATCATTCTCATTGATCACATGCTTTGACAAGAAAGCATGATAATTTTCGTCCGAAATCAACCATTTTTGAGCATAATCATCGGCCCTATTTTCCATGTCATTTTTTATATTACTATCTCAATCAACAAAAACTGTTTCCTTCTTTAGATCGTCATTATAGATATGTGCAAGTTCATGAAACAATGTAAACCAAAAAATATCTAATCGCTTCTGTCTTCTACTAAGTTGAATCAATGGTTTATTTTTATATAATCTTGAGATTCAATTAACAGGGACTTCTTTGAAATGATCTAAGACAATAAAATTAATTCATATGTTATTTAAAATTTCTTTGATTTTATCTATTTCTAGAGCCTCTTGGTTTTTTGTTAATTCTCTTAATTTTGGGATAACATCTACGATAGCTTTTTGATTAAACTCACTATCAGTAAAATCTACTAATTTTTCTCAAGCCTTAATCCAACAAGCAAGATTTTCTGGTGATAATTTATTTATAGAGGATTTCCTAAAAGCCAATTTTTCAACCATGAAAGTCTTTTCTTCTTTTTCTGTTATAATATCAAGTGAAACAACATTCAAAAAGTCACATAAATTTTTTATTTTAACTAAACTATCCCTAGAATATTCAACTAAATTCAATTTTACAAGTTCTATATAGCAAGAAAATCTATTTAATAAATTTTTTTGACCTAATAGATTGTTTTCATTTTCTAATCTTGCTTTATCTTCTTGATACTTTAATTCTAATTTATTCCAAAAAGACGCGGAAATATTTGTAATCTGCTCTAATTTTTGTGCGAATTCAAATGTTAATCAAACTTTACCGTTTATTAATTGACTAAGATGTTTTTCACTAATTCAAAGCCTTTCTGCAAATTCTCTCTGTGTCATTTCAAGATTAATAATTTCATTTTGAATTGTTCGTCATGGAGCAATTGCTATATTGGGAGTAAAGACCATTTTTAGAAATTTAAGTTGTAAATTTTAATGATAATCTCATATTGATATTATTTTTATAATTGTTACTGTTTGTCGTTTTTGTTTATTTAGCATATCTTTTGTTATATCTTCTCAATCGCTATTTATAAAAACAATTCTTATAGGACAGGTTTTATTGACAGCATCAACAGCTACACATCATTTCATTGATCATTTCAAAGAATGTATACGACAATTTGGCTGGTTAATATAAAACTCTAAAAGATTATCAGATATATCAAACTGTCTCATCCTTGATAAAACTCATTGAGCTATTTTTTCATCCTTAAATTTACCTAATAATTTATCATAAGATTCAGCCAACTTCTTTAAGGATTTAGATCCATATTCAATTTGCATATTAAAAAAATAAAATAATTTTTCCTATTGCGATACAATATAGTATTTTTTTTATTAAAATCAAGTTATTTTTACCAAAATGGTAAAAAATATTTTTGGAAATTTTATATAAAAATACTAAAAGAATACGATATTTTTCTCCAACCAAGAATATCACAAGAGAAATATAAATCAAACAGATCAAAATATTATATTTTCCCCTCATCAAAATCAACACCACATCCATATCACAAATCCACAATTTGCCAAGCAAACCCAGCAGAAAAATCTGCTTTTTTTGCTTTTTTGAAAAGAAATGGCTATACTTAAAGAGCTTTTAATTCCTATGCCTGCAATGCAGAAAAGTGAATGTATCCAGCTCTTGAGAAACCAGTATCTCAAGAACCCAAAACAAAAAAATAACCTTTCTAAACTCACCAATCAAGCCTGGTGAATCCAAAAAGACGAATGTCTAAGTGCAATCGGTGGTTTTTCTGAAATAAGACCAACCCTCAATAATTTTGAATCTACAGAAAACGAACATTCAGCTCCCAATAAGAGCTCAAATAGCACTTCATGCCAAGAACAGTTGATCAACACCTTTAGAAAAGATTTTAGTCAGAAATCAAATCTCTCAAAGCTCACAAGCAAAGCACGATGAGAGCAGAAAAATAACTGTCTAAAAGAACTCTGAGGCTACAACCAGCTTTCTTTATTTTTAAAAAACATTGAAAACAACTATACTGAACAATATGAAGCTCAGCTCGCAGAAACAACAAAACCCAAAACTGGAGGAATAATCAATAACCACCAGCAAGCATCAAAAGAACAAAAAGAAACCCAGACCTGAACGACACAATCAATCATAGAAACCCCAAATTTAGATCATGTTCGAAATATTACCGGTCAAATTTGAATGTATGCATTCTATGGACTCCTATGATTTATCAGTATCTGAATTACCACCTGGATCATCAAAAGCATAATGAAGTACATCTACTCCTTTTACAATACCAAGAGGATGACCTTTATCAAGGTACTTTTACCAAAATCAGACGGAAAATCTGACCGTGAACAAGAAAAAGAAATCGCAAAAGATATGAAAGAAAAAATCTGAAGAATGTCGCAGTTATACAATGGACTTCATAAGATTTCAGAGTTAAGTACTTGGGAAAAACTTATGCATAGACTCTTTGGAAAGCAAAAGATTGTTTTTATCTATCAATACGAAGAAGGACAGCTAAGTTTTATCGTAGGAAGTTATCCTGAATATCAGAATATCATTGAAAGTGCGATTTCTGCACAATATCCAACCTGTTCGCTAGAAAAAGTTTCCAAACCAAAGGTCTTCCAAAAAAAATATTACGATATTATGCCTTTAGAACCCAAAAGAGATCCTGTATACACCATTAGAACCTTTAAACAGACTCCTGATGATCCGATCAATAACCTCATAGATACCATGAGTAAAGTGTCAGTCTACGATACGGTTAGTGTGATTTTGACAATCAAACCTGAAGATTCTTCTTTTAATGCAAAAAGACAGAAAGCCGCAGATAGACTCTATAAAGGACTTGATCTGTATTCAACAAAGTGGCGACACTGGAAAAACCTGATCAATCCTTTCAAGTGGATCAGTTTTTTGATTCATTGACCAAATGAGAAGCTGATTTCCAATAAGCAAGAAGAAAATGTCGGAATGGTAAGAATGGTAAGAGCCAAAGAGGATTCTATGAATACTATCGGTGAAGAAGCAGGAAATCCAAGCTACAAATCAGGACTAATCGTTATCAGTTCATCAGATATCGAGGGACAAGCAAGACAGAATCTCAAAGCCATGGAATCTGCCTACAATGTTTATAGTGATGAATATAGTAATAGTCTAGAAGATGATAATACCAAGCACGATATTTTCTCAGGAATCTATATTCCACTATGGAAAATCGCAGCAAACTTTTACCTTTCTGGCTTCTTCTACAAACATTCTTACTTTTCTACCAATGAACTAAGTTCTCTCTATCATTTCGCTGATAGTGTCTATAATCGTTCACCAATTATTGAATGGATGCAGTATAAAGTGCTTCCTTGTCCAGCAAATCTTCCACAGTTTACAGATGAGGAATGGAATGGAAAGCTTATGACAGGAATCCTCGCTGAGAAATACAAAAAAGGAAATCTGTCTGAGATTTTGAATGAATATAAACAACATCGATCAGTAAGTTCTAAAGTTCTAGAAGAAGAAAAAGAAACCCCACTTGCTGATTACCAACTTACGCATCCTGATGCACAACTAGAAGAGAAAGACGGAAAATTAAAGATCAATGATCATCAGATTATTGAGAAAGAAGGGCAGAAATTCGTAAAAGAGCTCGTTCCTGGCAAAACCGTGAATGGCTACAAGCTCTACAAAGATGCAATTCTCCTCGGAGTAAATATCTACAGAAATAATCTTACTCCGGTTTATATGAAAAGGGAGGATAGAACCAGGCACCACTATATGATTGGGAAATCTGGTACCTGAAAATCAGTTTTCCTCCAAACCATGGCAAGACAAGACCTCTGGAATGGCGATGGAATCTGCCTCA
>CAUTUR010000036.1:0-10017 GCA_963541585.1 uncultured bacterium | reverse complement strand
AAAAGCCGAAAAACTCAGCACGAGAAATGCAATATAAACAAAACGAAGTGCAAGCTTCGCACGAGAAAAGGGTATTTTTGGAGATGAAGAGAGTCAGATTTTTTTCATAGTTTCTTCCTAGTAAACAAGAGAAAGTGTAGTATTTTGCGAAGAAAATGCAAGAGCGATAGCTACTAATTAAAATAATAATAACTCTTAATACGATAGAAGTACAAAATACAACTAAAAGATTTAGATCAGTGTGAGGTCCACTCTACAGATAACATCTTAAATATACTTAATACAAAAAACTCTGATTGTTAGTCAGAGTTTTTCAATATACATTGATTATTCTCGATGACAAAATGAATTCACCTCACAAGAATTCTGAAAACTAGTAAGACCACATTGACGAGCTTTTCTTGCATAATCGTCTTGATCATATTCCTTTACAGCTCCACCACCACACTTAAGTCCGAGCAAACGAGTCCAACAAAATGGCCTTCCCTTAAAATTAGCCTGATAACAAAAAGAATTGTTTGCATAATTAATCATAGCTACCTTGTCTTTATCTGGAGTCTCTGTTTTACGTCCTTTTTCAGAAGTCTGTATCATACCCTGAATTTCTACGTAACGATCACCCTTATCTAGTATTTGTTGCAAGTTAATAGTTCAATCAATTGATTGGACAATTTCCTTAAAAAGATTTGGATCAAAATTTCCCTTTAATGCAGCAAAACAATCGTTTGACCTCAAGCAATCAGGAGACGCAGAAGCATAAGGATACCAATGGGAATATCCTAATTCAAGAATGGTTTGAGCATTATGAGGACGTCCTATATCATATACGGTATGAGATAATATCTCCCTTCAATCTCTTCGATATCTTTCCTTATAAATAGGACAGCTTGACCCCTGACAACTTAGCCATACTAATTTTGGTATTTCGGTCACATGACATCCTCCCTGTATATATCCAGTATTAGCAACACACCTACCCTTCACACATGCTCCATTCTTCATGAAATAAGGAGCCGGACACCGAGCGCGACACTGTTTAGAAGAATCTCATCCATTTAGTCATGCGCACTTCCAAACCAAAGGAAGGGAAGATTGAGGATTTAACAAAGTTCCTGACTCACAAAAGAGTGAAGGATGAGCATTAGCATAATCAACTAACTTTGTTCCATCAACAGGAAGTGGAACATTCTTAGCACAAACTCCATTTACTGACTGAGTTGGTTTCTTCAAAGAACAAGCCACAGAAGTTCCTCCATTCTTTCCATTACACTGCCATTTATAATCTGTTGCCGTATCCGTAGCATCTACAAAATCTCCTGAAGCACAGCTATCTTTTGAAGTTCCACACTGCCCATTGACTGGCTGAGTTGGAGTAGATCCACAACTTGGTCCAAAATCCACAGGGAAACAGTATGGGAATCCTTCCTTTGAACATCTATTACATCCATTCGCTGAACAGGTAACAGGAATCAAATTTGTTCATCCACAGGTCCAAGAAACAGGCTTTCCTGTCTTTGGGAAAGCTGGAGCTGTAGGCGTAGGAACTCCTTTTTCACAGAATGTTCATCCAGCAGGCCAGTTAGTCAAAGATGCTGCCATAAAGTTCATACCATGATAGCTTCCACATTTTGCATCTTCTTTTGGAAGAAGTTTTTTCTTCGCCGAACAATTCGCTGATGCTCCTCCAAAATCTGAAACACAAGTCCAAGAAACCTCTCCTGCAGTAGGGAAACTTGGTTGAGTTCCTTGCAGATGACTTCCTACAGCACAAAAATTAGTATTTACCCTTCGAGTAGTCTCAGCTGCAGCATAATCACTTCTCGCTTTTGTCCCACATGTTGCATTCAAGAGACACTGTCTATTCGTCCCATTACATACTTGATCACATGCTGGATTACTAGAAATTGACCTTACCTCTCCTCTGACATTTGCACAGAGACAAGAAGCTCCCGCAGGACTAGAACAGGCTACTCTAAAAATTGCTCCTTCTTGCTTATCATCATCTTTTGCGGATCCTTTAGCTTCTCATACTCTGACCGCTCCATTCACCGTCAAACTGACACCAGTTCCATTGTTTTTATTCGTTCCTACTATCAGTCCATGATCTGCATTTACAATAAAACTGTGATCAGTATCAACAATAATTCCCTCTCTCTTTGCGTTGAAAGCAAAAGATCAAGCCCCATCCATCATAACAGCGGAGCCGATAACCATACTATCATTTTTCTTTACATAACTATGATCACCAGCAAAAAATAAAGAATTATCTCCCAAAACCTGTCCTCCATTTACAGCTACTGCTACAACCCCAGAACCTTGTGTATTTGCCTCTTTAGAAGCTAAAACAACAGTTTCAGAAGAATCAACTTGGTTAGATTTTCCCCCCATAACGACAGAACCAAGCTTTCCATTAGCTAATCTATTATGTTCTCCACCGACAATCAGAGAACTCTCTGATCCTTTATTTTCATTGTTTCTACCTCCAATTACAGAAGCTTCGCCTCCTACACTATTCTTGAGCTTTCCTACTCTCTCATCTGTTCCAACCTCTCCAACACCAAGCACTAAACCATCCTCATTCTTGAGTCAAACTCTTGTTGATGAAGACTTATCATTGAGATGAACCTCCTGAATATGCTGCGTCGCAGTATATCTATTCGTATCAATCGTAATAGCAGTTTCATCATTGGCATTAGACTGAGCTACAATCCAAATACACCCAGAGATCAAAAGAGCTGCTCCTCATACTAAGGACACATTCTTGATTGACGATTTTTTCATTTTGTTTGGAAGGTTAAAGAATAAACAGGTAACATATACTGAGAAAATTATAGTGATATTTTTCTCTTTTGCAAATTTTTTTGTGCTTTTTTCGTTGTTTTCCCTTGAATCTAGAAAATAAATAGCTACTTAAAAAAAGAAGTTTTAATTTTTGAAAAATATCTAATGAAAAAAATCTGATTTTTAGCTTTTTTTAGCATATTGCTGACAGGATGCCATCAAAACATCAATCCTGAAGCACTTCAAGTATACAATGACCGCTTAATGACCATTCAAGAGCAATCGGTAGAGACATTAGAACACTATTATGAATCCATACAAAGCTGATATAATGGAACTAATCTAGAAGACTACTACAGCACAACCCTATCACAGTTTGAAACACTCAAAAAAGAAGCGCAAAAGGTTTTTGTTCCAGATGAAGAAGAAGAGCTAAAAATCGCAGTAGTTAACTATATTTCCTGACTTCAGACCACATTTAAAAAAAACGAAAAACCTGTAGTGGAACTTTTGACTTCCTTTTCTGGAAACGCTACTGATTTTTATAGAGAAAATAAACAGATTTTTTCTTCCTATGCCATGAATTTAGCTCATGATCTAGCAATTCTAGATAAAAATCTATCTCAAAGCCACCAAAACTTCCAGAAAAAACACAGAAAAATCTTCACATCACCAAAACCATAAAAATCTGATCTCTTCGCTCAGAAAAAGCTATTTCTCTTCAGGAAAATATTTCTCAACAAGTGCTTTATTATGCTGTCTAAGCACAGAAATTGGATCCAAAACAAAGCGATTAAGAATATCAACTTGATCCTCTCTGAGAAGAAGACTAAATTTCTGGATAATTACCGGACGACGAAGGGTTCCAAAATCAAGAGAAAGTGGCTTAACTTCACTACTTACAATATCATATACTCCTATAAACTTAAGCTTTCACACCGTAAAATATACGGAAATAGCTCCTCCGTTTGAAACCACTTTATCAGGGGTGATACCAAGATACTTTAGAAATTTATCCGTAACCAAAACCTGATCTTTCATTCCAAATCCGGAATCCTTTTCCTGAGGATCATACCCCACAATTGAAGTAATTAAGTGAAAGCTGGTTGTTGCATCTCCTAAAGACAAATCAAGCTCCTTGAGAAGTTTAGCTTCAAGAACCTTATCAGAGACCTGAACACGAGTCAGTTTTCCTTTATTTAACATAAAGGTATAAACTAAAGCCGGTTTTTCGCTTCAATTTTCAGTTTTTTCTCAACTACCGAGCTGAATTTTTACTTGACGATCTGAACAAGCGATCAAATCGCTTTTATATTTTTCTTTCAGTTGAGTACAAATACTGACATCAAGAGGCTGAGTTTGCTGTGCTATTTCCTTATTCTCACTAATCAAAGACAAAATCTTTGTAAGAGATACTTTTTCATGAACAAGCAAAGCCTGAAGATAATCAGTCAGTTTTTGATTATTAACGACTTTAGTATCAACAACCAAAAGCTGAAGCTGTTCATACTTTAACACAAGTTCAAGCGTCAAATCCGTTTTTCTATCTACTCCTTGTACTAAGAGGGTATTATCTTCAGGACCTTTTTGGAGGGAAATAAGCGTAAATTGCGGAGGGAGATAACTACTCCTAAACAATTTTTCTAAATCCTGATCTTTCTTTTCTTGAGTCGAACTTTGTGATGAATTTGCATTATCTTTCAAAGCTCAAATCTGATCTTGAAGTCCAACAAAACTTGAATTTCTATCCCCATAGTTAATTGCCGAAAGTTGACTCATAAGTGCTGTTCTATCTTCCTTCTTCATCTTAGATTTTTCATCCTTTAGATAAGGAGCAACAATATTCATATTATACCAATAGGTAAAGAGTTTAGAAAAATTTCAGACAAGATGAATTTTCTTATTTGCCTCTCTCATAAGGTTTTCACGAAGGAAAGCAAGATATGACTGCATAAGAGGTTTCACATCTGCAGAAACCATCAATTGTTTATAGAGAAGTTGCTGAAGAGAAAAAAGTTTATACTGATTAAGCAAAATATTTGAATAAACTCTTGCATCAGAATATCCAAGCGCTAGAGATCTTGAAATTTCAGCAAAGTCTCTAAAGAGAACATATTGACTATAAGCCTCACTTCAACATGAACGAAAAATTTCCATAAAAGAATCATCTAAAGTTCCTCCATATCATGCATAACGAAGAAGTCCTTTACAGAAAGCATCACGATCGTTTCTATTTGATTTGATAAACTGAAAAACCTCCCCTAGCTCTTTTCTAATAGGAGATATCAATTCAAACGATGATTCAAAATCCATATCCTGATTTTCATCTTCAAGATCATGATTTTCTCATAAATCATAAAGATAAAAAGTATCTAAAAAAGCGTGAACATATGACCTACAAATAGGAGAAAACCTGGTAGATCCATGCAAACACGTCAATCAAAAAGTATGTTGTAAACTTCCCGTAAGCGGGATAAAGGAAGGTATATCTTTACCAAAAGATCAAGCACTTAAAGGTCTAAGCAAAAAAGAAGAAAAAAACTGATTCAATTCAGAATTCGTTATAGTCTGACGTTCCAAAAGCTGTTTCAAAAAAGAAAGATCTTGCGCTGTAATTTGAGTGAAATTAGGAAGAGCTACCCCACTAAAAGAGAGGAGATTTTCCTGAGAAAAAAGCACCCCACTCATCACAGAAAGCTTCCCATTCAAAATTTTTGCCTCAAGATTTTGAAATGAACGGAGATTCTGTTCTTTATCTTGATAAAAACTCTCAACATCATAAGCGTTTATAGTAATCTTTTCTACCAATAGAGAGGAAGAAAAATATCAAGAGGCAACAATTCCCCACGCTCACAATAAAGAAAACAAAAAAGAAAAAATTCGAACTCAATATTCAAAAAAACTTTGATACAAAAGCCCATACCAACGAATTATCTGTAGCTGTTCTCTATTAAAGAAGATAGATTCCTTCATCCTACACTAATAATCTAAACCACAATAAGTATATTTAGAAAAAAGAAAAATGCAAATTTTTAAAAAGAAAAATCTGACTCTTACACCAAGAATCAGACTTTCAACTATTAAAATACTTAATCATTCTATTCGTACATTTCATACTTCTGCATCACCAAATCTCCCTGCACTTTATTCACAATTTCTTGCACAACACCTACGATAATAATCACTCCAGAACCGGTTACAACCACTGGCAAAGAACCAATAGACTCTACCAACGATTGAACAAATGGCATCCATTGAAGAATATAGGTATAAATACCAATAAGTGCTAGTCCAAGTCCTCCCCAGAGACAAAGATGCATCAAGATACTATTAATATATTTAGCAGTAGCCTTTCCTGGTCTAATTCCAGGAATAAAACCACCTCTTTTCTGAATGTTATCTGAAATCCTATCAGGACTAAAGGTAATCATCGCATAAAAGAACGTAAACAAAACAATGAAGATAACGTAAACAAAAACCGCAAGTACTCCAGGATTTTGAGCATAAATATTGAAATGAGCACTAATCCAATCAGCAATAGCTACAAGCTTCAAATTAGCAGGTTGAAACTGAGTAATCAATTTTGCCAAAAGTTGAGGAAAAGAAACAAAAGCCATAGCAAAGATAATAGGCACCATTCCTACAGGATTAAGTGGAATCGGCAAGAGCGAAGATTGCTGAGCCTTTCCCTGCTTTGCATAAATAATAGGAATCTCTTTGATAGATTTCAATATGAAAATAGAAAGCACAACGAGCACAAGCACAATAACGAGCATAAATACAAGCACACCAAAAACACTCGTAGAAGAAGCGAAATCTCCATACATATGTTGAGTAATCCCTGCTACAATAGAAGCAAAGATCAGCATTGAAATCCCATTAGAGATTCCTCTTTCTGTAATGAGTTCACCAATCCACATCAAAAGAATAGAACCAACAGCCATTACAAAACCAGCCAACAAAATAGTTCAAAGATCTGTAGAAATAGCATTTCCTCCAAGCATATTATTGATTAGATATACTGATCCAATTCCCTGCAAAAAAGCCAAAGGCAAAGTCAAATATCTTGTATATTGATTGATTTTTGCTTGACCAACTTCCCCTTGTTCAGTAAGTTCTTCAACAGCAGGAAGAACAATACCAAGCAACTGCATAATAATAGATGCCGTAATATAAGGAGAGATACCAATTGCAATAAAAGCAAACTGATCCAAGGCTCCACCAAGAAGCATAACAAAATATCCGAAATCTGATCCAGCATTCAAGGTATGATTTACCAAAACAGAAATATCAGCAAAAGGAATCGGAATAAATACAAGGAGTCTATATACTGCTAGCATTGCTACAGTAAACAAAATCTTATTTCTGATTTTTTTATTCCCAAAGATTTCATAAAGACTCTTCTTAAAGGTTTTTAGAGCTTTCATTGCACCAAGCAAAATAAAGATAAAGATAAATGATTAATAATTATTTGATTGATCTTTTCAATAGCAATCTACAAAAAGTCAATAAAGAATAAAACGCGAGGTCGGTCGCGTTTTATCAAAGAAAAGTTCTTATTTAATGCTTCCTCCTGCCTTTTCAATTTTTGACTTAGCAGTAGCTGAATACTGTTCAATTCCTTCAAAAGACAAAGCCTTTTCAAGATCTCCAGTTCCAAGCACCTTCACTGCAAGCTCAGCAGAACGAAGATATCCAAGTTCCCAAAGAAGTTCTTTAGTTACAACTGAAGTAATTCTTTCATCCTTCTGAAGAGCGCTCAAGTTCACATTCTGGATTGGAGTAACAAGTTTGTAATATCTCTTAAATCCTCTATGCTTAGGCATTCTTTGAACAATAGAAGTCTGACCTCCTTCAAAGAATGGTTTCATAGAATGTCCACTTCTTGACTTCTGACCATTAGCACCTCTTCCTGAAGTATTTCCTCTTCCTGAAGCATTTCCTCTTCCTCTTCTTCTAAGTTTATCAGTAAGTCACTTACTTCTCACTAAGCTATGAAGTTTCATTATTATAACACATTTATTCAGTTAAAAGCTATTAATCTTCTTTTTTTGCTGTTTTTTTAGGAGCAGCCTTCTTAACTGGAGCCTTTTTTTCAGAAGAATTTTCCTCAGATGAAAGCTCTTCCTTAGCAACCTTTGTTGACTTCTTAGTTGAAGCTTTCTTTGAAGCCGATTCTGCCTTAACAGCTTCTACAGAGGTTTCTCCTTCAGAATTCTTCTTTTCATTAACAGCAAGAGTTTCTTCTGACTTTCCTCCCTTGAGAGAAGAAAAGTAATCTGCATGCTTATACGCAGACAAAGCTCTAATCGTAGCCAAAGCGTTATTAAGCTTATTATTTGATCCTACCATCTTAGAAAGAATGTTAGAATATCCTGCAAGTTCCAAAACAGATCTGATAGAAGAACCAGCCTTAAGTCCGGTACCCTCTGATGCTGGCAAAAGCTTAACTACACAAGCTTTATATTTCAAAGAAATAGGATAAGGAACGGTATCATTCTTGGTCAAAGGCACTTCAAACAAGTTCTTATAAGCCTCGTGAGAAGCCTTCTGAACAGCACTTGCCACATCATTACCCTTTGAAATTCCAAGTCAGATTTTTCCCTTTTTATTTCCAACTAAGATTGTTGCTCTGAAAGAAAGCCTTCTACCTCCAGTCGTAACTCTCGTTACTCTTCTTACCTCCAAAAGAAGTTCATCAAACTCCTTCTTTGGCTTTTCTCTCCTTACATCTCTCTTATTGTCCTTTTCTGATCTCATAGACATCATACATTATATAGATAAATACAATATACTCACTTAAAACTGAATACCTCCTTTTCTAAGTCCATCAGCGAAAGCTTTAATCCTTCCATGATAGAGGAATCCATTCCTATCAAAAGTCAGCTTTTCAACTTTTTTTTCTTTAAGCACTGCAGCAAACGCTTCACCCGCAGCAGCAGCTCTTTCAGTTTTAGTAGCTCCAGCAGCAGCTTTATCTGTAGTTGTCGCAATAACAACTCCGTCAGCTCCCAACACCTGAGCTTTTACATAAAGATTAGATCTCTGAATCAAAAGTCTAAATTCAGGATTCAATGCTTTAATCTTAGCATTCACCTTATTCTTCCTTCTCAAATATTTACTAATCTTTTCCTGGAGTTTATTCTTCAAATAACTCATTTGTATACCGAAATAACAATCTAAAACTGAACACTATTATTTTTTCGCAGATTTACCTGGTTTAATCTTCACGAACTCATCAAAGTATCTAATACCTTTCCCTTTATAAGGTTCAGGCTTTTTCATACTTCTAATCTTCGCAGCTACTTCACCAACCAATTCTTTACTAATTCCTGAGATAAAAACTACAGTATTACCTTTTGGATCCTGTTCCGTCCTTATTTCAATCCCCTCTGGAATCGGAAAGTTTACCTTATGAGCGTATCCAAGAGAAAGCACAAGCGTCTTCCCTTCAACCTTTGCTGAATATCCTACTCCAATAATAAGCAATTTCTTCTCATATCCATTAGAAACCCCTTCGACCATATTAGCAACAAGAGTCCTCGCCAATCCCCAAAGATTCTTATATTGATCATCAAGAATAGAAAAAACCAATTCTGATTCATTTTTTTCAATTTTCACTCCGTATGGCAAATGAAGATCCAATGTTCCTTTCGGTCCTTTTACCTGCACCGCAGTTTCCTTCAAGTCTACTTCTACTCCCTGAGGGATTACAAGAGGCTTCTTACCAATTTTTGACATTTAGATAGCAACTTAAATAGTAAAGCACAATATAGCACAAAGACTAATAGATTTCAGCAATCAATTCTCCACCAAGTTTCTTTGCTTTAGCAACATGCACTGGCAAAAGTCCTTGATTTGTCGAAATTATTCCAAGTCCTTTTCCACCAGCAACCGTTTTCAAATCTTTATATCCAACATACCAAGGTCTAGATGGCTTAGAAAAAAACTTCACAGAAGGAATATCATTCACAGGATTTACTACTTTTTTTAACTGAAGAGTAATAAATTTCTTTCCATTCACTTCCTGCACTTCAAAATCTTTCACAAACCCATATTGCTTCAAAAGCTCAAGAACATTTACCTTAAATTTTGAGAAAACCACCCCATCCACGGTTGTTTTTCTCGCCATATATGCATTCTTGATCCTGATTAACAAATCATGAATTGGCGCATTAACATAACTCATCTTAGTGATACGATTCATAAAATAAAATTAAACAATTACCAACTTGC
>CAUTUR010000035.1:0-10139 GCA_963541585.1 uncultured bacterium | reverse complement strand
ATTTATGATGTCAAAAAAATCTGATCTTTACTCCGTGAAGATACTTTTTTTGTGGTTGATGCCTCACAATCTGTACCAAATATGCCAGTAGATATGCAAGAGATCAACTGTGATGCACTGATTTTTACTGCCCATAAAATGATGGCATATACTGGGCTTGGAGTGCTGGCTTTGAAACATCAGCGAGTCAAGGAACTTCAGCCTCTTAGTGTTGGAGGAGGAACTATTAAAGATGTTTCCTGTGATGGATTTGAATTACAATCGAATAATGAAAAATTTGAAGCCTGAACCCCAAACATTATTGGAGCGGTTTCTCTAGAATATGCATTAGAATATCTTAAAACACTCTCCCCAGAAAAAACCCTCAAAAGCTCCCTACAAATAATTTCTGAGCATGAAAAAAAACTTGCCCAATATGCATTAGGAAAATTTCACCTTCTAAAAGATCAGGTAAAAATCATTGGTCCTATAAGTGAAGAGAGAGTGGCTCTTTTTTCCTTTATCATTAAGGGGAAAGAAAACTTCAATCAGGTTTGAGAGTTTTTTGCTGAGAGGAATATTTGTATTCGTTGCGGAGGACATTGTGCCTATCCTTTGCATAAACAGTTTAGGCTTTGAGGAACCTGCAGAATGAGTGCTTATCTCTACAATGATATTTCAGAGTTAGACACTTTCTTTAAAACCTTGGAAGAATATATAGCCCAATAAGTTAATAATTTCTAACTTTTCTCTTGATTTTTAAAAAGTTATGATTATATAACATATTGTTATAAATTTATAACTTTTTTTATTTCCTCATACGAATAAGTATGAAAGCAAAAATCAGGATTATAATGGGAAGTATTCTCCTTGTAGGAGGAATCTGTTTATGAATTTTTGGTAAAGACTGAGCTTTCTCTACACGAATTACCGCATTTATCCCATGTTTTACTGGAAGTTTCCTCCTCGTATCAGGAATCTTTTGAAAAAAAAGAGCTAACGAGCCAAAGAGCGATGAAATGTTTAAAAAAGCAGGATATGCTTCACTAGCTCTGTCTTGTCAACTCCTTTTACTAACTACAATGTTTGTGCTTTTTGTAGATAGCTTTTCTCCTTTTTTACAAGAGTATAATGCAAAAGATATGGCTTCAGCCTTTTTAATGCTAGGTGGACTTTTAGTGCTTTTGAGTTCACGATATTACTCTCATCATCCAGACAAAACCTGACTTTAGTATTTTTCGAAAGATCATGCAAAATAAGATTAAAGAATATAGAGCGAAACATCATCTGACTCAAGCAGAACTTGCAGAAAAGGTTAGAGTAAGGAGAGAAACCATTGTTTTCTTAGAAATGGGGAAATACAACCCCTCACTCAAACTTGCCTTACAAATTGCAAAAACTTTCCAAGTTCCTATTGAAGAACTTTTCTCTTTAGAAGATGATGAATAATTTGTAGAAATCCTTATCCTAAAGATTGATAAGGATTTTTTTCGTCCTGAAAATGAAGACAGAAACCTGATTATTCAGATTATATTTTTTTTTGATTGCAGCTAGAGCTTCTTGAATAGTGTTGATTCCTTTCGTATTAGGAAGTAAAACGCCACTATTCTGTCCCTCTCCCTCTACGAGAAAAAGCCCATACTGATCCAATGGAAGTTTGATCAAGACATTAGGATCATTTTGTAGTCTAATATCCTCTACAACATCAAAAATCAGACTTTTGATCTGTGGTTCAAACTTTTTCAATATTCCAAGATAAAAGCTCTGCAAAAGCATCTCTATCGTCCTATCCGTTTTCATTACTCCATTTGAGGCGAGAAGTTGGCCTTGATGATCAAAGGCTGAGAAAAATAATCCAGCTTTAGTTTGTAAAGAAATTTCAGAAGAAAGTTGTATTTTTATTTTGTCTATCACGAGCATCAAAATAGGAAGTAAACCTGAATTTCACTGCAGTGCAGTATAGTGAAATATTCCATTTTTTCAAGTCAGAAAAAGCACTGGACAAACCAATGCTTTTTATCTGTCATTTCTGCCTCCTACTTTTTATGGACATAATGCCCAAAACAGGAATCACAAGGAACAAATTCCAAGAATATTCCAATAAAGAAAGCAATAAGAAACTAGCAAATATTGATGCTAATATTCCAAATATTACACTTCTTTTTATTTGATAAATAAAAAGGAACAAAAGGAATACAACATCAATAACGAGAATACTTCCCCATTGCTGAGAGACGAATGCTAAAAACGCTTTATAGCCCTCTAGCAACCCAATTCCTATCAATATAGCAAGAACTAGGAAAAAAGTTTTTTCAATTGTTTTCATTTTTTTTATTTTTTTAATTATTTATTTTACAAATCGTATTATTACAATATACTAGAGAATGTCAAGGAAAGTTTGATTGATTTTATCTGGCAAATAAACATACTTGTTTTTTGAGATATAAAAAATAATTTATGCTTTGATTACTAAATCTAAAATTCTTATGTCAAAACTCAAGTTCAAAATCCTCAAGCAAAAAGGGAAAGCCAGAGTCGGTGAAATCACCCTTAATGGAATCACCCTCAAAACGCCGATTTTTATGCCGGTGGGGACTAAAGCCACGATCAAAGGTCTGATTTTAGATCTTTTGCAAGATCCACACTATATTGGAAGTCAGATTGAGCCGATCAAGCTGATTCTCGCAAACACTTTTCATCTCTATTTGCGCCCCGGAAATAAAATTGTCCAAGCGGCTGGAGGATTGCATCAGTTTGAAAACTGGAAAGAGGGACTGATTCTTACTGACAGTGGTGGGTTTCAGGTTTTTTCTCTTGGTCTAGCAAATCAAAAATTCAATGACCAAAAACACACTCACAAAGTAGGGATAAAGCTGACTGAAGAGGGCGTAAAATTCCGTTCTCCTTATGATGGAAGTAAACATATCTTCACGCCAGAAAATGTGGTAGATACCCAATGTGAGCTTTGATCTGACATTATGATGGTGCTAGATGTTTGCTCTCCTGCTGGTTCTGACAAGAAAACCATAGAAAAGCATATTGCTATGACCCATCGCCGAGCCAAAAGAGCTTTTGAGCATTTCAAGCCGAAATACGAAGAAGTAAGAGGTGTACTGTTCCCTATCGTGCAAGGAGGGACGTATCTCGACCTCAGAACCCAATCCGCAGAATACCTTTCTCAGTTTGCCTGGGATGGAATTGCTATCGGTGGGGTGAGCGTTGGAGAAAGTAGGAAACTGATTGAGCAAGTGATCGCACATACCGCACCACTTTTGCCAAATGAGAAGCCGAGATATTTGATGGGTGTAGGAACTCCAGAAGACCTGCGTTTTGCGATAGAGCAGGGAGTAGATATGTTTGACTGCGTCGCAGCAACGAGACTTGGAAGGCATGGAATTGCTTTTTCTGATCAGGGGAATATTAAAATTACAAATTCTGACTTTAGAACGGATTTCTCTCCTTTGACTGAGAACTGTGATTGCTATACCTGTAGAAACTTTAGCAAAGCTTACCTCTGCCACCTCATCAGAGAGCAGGAAACGCTCTGAGGAAGCCTTGTCGGACTGCATAATATCGTGTATTTGAACCGTATTTTAGAAGATTGGAAAAAGAAATTTTTGGAGGAAAATTAAAGTGTGGAAGTCTGATTTTTATCTTTTGGTTTCAAAACAGATTTCAGCTGATCAGCTAGTTTTTGAGCAATTTCTTTTTCTCCAGAATCAGGAAATAAAGGCTCTAGTGAGATAAATTTTTTTCCTTTATGATGCCTGAGATAAACAGATCCTTGGAGGTTGGGATAATCTTTTTGGAGTTGCTCAAGGTAAGGATTGATCTCTTCATCAGACAGCTGAGCAAGATTGTGAAAATACAAAAAGGTTCTTGTATGATTCTTCATTCTTACAACTCATTCATCATACGTTTTGCTATTAAAAAGCGTCATCATTTCCATATAGCGCATGGTATCAAGATTCGGAATGAGGGTTTTTTTCAGATTTTCTTTAATTGGGGAAGTATTACTTCAGCTTCACGGTTGAACAGGAAACTGATTAGGGGTATCGAGGTCCTTTAGAGTCATAATCTTGCTTTGTAAAGAATAAAGTTATCAAAAGTCTATAATTCAAAGTTTATGGTCCGGTGTGATGATAAAGTTATAAAGATTTGGATCAGGATGGGACATTCAAAAGTCATCCAGAAAGAAGTCATATATCTTTTGTAAGTTATTTCATTTCTCTCCGTATAACTGAGTAAAAATCATTGGAGGAGGTTCACTCACTTGATCAATTTCTGCTATAAAAGCATCTACTGTCAAATCAGGATCCTCCTTTATTATTCATACATTAAGTAAAGATTCCTGTGTTTTCTTTTTTCAATAACGCATAATCAGCTGATTTTCAATTTTTCTCAAATATTGGGCTATAATTTTATCATTAATATCTCAATCAATGCAATTATTATAAAGGGTGTGATCAGATTTTTTTAACATACTTTCACCAAGTCCTCAGAAAGTGAGTTTTTGCTCAAATAAGGGAAAACAAACTGGAGTAATAATCTCAAACCACAAACTTTTCCCCGGAATCTTATCCATAATAATAGGACAACTCCCTTGATAAACCTCTAATAATTTAGGAATTTTAATTGAATCAAGAAGTTTTTTCTTTTCTATCAACTCCTCATAAGAAACATGGCATCTTGAAGCTCAATGTTTCTCTACAGGAGAAAGTGTTTTTAAGAGTTCATCACGCTGTTGATAAGAAATAGCAGAAAGCCATGCTTTATGATAAGATTTTATCAAATTTTCATAATGTTCAATAAACTTTTTTTGACGATCAATTTCAGCTTGGATTTTTTTGATAATTTGTGACTCTCAATTATTCAAATAAAAGGGACGAGGGAGCTTAACAACATATGATCATTTTTGATCTTTATACAGTTCAAAAACATTTGCCCATGTCCCCTCACCGATCTTACGAAGAGAAAAATCCTGACCAATTTTCCTGCGAATTTCTTCAAAAGCTTCTGCATAAGGAAAAATATCAGCATAATCCTTAGGATCATACTTCAACCGTTTTAAACTAGAAGAAGGCTGATTAATTCCCATTGCAAGCTTAAGAAGTAAAATAGATTCTTAGTATACTCAAAAAACAGGAAATGTCAAAAATCATCACTTTTCCCGTTCTTTTTCAATATTTCGAGCAAAAAAAAGCATTTCTTGAAAATGAGGCAAATTATTTTTCTCTTGCAAATGTTTTCACTATTCTTACTCTTTAAGTGAGATATTTATCTTCTCTTCTTTGAAAGAAAATGAAAACAAGTAAAAAAATCTGATTTTTGGTTTTAGGAAGCTTTATTCTTACCACAAGTTTTAGCTTTGCTGAACAGAAGATACTCATAGACTCAACGAATAAAAAAATCCTCATTCAATCAGGGAATCAGACTTTTTCTAGTGATAATCTCCCAAAATCCAGGTTAGAGAATACTACTTGATCTACTTCCACAGATAAGGAATTACCAAAATCAAATCCTCAATGAGAAGAGATGAAAAAAGAAGTTGATACGCTTCATAATGAACGTAAAGATTGAACAGAACTTGAAAAAGCAGTTTATCGAATGTATCAAAATGGGCTTACCAAATACGATACCTTAGAAGGCTATAGACCTGATGATTTTTTACTGAGAGAAGAAGCTACAAAAATTATTGGACAAGCTTATCATGTTCTCAAGCTTTCTCCGATTTCTAGCGAAACAAACTGTTCTTTCTCAGATAGCGGAAGTTTTGATCCCTCTTTAGCCGCATTTATCACAAGCACTTGTAAGGCAGGAATTTTCAAAGGAAGTCAGGGGAAATTTTTCCCTCATACTGCTCTCTCAAAGGCAGAAACCCTCACGGTTTTAATCAGAATTTTGGAATGAAAACTTAGCAGTGAAAAGTTCAATCCACGATGGACACTCTACTTTGCAAAAGCTAAAGGAATTTTTCTAACCAATGAATCTGATATAATGAGTTTAGATAGGGCAATTAGCAGAAGAGAAATTGCACTATTGATCTATAGATTTAAAACCATTATTCTTGACCAAAAGCTTTATAATGCTGCGAAATCCCAGCTTTCAACTATTAATGCTAATCCCTGAAACTCCCTTATTACAACAGGGACGAACTCCTGAACGCCTTCAAAATCAGAAAATCAGACTTCATCTAATGAAATTATTGGATTACTCTCTGGGAGTGGATTAGACAGTACAAGTTCACTAAGCATTCTTAATTCTCCGGAAGTAAATGAAGCAATACAGCGAATGAGAGATCATAATTTAACAAATGCAAAAGATATTTCTGATTATCAACCTTTCTCTACTTTAACCAGAGAACAAGCTGCAAAAATGTTTACTCAATTTGCTAAAGCTCTAAACTTTAAGCCAATTTCCTGAGAAACAAATCAATGTAATTTCAAAGATCTTTCAAAAGCAGACAAAAATCTTAAATCCAGTGTTGAAGAAGCTTGTAAACGAGGTCTTATGCAAGGGAATAATAGTATTTTTGGACCACAACTTCCTCTTACAAAAGCTCAGTTCATAACAATGTTGATCAGGCTTTCTGAAAATAAAAAACTGAATGAAAACTGAAATCCTTGGCGATCTGCCTATTTTCAAAAAGCAAAAGAACTCTGAATCCTTAACAATGAAGATGCTCTAACTTTTGAAGCTCCAATCACGAGATATGAAGCAGCCTTGCTTTTTTTCCGCTTTCAAGTAAAGCAAAAGATTATCTCACATATCAATACTGAAACCCTAAAAAACGAACTTATCTCAACGAAAAGAACGAATGATTGAAATTTTGCAACAGGAGATCAAGAAGGAAGCTATGCCGTTGCATTTGATATTAACCTCCTCAAAAATCAGTTTTTTCAGGCTGGATTTGTGGAGCTTCTGGGAACAAGATATGAACTCAAAAAAACAAGCATGACTGTCTTTGATATTGGAGAGGAAAGCTATGTTCGATACTGAGATCTTATCAACCTAGAAAAAGAGAACAAAATCTGAACAGTCAGTTTTGTAGTCTCGAATGGAAATCTCGTCCAAGGAACAATCAGACTCCTACAAAAGAACGAAACTTGGCTTATTAAAGAAAGCACCTCTACGAACGCACGATTTAATCTCATTAAAGGATAGTAAAGCTTTTTGAGAAAGCTCAATCAGTTTTTAATTTCTTTACTGTTACATTTTTTTTACTTTACCATAACTCTTACAGTTTTTGATTCCCCTTTTACCGTTCTCCACTCCACAAAATATAAGCCTTGAGAAAGTTGAAAATTTTCTACTCACTCAGGTTTAGATTTCTGAGCAATGAGCTGCCCTTTTAGATCATAAATTTGAACGGATTGGAGTGGCGTATCTTGCATATCTATAATCAACGTTCCATTTTCTGAACTTATACGTGGTTCTTTGATCTCAGTAGATGAAATACCGGTATTGATAATCTCTTTTAAATCTACCTCTACTGCGTTAAAATAATGTGATGGGATCGTCCCTCCTCCAATGTTAGCATGAGCTGTTGATCAATCTGTTCATCGAACAAGCAAACAATAGTTTTTAAAAAGAAGTTTATAAATTTTATCTCAAATTTTTATCTCCTGCTCAGTAGTGGCATATGGATTACATTCCAATTTTTTAATAACTCATTTCAATTCTCAATAATCACCCAACGAGAGATCTCCTTTTGTATATTTCCATTTGCCACCATTTTCCAAAACCTCCTCTTCTTTTACTCTTTCTTCAACACAAACAAGATATTCAGGATTACTCGTGTGAACTGGAAGCCCAACTTTTTTTTCAAACAATCCTTTTCATTTCGTAATGATCTCAACGACTTCTGGCGGCAACTTCTCTCCTGAACCTTGAAAATACAAGGTATCAGTATGTGCGATTTCCTTTCCTTCTGCATTTTCTTCTGTGAAATTTGCTCCATTATTGATTGTGATATCTCCAAAGCCACCCGTTTTAGGATTTTTTACATCAATCACGCAATGCCCATATATTTCAACTTTCCCATCAACCATTTTTCATGATCAGTGTATCTCGTCTATAACTAAACCACATGGGTTAAAATAAACCTTATCATTATTAGATAAATAACAAAAATACTCCATATGACGAGAGGTTATATCCACCGAATCTCCATTAATTGTTGATCCATTTTTTAGATATGGAACTGTTCCATGCTGTGCAAAATACTCCTCTACTCCTTGTTCGTCTAAAATCAAATTTTTTCCTGCTACATTCTTCGCTTCTGCAGTTTTCCTTTCTTCTCATGATTTCCTTACTTGCTGAAAATCAATTGTTTTCTTGTCTTCAGTATTCTCCTTTCCTTCTTGATCAACAACAAGTACTTTACTAATTTCCTCTTTACTCTGATTTGAAGTATTAGCTATCGCACCTCATGCTGATCATAGACTTGAAACTGCTATAAGTCCTGCAGCAACTTTTCCATCCACAAACTTTCCTATTTTCTCTATCATCTTTCTTCCCTCTATAAACTAAAAAGTTTACTTTACCATAACTTTTACAGTTTTTGATTCCCCTTTTACCGTTCTCCACTTTACAAGATATAATCCTTGAGAAAGTTGGAAATTTTCCACTCACTCAGGTTTAGATTTCTGAGCAATGAGCTGCCCTTTTAGATCATAAATTTGAACGGATTGGAGTGGCGTATCTTGCGTATCTATACTCAGCATCCCATTTTCTGAACTTATACCTGGTTCTTTAACTTCTGTTCATTCTATTCCTGAGGTTGAAGCGGATTTTATCTCTATCTTATTATCTTTTTTTACTTCAAAATTTATAGTAAATGCCCCTTCTTCTGTTGGAGTATATTCTTCCCCATTAACTATCACACTCGTTATCTTATAGTCAGGCTTAGCCTGCACTTTGAGTTGATACGTTTTTCCTAGTTCTAAACTGTCTTTAGCCACTTCTTTCCCCACATTATCATAATATTTTGGAGCTTCTATCTGGGTAGAGTCATAGCCTTCATTCATTTTTCCGTATGTTGCCATTTCTTTAACTTCAATCTTTGCAAAATTCACTATCTTTCAAGGGATTCCTCATCAGACAATGGAAGCATGAGCTGTCGATCAATCCGTTCCAATAGGTATTATACTATAGAATTTCAAAATACATTCATAATTTTTCCCTCAAATATTTTCTATAGTTCTGGTAACCTCTTTGTAAGGAGTACAATCAGCCTCCTTAATAAAATCTTCTAGAGAAACATAATGATTAAAAGGAAAATCATTATTTCCAACATCCCCCCATTCAGAATCAACTCGCCCCTTTGAATTTCCACTAATTCTTTGAGCATATCCTACAAGATATTCAGGATCTTGATGTTTAGGAAGACCTATTTTTTTCGTATAGAATCATTTTCCATTTGTTAATTGTTCTTTAATCTCTTCTGGAATATTTCATACTTCATTTGAAAAATATAAGGTATCGGTATGTGCGATTTCCTTTCCTTCTGCATTTTCTTCTGTGAAATTCGCTCCGTTATTGATTGTTACGTGTGTATAAGTATCTCCTTTATGAATAGTAATTACTGCATGTCATGTTATTTTTATTTTTCCACCTCATATATCTTCACATGATCATTCCATATCAAAGTGATCTATATTTGAAGCATCTAATATAACACTATCATTATTAGATAGATAAAAATAACAATAGCTTTCATTTCAAACTCAACTATTTATAATTTTTTCACCATCAATCGTTGCTCCATTGCTTAAATAGGGTACTGTTCCATTCTGTGCAAAATACTCCTCTACTCCTTGCTCGTCCAAAATCAAATTTTCTCCTGCCACATTCTTCGCCTCTGCAGTTTTCCTTTCTTCTCATGATTTCCTTACTTGCTGAAAATCAATTGTTTGCTCTTGAGTTTTATTTGATTTTTCTCCCTTAGAAGCTAAGGTTTCTTTCAATGCCTTTGAGGTCCTAACTTCTTGTGCTTTTACCGGATTTGATCAAACCACACTTAATCGTACTAATCCTGCTGTTAACATATTCCTCATCTTTCCTTCTGCTATAAACTAAAAAGTTAGTTCTCTAAAAAAACTATTCTTAGTATAATTATTTTTTTTAGCTTGTCAAGTAAAAAAGCTCCAATCTCCTCA
>CAUTUR010000034.1:0-10476 GCA_963541585.1 uncultured bacterium | reverse complement strand
CGTCCTCCACAAGAGATCGTAGCACAGCTCGCATCTCGCCCTTATGATGTGATGAATTCAGCTGAAGCGAGACAAGAAGCTGCAGGAAATCAGTATTCTCTCCTTCATGTTACCAAGGCAGAAATTGACCTTCCAGAAGGGACTGATGAGCATTCTCAAGCCGTATATGACAAGGTCGTAGAAAACTTCAAGGCATTCCAAGATAAAGGATGGCTTGTTCAAGATGCTGAACCAAAAATCTATATCTACGGACAAACTATGGGAGAGAGAACCCAATACGGATTCGTAGCCTGCACGAGCATTGATGATTATTTCAATGAGAGCATCAAAAAGCACGAACTTACTCGTAGAGATAAGGAGGATGATAGAATGATCCATGTAAACATTACCGATGCAAATGTAGAACCGGTTTTCTTTGCGTATCCAGCACAGGCAGAGCTTGATGGAATCATTGAAGAAGTTGTAAAAAATCAGAAACCTGAGTACGATTTCGTGGCAGATGATGGATTTGGACATCATTTCCGAGTGATCAATGATCAGGCTTTGGTTGCTAAAATTACCGAACTTTTTGCGAAAGTTCCTGCACTCTATGTTGCTGATGGACACCACAGAACTGCTGCTGCTGCAAGGGTTGGACTTGAGAGAAGAACCGCAAAACCTGACTATACTGGAGAAGAAGAATTTAACTACTTTATGGCAGTAATTTTCCCAGATAATCAGCTTAAAATTATGGATTACAATAGAGTTTTGAAAGACCTCAACGGAATGAGCGAAGCAGAACTCCTTGAGAAACTTCAGACTCATTTTACTGTAGAAGAAAAAGGAGAAGCTGAATATAGACCTACAGCACTCCACAACTTCAGTATGTATCTAGGAAATAAACGATACTCCCTTACTGCGAAAGAAGGTACCTATGATGATAAAGATCCGATTGGAGTGCTTGATGTGACAATCCTTTCCAATCTCGTTTTGGATCAGCTTTTCGGAATCAAAGACCTCAGAACCGACAAGAGAATTGACTTTGTAGGAGGACTTAGAGGACTTGGAGAGCTCAAAAGAAGAGTAGATAATGGAGAAATGAAAGTTGCTTTTGCACTTTATCCAGTAAGTATGCAACAACTCATTGATATTGCTGATACCGGAAATATTATGCCACCAAAGACCACCTGGTTTGAACCAAAACTCAGAAGTGGACTGGTTATTCACAAATTAGATTAATAAAAAGATATCTACTTTATAAAAAAGGACTAAGAAAAAATTCTGATGTCCTTTTTTATTTTTTCTGAGATAATGACCTTAAAACCTGATCAAGCTCTTTGAGTTTATCATTTATTTCTAGGAGAAGGTTTGCATTTCTGTCCAAATAATCACTCACCTGATCGTTAAGTACTGCAAATTTATGCTGAGTAAGGACTGTTGATGGAGTAAGAAAATTTTCATCTTTTTGAGGTGCTCCAACGGTTTTTCTTATACTTCTAGAATTTTTCGTCGTGTCATAGGTATCAATTATCACATAACGATTCCTCTCATTTTCTGTAGAAAGGATATTTTCTTTCAAACTGTCTGTAAAGCTTTCTTCAGCTTTTTGTTCTTGTTTTTCATTAGGATGTGCTGTAGAAGGAGTTTTCCCTATTCCAAGGATAAAACTGATATTCTTGGAGAATTTATATTTTGAAAGTGAGGTATCAAAAAATTCCTTGGTTTTCGTTTTAGTCGTCAGTTCCCCACTTTCGTAAAGTCCATTAATACTATCTTGTATCTCCCTCAATACACTCTCTATCGTATAAAGCATTTTTGATCTCGTAGAGACAAGAACGACTTTACTCGGAATCGTACAAATTCTCAATTTAAAAGCTCATTCCTCTAAAAAATGGAAAGTAGCATTTTTGGCAAGCGCTGGTGAATGATATTCTTTACAAAGACATTGAAGTTTGCACACCTGTCTCTCATCTCGCCTCAGTCCATCACATTTTTTAGTACAGGATTCTAACTGTTTTTTTATGTCATTAAGAAGATTCATATTATCAGGGAGCTGATTCCCATCTCCTTCTTGTCCTCTAGGAAGATCAGGAGCTGTAGTCTGCTTAATAGAATCACTATTCTTCAAAATATCAGTAACTATATCATCAAGCTCTTTTTCAGAAACAGAGAAGGGAGAAGGAAGTGAGACTTCCGCATTTTGATGTTGTAAATTTTCAAGTATAGGACTTCCTACCACGACACAATTATTCACAAAAGCCTTATTAACAAATGTCGTTTTATCTCCGTTTTTCGCTTGAATAAATTGACTAATTGTCGGATCATCACTGATCCCATTTGAACTTTGACTTGTTGAAGCAACTCTCTCTCATCTTATTCCTTGAGCAGAACCAGATAATGAAAGATTGTCCTGATTTCAGTTTATTTGATATCCTAGATTCAAAGAGGAAGAATTCTGATTTCAGCTTTTTGGAGAGGTCTGAGAAGGAAAATTTGGTAATCTATAAAATAAAATTTCAGTTGGAGATTTAGTATCATCGAAAAGAATCTTTCCAATCTGACGAATATCATAGAGAAGATCATATGCAGAATCCTCGATATTTCCATTCTGATACTTATCCTTTCAGAGATTACTTTCTTCTATTATAAATTTACGAGCTTGATCCTTCCATCAGAAAGTATAATTTTCATTGATAATATCTTCACATTTTTTATTAAGGTTTGCTGTTGTTTTTCCCTCAATGCAGGAAGTCAGCTTTTTACAGGTCTTTTCATAAGCATCTCTTTTTGGAAGCTTTTTATTCTCTAGACTTTTCCTTAATTCTCTCGCGAAATCATCATTCGTAAAAAAAAGAATTGTAGCAATCTGATCATTTGAAAGAGAACAGCTTGCATATTGAGCATTAAGGGCTTCTTTTGTGGTAGCAATTCCCTTTAAAATCTGAGCTTTCTTTTTTGTAGAATACTGTTCTTCATTCAGTTTAAATAGATTGGTAGATAAAGACTTTTCTTGATGATACTTTTTTTCTTGATACTTAAAAAATGTCTTATTTCGTTGAGAGAAAAGATCAAGCTCTATCTTGGAATCAGCAAAAACTGGTCCAAATAATACCATAAAAAAAAGGAGAAAAAAAGCCCTTTTTATGATCTGATTTTTACTGACCTTCTTGGACATTTCTTAGTTTATGATAAAGGGTATAAAATGGAGTAACTACCTTGCTTAATCTATTTCTGAAACGAAGTAAATCTTCCTGATACATAAGCATCCCAATATGGATTGGATAGCTTGTTGAAAAATTTAGGAGATCATCTAGCGTTTTATTTGTTAAGAAAAGGAGTTTTTCCTGACTCGCTTCGAGTTGACTAATTTCATCTGTTGTTGCCTCATCTACCGTATTTTTTTGACTAAGAATCCACTTATAATACGTTGTAAACGTGAAATATCGCGTCAATTCATTATACAGCATATTGATAAAAGGACGGAGTCCATTATCAGTTTCTCATAGCGTTCCACAAAGGACGAGATCATAAGGTATTTTTCTATTCGATTGACAAGGCTTAAAATCAGAAGTCAGATTTTTTTCCTTGATTGTATCATACAAAGGAAGCGGATCTAGGAGCTTAAACTTTTGGATTGTTGGGAGAAAAGATTTCATTTGTTTTTTGAGAAGAGTACAGGTTTTAGGATAGCTCAAATCTTCATTTTCTCAGCAAAAACCCTTCTTTCCTTCACTAGGAATTGCAAATTTTTCCAAAACATACTTATTAATCTCCTTATTAATATCAGCATCACTCGCCAATTTGAGCGAAGTAAGTCCAAAAATTTCTGCTTGTTTGAGCGTAAAAAGCTCGGAAAATAGTTGAGTCATGATTTCATCAGCTAATAGTGCGAGATTACAACTTTCTTGATATTCAGACTGACAAGATTTGGTAAATTTTGCTGTTTTATAGGAAAGCAGTTCGGAATCTCAGGGTTTATTTTTCTTGAGATAACTGAAGGTAGTTTCTTGGAAATAATCTGCATGAATGCCATTATGATTACAGAGTAGAGCAAGAAAAAGTGACTGATTGCTCGGAAAATTTTGTTCTTGAGAAAAATTTTTATTTTTTAGCTTAGAACAAAAAGCCTGCACAACTTCCTTTTTATCCTGAAGATTCGTAGTTGCCTGCCTAATTGAAGAAAGTTCGGAAACAATTGTTCAAAGGAGCTTCTCATCTACAAAATTTATCTTATTGTCGGCAGATACTAGATTAATCATAAACATCACTATACCGCATAAGAGAAAGAGTGTCTTCTTCATCAAGTCTAAAAAATGAATAAAGCTTATTGAACATAACAAGTTGAAGTTCCTTTGTTTGAGCACTGATAAACACAGACGGCATTAAGCGTCTTTCTGAGATTTTTTTCTTTAGTTCCTATCGTATCCAAGAGCTTTCTTGTGAGTACTGATAGCTCTCAAAACTGCTGAGTCAGTGCAATATTATTAGAATTATCTGAGAGAGCATCTGCCTGGGCTTTTGCAGTAGAAAGGAGAAGTAAATTTTCTGTTAATTCTTGTTCAAAAATTTCAGCCCTTTCTCCAGCGGAAAGAGAAGAAGGTTCATTTTCTTTGAATAGTTCTTTGAGTTGATTAGCTCTAGATGCAAGCGCATTAGATACGGTATTCTTATAGTCTTTGATAGTATCTGTTAGTGAAGTCCAAGTCTTTTTCCACAAAGTTCCTAAACCTTTACTCGTCTCTTTCCACTGGTTTTTGGTCGTTTTACTGAGAGAAATAATACTCAAGGCTTCATCTTTTGTCATCCTCGTCGTATCAAGTCCGTAGATATCTCTCAGAAGAATTTTTTCTCTTTCTGTAAGATAGGCATCGCTTGATTTTCCTTTTAGATTTGCTGAAAATCCTTGTGGGAAAGTTCACAAAGCCTGAACCAAATTTTTCCAAGATTGAGAAATCTGATTCCAGCTTTTTTCTCCTTGATGTTCAGTACTCTGCAAAAGAGATTGAAAATTCTGCAAAAGACGTTTCCAAGAAGTATTACACTTAAATCCAGCATTCCATCTCACGCATTGATACTCTGATGTTATTTTTTCTAGCCGTACTGGACTCAAAGTAATCGTACTTCATCAAAACTTTCGTTGTTCTAGAGGCTGTACTGATCCATACGCGATAAAGGCTTTCGTTGCAAGATTTAATCTCACCAAATTTGTGATAAGATCCGTATAGGTAATACTTGATGGGAAACTCGCTGTATCTTGAAAAAGGCCTTTGTCTTGATAGCTTTTCAAAAGTGATTTTAGCTGTTCTGCCTTGGTAATTGTCTTCGTAATCTCTCATACTTTCCCGAGATAATAAGCAGATTGATTCAGATTTCGTTCAATCTCTAGTAATTTTGCCCAATCTCTCACAATTGGCCTATCATGGAAAAGAATTGTCAGTCCAACACTAGAATCCGCAAGAGTAGAAAGTGCAGAAAGTTCAAAAAGAAAAGCTGAAGTAATCAGTGCCGTCGCTGATCTCGCACTTGTAAGATAAAAAACCTTCAGAGCCTGCCCTGCTAAACTTTCATCAAACCTTTCTAAAGCATCAATTTCTAGGAGTTTATTTGTAAAAATTCCTCACTCTCCTTGATTTACAGCTTCAGTGGCGGTTTCAAAATTATTTATTTTGAGAAGTCCAGCAGCCTCACTCTGAAATTCTAAATAAAGGTTCATTGTTTGTGGTGTCGCACTACAAACTGGAGGATTACTTTCACAGCTTTGCTTCTCTTGAGCAAAAGTATAAGAAAAAAAAGGAGAAAAAAGTCAGATAGAAACTAAAGTAAGGAGTAAACTATGAATTTTCATATCAAATATTCAAGCTAAATCTTTTTCTCTTTTCGTTCTCACTGTAAGAACTCCGATTTTTCCTTGAAAAAGTCAGATTTTTCTTTATATACTAAATTTGAACTTTTTATCAAGTAAAATACAAGAAAAAATGGAGCTTTCAACCTATGAACAGCAAATGAAAAAAGCTATTGCCTATCTCGAGAATGGATTTGCAGGATTACAGATCGGAAGAGCAACGACAGGACTTGTAGAAAACCTCAATGTAACTACCGATTATGGGACCATGAAACTCAATACCCTAGCTCATATCACCGTGATGGATACCACAACACTAAAGATTGAACCTCGAGATAAAGCAAGCTCAAAGCATATTGCAAACGCTATTTATGAGGCTGATTTGGGAGTTGGTTTGGATAATCAAGGTTCTCATATCCTCGTAAAAATCCCTGCATTAACCCAGGAAAGAAGAGATCACATTGCGAAACAGGTCAAAGCTATGGGAGAAGATACAAAAACTCAGATTAGAAGCATTAGACAGGAAGCAATGGCAGATACCAAAAAGCAGTTTACTGCAAAGGAAATCTCTGAAGACAACCATAAAGCAAATGAAAAAAATATTGATGAGCTTACCAAAAATCAGTCAGCAGTAATCGATAATCTTGTAAAAGCCAAGGTTGATGAAGTTATGAAAGTATAGGCACTATTTTGTGCATTTAAGAGAAAAACAGATTTTTTACCTCAATAATAAACTAGCATATGAACTGGTGGAATATTTTATGGGCAGAATTCTTATACCGTCCTGTTTTTAATCTTTTGATTGTTTTCTTGGCACTATTTGGTGGGAATCTTGGAATTGCAATCATCCTACTCACGTTAGCGATCAGGTTTTTGCTTTTGAAAAACTCTGTAGCTGGAGCAAATATGAGCAAAGGAATGTCAAATATCCAGCCTAAAATGCAGGAAATCCAAGAAAAATACCAAGACGATCCAAAAAAACTTTCTGAAGAAACAATGAAACTCCTCAAGAAAGAAGGGGCTGGACCGATGAAAGGATGCTTATCTATGCTAATTCAGCTTCCTGTTTTTATTGGTCTCTACTATGTGATCAGAAAATTTGCTACTGGAGAAGTCCCAAATGAATGGCTTTATAGTTTCTTTTTCAGTTTTGGAAATCAGTATCTAGATACACAGAATATTCATTCAATGTTTTTAGGGATTGATCTTTTTGAAAAAAACAGTTTAATTCTGACTATTCTCGTTGCTTGTTTGAATGCTCTCCAATTTTGGCTCACCAGCTTGACTCAGAAAGCAAATAAACCTACAGCAATGCCTGGTGGTGTAGCAATGCCAGATATGTCAAAAATGATGGTTCCAATAAATATTATGATGACCGTAATGATGGCTTCTATTGTTTGGTCTTTTCAGGCAGGTATTGGGCTATATCTCGCAACAACCTCACTCTTTAGTGTGGTACAATATGCCGTGCAATATCGCGTACTTTTGAAAGCAAAATGGAATATGCTTTTTCATAAAGGGAAACCTGAACTAATCAGCAGTTAAATATTCAGAATGAAGAGTTTTTTTCAGTAATCATGATTCTGAAGCGAAGAATCTAAAGAACAAGAAATTTTAACCGATAGCAGTATGATAATATGGCAAGTAGAACCAATAAACAAGGAATCGCAAAAAAAAAGGCTCAGCAAGCTAAACAAGCAAGTAGAGTTCGCGGAAGTAGAAGATTTGACTACCCCAAGAGAAAACTTGAACTTGAAGAAGCAAAAGAACTCGGAATAACCGGTGTATATACCAATCCTAAGGGAGCAACTTACAATTGGTTTTTGAGAGGAAGGAAAGTATGCTGGGAAACTAGACTAAGAACTGACCCTGATGGTTATAGATATATCAGGACTCCGTCCGGAGGTTCTGAAATGGTTATCGCTCCAGCATCAGGATGGACCAGAGGGAAAATGAGAAAAATCACTAGAAGATAAAAAAGAAACCGGCTTCCTTATTCAGAAGTCGGTTTTCTTCTACTAGGTAACAACTCTGTTAAAATTTCTAAACAAGTTCTTCTAATTTCATCCTCTATTTCTTTTTGAAGAGTAGCATTTCCTCCCATATTACGTTCTCTTTCCTCTCCTAAAGAACCGATTTCTTTACATAATTTTGTAACCTTATCTGGATTTTCACACATTTTTTCAATTCATTAATACTAAAAAACAAAGCAGAATATATTTATTTTCTCTATCAAGTCAATATATTTTTTCTTGAAGTTATAAGGTCTTTTAGTATAGTTAAAAATAGTTTACTTTCATATCACACATGCAAATTACCATCATGGCTGATCAAGCCAACCAAAGATGCGACCGCTTTCTGAGGAAGTTTTGCAAACCCTATCCTCAGGTCAGACTTTCTGATATTTATTCTTGGATTCGTAAGGGAGATGTGAGAGTCAATGGCAAAAAAGCCAAAGAGGAAGCAAGGCTTCTGGAAGGCGATCTTCTAGAGTTTCCTGATCACTGCCTTGGGAAAAAAGATGCCAAACTCGCCCTTTCTCAAAAGGAAAAGAAGTTTCAAAAGCTGGATCCTGAGCTCGTAAAATCACGGATTTTGTATGAAGATGAGCAATGGCTTGTTTTCAATAAGCCGGCAGGAATTGTCTTGCATCCGAGCAATAAACACCGAAACGACCTCTGTATGAACGATTATTTGGAGCGATACTGCGAGAAAACCGGATTCCAAACGGAAGAAAGTCAGACTTTTAAACCTTCTTTTTGATATAGGCTGGATAAAGATACTTCCGGCGTTTTGATCGCGGCAAAAACCTATGAAGCACTACAATATATCAATCAAGTGATTAGAGAAAGGGGGATTAGTAAGTATTATCAGACTTTGGTAGCTGGAAAGTTCCCTCAGCACCTCGTGATTGATAAGGCGATAGAGAAGACCTATAATGCAAAATTTGCCAGAGCACAGATGCAACTGAATGAAAGCGATGGTCTGGACTCAAAAACTGAATGCCGACTCCTCAAAACCATGCAATATACTGAACTTGGAACGATTTCACTTGTGAAAGTCAAGCTCTATAGCGGAAGAATGCACCAAATCAGAATCCATCTTGCGAGCGAGAATTTCCCTGTTCTAGGAGATTTGATCTATGGAAAACCTGTTTTAAATAGGATTATTTACAAAAGCTTGCATATTCAGAGGCAATTGCTACACTGTTGGAGGTATGAGTTCAAAAACCTTGATGGAAAGCTGATTGCCTTTGAGGCACCACTTCCTCAAGAATTCAGACTTTTTACCTAGTTTTTACTTTATTTACAGATAAAAAAAGATGAAAGTATTCAAAACTATTTTACGAACCAGCCTTTTTTGGCTTTTAGCACTTGTAGGACTCCGAATCTATACCAATTATGAGAGTCAAAATAGCAATCTCGTCTCTTACCGAGCAAATGCTTTACCTGAATCCGTAAAGCAGCACCTCTACGATCAATCTAGCTGTAGTTGTCCGGATTGTGATGCCACTACAGAAGATAAGCAAACTCCTGATTTAGATGAGATCCTTAGCAAGATTCCAGCTACTTGCAAAACTTTCCACGATGGATGTAATACCTGTAATAGGTTAGCAAATGGAGAAATCGCTTGTACCTTAATGCAATGTGAAAATTACGAAGAACCGAAATGCTTAGATGAAGAAAATACCACATGAGCAGTAGAAACTCAGCTTTTACCAGCAAAGACCACTCAAATTCAATCAACATCAAATGATGAGCTTGCGACACTCAAAAATAAAGTTGCAGAATTAGAAAAGGAACACTGGGCATTAGTTCAGGAATTGCAAGCAATTTTCTCTACTCCAGAAGCACAAAAACTTCTTCCTACCGCTCCTTCTACAACCAGATAAGGAATAGATATCTTTCAAGAATATTGATGAAAAGACAGATGTAAAAGTCTGTTTTTTCTAAAATTCAAGGAATGGGCTTCCTCTTGCAAAACTCATACATATTCCTATAGTAAAGTTATAATATTCCAGTTTTCAAAGGGATCAAAAGAAGTATATTCTTGAAGATAAAAAACCAGACTTTTATTTTATTCTTCTCTTATGCAAAAATCAGATTTTCCCCTTTTAGCAAATCATCCAGAGATCATTTATCTTGATAATGCGGCGACAACCCAAAAACCAACAATGGTGATTGATGGAGTTTCCCGTTTTATTCAACATGACTATGCAAACATTCATAGAGGGCTGTATTCTCTTTCTGAGAACTCAGAACTCCACTATCATAAAAGCAAAAGGCTGGTTGCTGAGCTCATTAACTGCACACCAAAAGAGATTATCTATACTGCAAATGCAACTGCTTCTTTCAACCTCCTCGCTCAGAGCCTTGTAAACTCTGGATTCTTGGGGAAAGGAGATGTTGTCCTCGTTGGAATTCGGGACCATCATGCCAATACCTTACCATGGATGTCACTTGCTAAACAGTTTGGATTTGAAGTCAGATTTTTTGGATTGAATGATCAGTTTGAAGTAGATTATGAGGATTTTCAACAGAAATATACTCCAGAAGTTAAAGTGGTTTCTTGTGGTCAAGTTTCTAATGTAACAGGAGGAATTTATGATGTCAAAAAAATCTGATCTTTACTCCGTGAAGATACTTTTTTTGTGG
>CAUTUR010000033.1:0-10807 GCA_963541585.1 uncultured bacterium | reverse complement strand
TCAATCCTTTTTGAGTTGCGAAGATCCCTTGAGGCTATAATTTTCTCTTCAACCCTACGAAAACGATGCAGTCAAGCCAATTTCGCTCCTTTCTCAATCCTGCTTGAACCTCTGCCTCAGTTCGCTGTGAAAATCTCAATGACTATCTACAAAATCAAAAAATCTGATCCATAGACCTCATGAAACTTGATATTGAAGGGATGGAGTTTGAGGTACTCTTTGATCTCCAAGAGGAAAGCTGGGAAAAGATTCAGGCTTTGGTCTGTGAAGTGCATCTTTTTTCTCCTCAGTACGAAGTTCAGTTCCCAAAGTTGCTCTCGCTTTTGAAGGTGCGTTTCCCTTCTGTTGAACGAATTCCAAGTCCTTATAGCGAAAAGCTTTGACTTTGCTTTTGTCAAAAGAATCCTTAGAATGAAATCAGTTTTATTTTCTTATCTTTATACAATGAAAAAACGTATAAAGCTGTATAATGTAATTTTCCCAATTTGGATGCTCCTTTTCTTGCCTCCAGCGTGGTTAGTGGTCTTCCCTGCAAATTTTGCAATTGATTCACTCGTTTTCCGATTAGGAGCCAAGTTTGCGAAGCTTCAGAATATTCTGGCAGTATACAAAAAGAGTATTTTGAAAATCTGGGGCTTCGGATTTTTGGCAGATCTTCTAGGAGCTGGATTTTTATTCCTCTCTTTCGCATTGGAGAAACCTTTTTGACGACCTTATGAAATCACAGCAGCGATCAGTTATCATCCTTGGAAGCATCCTGTGGCTTTAGCTTGGACTGTGGGAGGGCTGTTGATTGCTGGAGTCAGTATTTTCTTTTTCAATTATTATTGGAGCTTTGCTAAAACAGATTTGACTTCAGATCAAAAAAAGAAACTCGCCCTTGCTTTGGCTGTCTTTACCACGCCTTATCTTTTCCTTTTCCCTTTGGACTGGTTTGTGAGATATTAAATATATAATAATTTGTATGTCAATAATTAAAACTCGCACTCTTTCGCAAAAAAATGAGAAAAATCAGTATTTAAGCACATTTCCGAACAAAAAAAAAGAAATAAAAAAGCTGTAAAAATCTCTTGATTCGACTTGAAAACAGCAACAACTCTCGTATGATACTAGTGTACAAAGTACTTTTTATATCCTATTTTGTTACAACAATGACAAAAACAGCTCTTATTGCTAGCTTGGCTGCTGAACTTGGAGTTTCTAAGAAACTTGCTGCTGAATTAGTAAACGCTTTTATCGACACAGTTATTGCTGGTGTTAAAAAACACGGTGAAGTAAGAGTTCAAGGTTTTGGAACTTTCAAAGCTTCTAAAAGAAAGGCTAGAGAAGGAGTTAATCCTCAGAATCCTAAGCAGAAGATTAAGATCCCTGCAATGAAGGTGGTTACTTTCAAGGCTGGTTCTGATTTCAAGGCTGCTGTGAAATAGTTTGAATTTTTCACAAGAATATATGAGAAAATCCTGAATCAAATCAGGATTTTTTCTTGTTTTTTACAATCAAAGACCTATACTTCAATTTGTTTTATCTTTTATATCTCATAATGAAAGCACTTACTTTCTTCGTATGTTTAGGAAGCATCATCCTCACCTGATGCAATATTTCTCATCCCAAGGAAGAAAACAGAGTAATTAACACAGAAAACGGCTCTCAAATTTCTAAAAATGATACCGTATTATTCAAATCAAGCTATGAAGCACTAAATAATACAAAACCCTATATGCTTGTTCCCGAGCAGTTAAATATCCATATACTGGACTTCTCTGGAGCACAAGAATTTTTGGAAAACTGAAGTGGAATCCTTTACTTCTGATTCCCAAGCTGCCCATGGTGTAGAAATCTCCTTCCAAACCTTTTTGAAGTAATGGAAGAAAATCAGATTTCAGATCTTTATGTTTTTGATCCAAAAGAGATTCGTGATGAAAAAGCCTTAGGAACAGGAGGAGAGCTTATTATCAAAAAAGCAACAAGTCCCGAATATCAATATTTGCTGAATAAACTCAATCATCTACTTCCTGCTTATGAAGGACTGAATGATCCTCAAATAAAAAGACTCTATGTTCCACTACTTGTGGTCATAAAAAATGGAGAAATCGTTTGATCTCATTTTAACACATTAGAAGAACAAGAAGACCCAAACACTGCACTAAACGAGAATCAGAAAAAGAAGCTAAAGCAGCTTCTCAATAAAGCAATCACACCACTCCTCTCACCATCTTGCTGAATAAATAGCCCTGCCTGTTAGAGGTAATAAGAGAAAAAGTCTGATTTTTTGACTTTAAAAAGTTTCAGAGTATAATAAGAAAGGAAAATCCTTTTTTATCCGCCTAAAGAATAAACAAAATGCCAGAAACTGAAAACCAAGCTACAACGGTTGAACTTTGAAAAATCAATTCAAAGGAAAATACAGAGAGAAAGCCATGATTTCTTGAAAAAGGAGTAAAAAATGTCGTAAACTTTTTTGCGAAAATAAGCAACCAACCTCATCCAGAAACAGGAGCTCCTCAAACCTCCTCAACACAACAATCAAGCTATCAAGAAAACCAAGCTCAAGAGACACTTCCTCAGGAATGAAAGAAAACATCCAGTTTTTTCGATACCCTTGTGAATTCAACACAAAATCTCCTTAATAAAACAGAAAACTTGGTAGCTACTGCTGCCGATAAAACGAAGGAAATTACGCAGCAGATCAGAGAAGTTCCAGGAAGAGTAGTAGAAAAAACAAATACTGTAATTCAAAAAGGAGTTAATCTAGGAGAAAAAGTAAAAGATAGAGCAGAAACCCTTGCTGATAAGGGAATTGACTTTGGGAAAACCCTACAAACCACAATGAGTGAAGGAGCACAGCAATTTAGCAAAAATCCTCTAAACGCAACAGGGAATATCATAAAAGGAACGGTAAATTCTACTGCTCAATTAGGGAAAGATCTCTGAAATCAAGTAGAAGAAATCTGAAAAAACACAATTGAAAGCGTAAAAACAAGCGGAGTAAACATGAAAGATACACTTAAAAACGCCTGACAGGAAATACAAATAAACAGAGGAAATATCGAAACAAAAGCGACAAATGTTTTCTGAGCAATTAAAGAAGTAGGGAAAAAGGTCGTTGAAAAAACAAAAGAAGTTGGGGTAAATACGTTTGATACCGCAAAGGATCTTGTCAAAAATCCGATCAATCATATTGATGAAGTAATATGAGGAGAACATCAGGAAACTAGTACCCTTACTACTGAAACCGAGAATACCACCCACCTCGAGAATTTAGAAAAAGGAACAAAAGAATAAAAAATACAGTTCATAATTTCATAATTAAGGGAGAACTTTTTCTCCCTTTTTAATATATCTCCTCTAAATTTCACTTGACAAGTTCAAAACGATTCCTACACTTTATAAATCCTTTAGCTCCTAACCAAAAAACCGATGTTCATTGCAAGCTTTGCACTGTTTACTCGGGTTTTTACAAGTTTTCTCCGTTTCAAGCGAGGAATCATATTTTTCATGGGGATTTTCCTGCTAAGTCTGTTTATTCTTCTACTCATCACAGGAATCAAAAAGAAAGGACAAACCTTTTTCCTTGCAAAGTTCAAAGGGATCTTCCTGAAACAAATTTCGGCATTTCTTCTGGCAAGCATAGCAATAAGCCTTAGCTTGGTACAAAAAGATCAAAATCTGATTTCAAACTTTTTTTCCTTTTCTCCACTAAGAATCGAAAAAACTGAATCAGCTTTCACTCCTTTTATGGAAGAGGTCCTCGTCCTTGAACAAACCAAACCAAATACCTATATCGTCCAAACTCAGAATGGGAAAACATACTTTCTCAAAACCGAAAAACCTCATCCGGTTGGGAAAAGCATACGCTTAGGAGCATCATTAAAAGCCATCGATACATCAAAACTCTATACAGAACTAAGCTTCAGCGGAGACATAAATACCTTTCGAGCATACCAGTTTAACTATGATAAATGGATGCTAATGAAAGGCATCTCAGGGACACTCTATGAAAAATTCTCTCTTCCAAGCAAAGTATCTAAAATCCAAGATTCTCGACTTCATGAGCAGGTTAGCACCACAAGAATCCGACTCAAAGAACGTATCCAAAAAATTTTTCCTAACAAAGAAGCCGCTTTACTCCTAGGAATGTTAATTGGAGACAAATCCCAGCTCTCAAAAACAGATTACCAAAACTTCATAGAGAGCGGAATCGTGCATATTATTGCGGTAAGTGGAGGAAATCTCGTAATGATCGTAGTTTTTCTGAGTGCAGTGCTCTTTTGGGTTCCTTTTTATATCAGGAATGGACTGATCATTCTCGGAGTGATCGCCTTTGCCCTGCTCTGTGGTGGAGATTCTAGCGTGATAAGAGCGTTGATTATGGCGGTACTTTCGCTGTTTGCATTATTCCGAGGAAGAGAAATCCAGATTTGGAGACTCCTGAAATACGCCTTCGCTGTGATGCTCTGCTACAACCCGTTTTTTCTAACGTATGACCTCGGATTTTTGCTCAGTTTCGGGGCCGTGATCGGTATCGTTATCGTGTCAGAATGATGGACAAAATTACAAGAAGAAAAAGATTGAAAAAACAAATCCAAAGAGAAAAAAATCAGACTTCCTTTCTTAGCGAAATTCCTCAAAAATTACGGATTACCTACACTTGGAGCGACTTTAGGGACCCTACCAATTCTCCTTTTCTTTATTGGACAAACGAATTTAACGGGAGTTTTGATTAACCTTTTGATCGTGCCTTTAGTACCGATTATCACGATTGGAGGCTTTTGTTCAATGTTGTTGGTTAACCGAACTGGGTGGACTTGGGCTAGCTTTCCAATTAAGTGGCTTTTGAGCTTTGTCTTCCAAGCTGCCGATCTCGCAAATGCTTGGAAATTTTCCATCTTCATCTCTGCAGAATGGGCAAAGTGGGCTTTTTCTCTCCTTTTAATAAGCATTGGCGCTTTAACATATCAACTTATCAAAAAAAAGTAAAAACATTGAAAAAAGCAATATCTCAAAATCTGATTTTGTCAATCTAGAGGCAAGATAAAAAGTCAGATTTTTTTTCTTATTTCAAAAAATAAGTATAATAGAAACGTAGATTTTTAACCGCTATCGTGAATAAAATATGTATGTGCATCTTGATGAATTAGAAGCTTTATATGGGAAGAGCAATAAAGAAGTAGAATTTTTTGCTAGCCCTTTTGAAAAAACAAATACCCAGAGAAAATCTTATTCTTTTCCAAAAATAAGATTACCAAAAATGAAACTTATCTCGGAGCTAAAAACACTGATTATCCTCTTCTTAATTGTTTTTTCAGGATTTTTCTTTTTTACCAATGCAAAACTCGTGCTATGGACGATAAATGATACCTTTACTGAAGAAACTCAACCTACTGCAAGCGATCTCGAAGCGATTACAGAACATCACTCAGCAGATCAAAGAGAACAAAAAGCACAAAAACTGAATGAACTGGAAGAACAGTTTACTCAACTTCAGAAAAATTTCAGAACTGAAGAAGAACTTGCTCCTACCATGAAAGAATTTCTTGATAAAAAACAAGAAACCCATACCCTTAACTTCAATACACTTCCTCCAAGCAATAGATTAATCATTCCTGATTTGAATATCAATATTCCACTCGTAGATGTACCAATCAAGGGAGAAGAAGACTTTTCTGAAGGTCAGTTTGATGATGAACTCATGCAAGGTGCCGTAAAATACCCAACAACCCCTATTCCTGGAAACCAAGGGAATAGTCTCATTTTTTGACATAGTTCAACAGAATGGTGGAAGCATAATGAATACGGATTTGTCTTTAGAAACTTACCAAGACTTCAAGCTGGTCAGAAATTCCAAATCATTTGGAATGGTCAGCTGACTACCTACGAAATGGTAGAGAGAAAAATCGTCTTACCAAAGCAAGTCCCAGAATATTATCATGAAATCCAAGATAAAGATGGAAGCTTTGTAACCCTCATGGGATGCTATCCGATCGGAAGTAATGCAAAAAGAATGATGGTCGTAGCTAAAAAAGTTGCTAACGAATAAGAATTCTTTGACATCTTTAATGGTATCCGTAGAACAGCATCTGTTTTTTAACCTCTTTCTAGCCAAGTATCATGCTCTTGAAAAATAAAGAAAATCAGAATATCCAAAAAGGGAAACAAGAAGCCCAATTCAACACGGAAACCATGCTTCCAATTTCTGAAATTAAAGATGGATATGCCATTCTCAAGGATGGAGGAATTAGAGCCGTGCTAAAAGCTGAGGGCATCAATCTTGACCTCAAAAATTTTAATGAAATTCAAACGACTCTCGAACAATACAAAAGATTTTTAAATGGACTAGAGTTTCCACTGCAGTTTCTAGTTCGCAATACCTATCTTGATCTGAGGGAATATCTAAATTATGTAACCACTAACGTAGAAAAACTAGATCCTTGAGCCCTAAAAGAACAGGGAAAAAATTATGCCTCCTTCCTCGAGGACATCAATATGAAACAAGGCTTAATCTATGTAAAAGAATTCTATATTGTTATTCCTTATTATACAAACGAAGCCGACACTGAACAAGTTAAAAAGCCTCGACGAAGCAAATTTATGGATACCCTCAATGCCAAGGATGATATAGAAACTATCGTAGCAAGATATAGAAATTTTGTAAAAGGACAAAAAATGCTGAATACCAGAATCGCTTTGATCCAGGAGGGACTTTGGGGTATGGGAATAAAAACCGAGCTCCTCAATACCAAAGATCTGATTTCCCTTTTATTTTCTGTGTACAATCCTTTACTTGATTCTACTCAAAGTTAAAAAGCTATAGAACTATGGAATCAAGAGAATAAACTAACCATCACTCTAATGAGGTAGGAAGCGAATAACTGAGTTCCAATCTATCAGAAAAAAATCTAAATAGTTGTCTTCTTTTTATTTGGACCTTTCTTTGTTTGAAAGGTTTTTTTCTTCTTAGGCTGGGTTTTTAATTGAAGAGAAGTTTTTTTAGGAGTTTCTTTGGGTAAATTTGAAGAGCTTCTCTCTACTAACTGAGAAAGATTAAAACAAAGCTCAGCCAAAAGATACAGATCATGCCAACTAATCAAATGCTCTAATCCAATTCAAGGCTTGAGCTGTGCAAAATCCAGCTTAAAATGAATACCATAGGTGGTACTTCCTTTTCGCTGCGAAATATACTTCGCATAAACAAAATCCAAGCTGATCTCAGCTGATCCCTTGAGCTTTTGAAGTCTCTGAACTTTCGGAGAAAGGATAAAATCTCTCTGAACTTCATAATCCTCCACTTTCAAAGTAAGTCATGAGGTCGTAGAATGATTAAGCACATTTCTGAGAAACCTAATCATTTGTTCAAAAGGGAAATACTGATCCTGAAGCGTTGTTTTAAGAAACTCCCTTAAAGAAGCATCATTTTCTATCACCTCTCTCATAACAGAGAAAATCCCTTTAAAAGCACTAATTTCCGTGAGATAACCATAGACATTCCTCTTATCAGGATGCTTATACAGCGAAACAAGAAGATTTTTGATAAGCGATTCTTTCAGGAGAAAAGATGATTTTTTTCAGGTTTTAATAGGTAAATTCATTGCAAGATCCGAGAGATCATTTCTCAAAATTACCTGCTCCATAAATTTTCCCAGAGAAAGAAAATGATAATAACCTTGTAAAAGTTTAAGCATTGATAAGCAAAAAAACTAAAAAAGCTGAACTTCAAGAATGATCGTATTTGTAGTTTGATTGGTAGCAATCTGAGATTGATAGGTTACTCCCTTTGCAAAATCTGAATCAAATACCGCAAAATCATAAGCATCTCCACGAAAATTCGAAATACGAGTATGCTTAGGAAAATAGATAACTTCTTTAGTTGATCGCCATTTTAGAGGCTGTTCTTTATCTGGATTTTTGGATTGTAAAGCGAGAATATACCTTTCTCTATCGGTCATACTAATACCCCATTTCTTTTCTAATGCAAACATTTCATCTTTGTAGCTTTTAGGAATATCAAGAGTATAGCTAATCCTAAAGGTATATTTACCTGGAGCTAGTCCGCTAATATTGAGTTTTTTGTCTTCCGTAGCGAGAACCACCTGTCCTGAGGCATTCTGAATTTCAACCTGTTTTTTGAGGAAACCATCAGATTTATTAAATGAGGTATTAATATTAAAAAAATAGAGAAAAGCTGGATCATACACCGTAGTAAGATCATACGACTGAAGAAATCCTCGCAACTCCGGAGAAACATGAGAAAGGTAAATATTTACAAAGCCTTTGTGCAAAAGCTCCTGAGTATTATTGATCATCGCCTTAGCAAGTGGGAGAGTATTTTCTTTCAAATAGTTTTGAATATCTTTGATATAAAACTCTTTTTTATTGCTCTTATCTTCTCCTCTGATAAGATCTACATTCGCATTGAGAAACTGCCACTCCCATGACTTAGAACGGAAAGAAGGCAAAAGATAACTAATCAATTCTGAATCAAGAAACACAATTCCCTTGATATCTTTCTGAAAAAGTTGATTTCGTTGATCGGGATTAAACATTTGAGCCTTTTTGACAGGATCAAAATCCGTGTGGAAAATCTTTTCATAAAGCGTTTTCAGATTTTTCCCATCTTTATCAGTAAATCAAAACTTATTCCCTCAGATAAATCCAGCCGTTTTCTCAGATAAAAAGCCCTGAGTTCGTTCAGGAAGAGGAATACGAGTTTTCGGAGCGAGAAGATCAGGCAGATAGGAATCAATAATCTGCATATCCACGATATGCCCTCACGAAAGACTAATAAAAGCAAACGACCCAAAAAAACCTCCATTAGGACGAACTTCATTGCTATTCTGAAGAGGGACAAGATAATTAAAACGCTGATGCTTTCCTAATAATTCAAAGATTTCTTCTCTCATCGGCCAGGCAGCATTAAGCATCTGGAGAATCCTCTCATAATTTCCAAATCAAAGCCTCGTCAAATAATCAGTATTTTCTTTTGCATATTTCCAGAGCTGCAAAAGCTCTTTCTCTTTGGTCTGCAGAACATTTTCTCAGGCAACATATTCTTTGAGGATGGTGTCTAGGGTGAGGAGTTGGCGAGCTACTTCTGGATCTACAACCCAAAAATACCATGAAACTTGGTCCAACTCATTGAAAATATCGATCTTATGACTCGTAAAAAGCCATCAGCTGATCTTCGCATAGAGTGCAAAAGCCGAAAAACTCAGCACGAGAAATGCAATATAAACAAAACGAAGTGCAAGCCTGGCACGAGAAAAGGGTATTTTTGGAGATGAAGAGAGTCAGATTTTTTTCATAATTTCATCCTAGTAAACAGGAGAAAGTGTAGTATTTTGCGAAGAAAATGCAAGAGCGATACCTAATAATTAACCACCAAAAAACGATCGTTTATACTTAAGTAAGAGCATCCAATCTATTAAAAATAAAAACTCTGAATAACAATCAGAGTTTTTCAAATTAAAATCTACTACTTATCATATTTTGTTAATAAGTTTAATCTTTTACAGCCTCCCAAAAACAACGATAAGAAACATTCGTCTCTCTTCCAAACCATGGCTGATCAAAATCACGACATTCTCAAACCTCTTCATGTGTTCAAGCATCAATCGTTTCTCATAAATACGAAGGATCCCTATTAGGTTTCTCAGTAGAACAAGATATTATAACCGCTGTTAAATGATAAGAAATTTGCGAATCTCCACAAGGATCATATTGACCATTATCTTCTTCCATAAGTACCCATTTTAATTTTGGCTTAATTTGTTCACAAGTAGTTCCCTTTTTTTCATATCACGAATTACAAACAGAACAAGCCACAGAAGTTCCTCCATTCTTTCCATTACACTGCCATTTAGCTTCTGCCAACGTATCTGCAACATCTACAAAATTTCATAAAGCACAGGTATTTTTTGTCGTTCCACATTTTCCATTTACTGACTGAGTTGGTTTCTTCAAAGAGCAAGCAACAGAACTTCCTCCATTCTTTCCATTACATTGCCATTTATAATCTGTTGCCGTATCCGTAGCATCTACAAAATCTCCTGAAGCACAGCTATCTTTTGAAGTTCCACACTGCCCATTGACTGGCTGAGTTGGAGTAGATCCACAACTTGGTCCAAAATCCACAGGGAAACAGTATGGGAATCCTTCCTTTGAACATCTATTACATCCATTCGCTGAACAGGTAACAGGAATCAAATTTGTTCATCCACAGGTCCAAGAAACAGGCTTTCCTGTCTTTGGGAAAGCTGGAGCTGTAGGCGTTGGAACTCCTTTTTCACAGAAAGTTCATCCAGCAGGCCAGTTAGTCAAAGATGCTGCCATAAAATTCATACCATGATAGCTTCCACATTTTGCAGTTTCTTTTGACTGCTGTTTTCTCGTCGCCAAACATTGATAAGTCCCTCCTCCAAAATCTGAAGTACAATGCCACTTTACTATTTCTCACATTTTTGGAAAATTCGTTGAACCCACAAGAAGAGCTGATCCTCCAGGACCACTCTTGTGACTACCTAAAGCACAAAATGTCGTATTTGCTCTTCGACCCGTTTCAGCTGCAGCATAAGTTATCGCTCTGGTTCCACATAAATCATTCGCAGTACAGCTAGCACTTTTATCACCACCACATACCGCATCACATGCAGGATTACTAGACATTGATTTGATTTGTCACTCCACATTCACGCAAAGACACGAAGCCCCTGCAGGACTAGAACATGCTACTCTAAAAATCGCTCCTTCTTGCTTATCATCATCTTTTGCGAATCCTTTAGCTTCTCATACTCTGACCGCTCCATTCACCGTC
>CAUTUR010000032.1:0-11262 GCA_963541585.1 uncultured bacterium | reverse complement strand
TTCAGCTACGGATTCTCATTTACCAGCTTTAATCAGTTTATTAGCTATTTCATTGTGATCAAGTCATTCAAATTTATCAAGATTATTGGCTACAGATTCTCACTCCTCAGTATTAATAAGCTTATTAGCTATCACTTTATGATCTAATCCTTTAATTTTACCAAGATTCTCAGCTACAACTCGTCAGTATCCAGTCTCAATCAGCGAATTAGCTATCTCATTATAATCTATTCTTTTAAACTTATTGAGGTTGTTCACCACTGCTCGTCAATATCCTGCTCCGATCAGTCAATTAGCTATCTCATTATGATCTAATCCTTTAAATTTATCAAGATTTTCAGCTACGGATTCTCATTTACCAGCTTTAATCAGTTTATTAGCTATTTCATTGCCATCAAGTCATTCAAATTTATCAAGATTATTAGCTACAAACTCTCATCTACCAGCTTCAATAAATGCATTAACTCATTGCTTAGTAAAACCATATTTTTCTACAATATACTCTTCACTTTTTTGTGCCTGTTTAATCCTATCCTCTGCCAAAAGCTTCCCAACCTCTCCCAATGCACGGTCTGCTTTTAAATTATTCGCCAATTCATCTCTATATTTCTGCTGTTCAGAGGTACGAGCTTTGATACGAGGGTGGTTAAGATTGATTGGTAGTGTATTTACCATAACTCTTACAATAAAAAATAAAATCAAAATGATTATACTCCCATCCCCGAAAATGTCAAAATTTTACAGACTTTTTTCTCTTTCCTATAATTCCTCCACTTCATTCTCAGAAATTTCTGAATTTGTCAAAGCTAGCTCACCCTCAAGTGTCAGGATTCCTTGCATTTTGGGAGATAATAGCTATCCTTAAGTGATGAAAAAACTTTAACTTTTTAGGACAAACCACACATGGACACTCAAAATAACCTTGATGAAATGCTCAATACCATGGAAAGCGAAATCGTAGAAAAATCAGACTCAGATAAAATTTCACTTGAAACTTGAGAACAAAAACCCAAGAAAAAAGAAGAGAAAAAACTGACTATTGAGTACTTCGGAACTGACCTTACCAAGGAAGCCAAAGATGGCTATTTAGATCCGATTATTGGGAGAGAAAAAGAGATTGATCAAGTCATCTATACCCTTTTGAGGAAAACGAAAAATAATCCGCTTTTGATCGGAGAAGCTGGAGTTGGAAAAACCGCGATCGTTGAAGGCTTAGTGCAGAGAATCAATGCCAAACAAGTCCCTGAAAAACTGATTGGGAAAAAAGTATTCCTGCTTGATATGGGAACCCTCGTTGCAGGTACAAAATACAGGTGAGAATTTGAATCTAGGATGAAATCTATCTTGGAAGAGGCGACCGATCCGACCAATAATATCATCCTTTTTATTGATGAGCTTCACACGATCATCGGAGCCGGAGGTCAGGATCAAAATGATGCCGCTCAGATGCTCAAACCCCTTTTATCAAGGGGGAAAATAAAGCTGATCGGAGCGACAACTTTTGATGAATATCAGAAATATATTGAGAAAGATGCCGCACTCAAAAGAAGATTCCAAGAAGTTGTAGTCAATGAGCCGAGTATTGAAGTAACTAAACAAATTATCCTTGGTCTCAAGCCGACTTATGAAGATTTTCATGGGGTCGTGATTTCTGATGAAGCGATAGAAAGTGCCATCACACTCAGCAAGAGATATATCCTCAATAAGCAGCTTCCTGACAAGGCTTTGGACATTCTGGATGAAGCCAGTGCCAGAAAATCAACCATGCAAAAGAAGCTAGATAACGACGATAGTTACAAGAAACAAGAAGCAAAAATAGAAAAAATTCAGAAACAGATTGAAGATGCGATTGAGAATCAGGATTATTTTTCTGCTGCTGAACTAAAAAAAGAAGAAGAATCCCTCAAAAAAGAACTCCAAAAAATTAGATCCAATAAGAATATTCCAGCCCATCTCAGAAGCATCATTGAAGCCAAAGATATTGGGAATGTGCTCGCTGACAAAACAGGGATTCCTACCAATATCGTGAATGAAGATGAGGTTAGCAAACTAAAAAGGCTAGATACTGAGCTCAAAGATCAGATCATTGGACAAGATGATGCCGTGAATGCTATCGTAAAAACCCTTATTAGAAGCAGACTTTCTGTGATTAGAAAAAATAAGCCAATCGGTTCTTTCCTTTTCCTTGGACCTTCAGGAGTCGGGAAAACCTACCTTGCAAAGCTAATTGCCAAGCATTATTTCGGCGATGAAACTGCAATGATCAGATTTGATATGTCTGAATTTATGGAAAAATTCTCCGTTTCTAAGTTGATCGGTTCTCCAGCTGGATACGTTGGATATGATGAGGGAGGTGGACTGACTGAAGCGGTAAAGAGAAAGCCCTATTCAGTGATCCTGCTTGATGAGATTGAAAAAGCCTCTCCAGATGTGCTTAATATCCTACTCCAGATCCTTGATGAAGGACAACTCAAAGACAGCAAAGGAAGATGGATTGACTTCAAAAATACGATTATCGTGATGACTTCCAATATCGGAACTGAGGAATTTAGCAAGAAAAAAACTTCAATCTGATTTGATACTGGGACAAAAGTTGATATTGATAACAAACAGTTTGATGATATTAAGACGAGAGTTTTGGAAGAGTTGAAGAATTTTCTTACTCCAGAACTCTCCAATAGAATTGATCATAAAGTTGTCTTTAGACCGCTTAGTAAAGAAAATCTGACTTCCATCTTCAATCAGCAGATCAAAACCTTCCTGTCTGCCTGGAAAGAAAACGATCAAGTGAAACTTCCAAAATTCAGCAAAGCAGAAGTCGCAAAAATTATTGATCAGATTTATGATCCTGCCTTTGGAGCAAGACCAGTAGAGAGATATATCAATGATGAAGTTGAACCAAAAATTATCAATTCTTTATTGAAATAAGAAAAAAAGAAAAGGCTGAATCTTATCAGTCTTTTTTTTGACTTTATAAAGAATTTTGAATATAATAGTAAAAATTTACTTTTTATTGTAATAGTTATGAATAGACGGAACATCTTGGATAACAAGCTCGATCAAGCACCAAAAACAGCTGAAGCAGGATATGATAAAAGACTAAAAGATCCTATCCTTGCTAAAGAAATAGAAGAAGCTTTTGATGCCCCATTTTTTATAGCAGACAATGAAATTATTGATCGATTTAAAGAAAATTATGATTTATTCCCTATATCTCAGATCAATAGCTTAAATCCTGGAAAAACCCTCTCTTTTGAGATAAAAAGAGAAGAAAGGAATACATACTCTAAAGACTGGGAAAGAGCGATTGGATTCCCTCTTCCAGAAGGACAAGTTCATTCTAAACTTGGGAATGTACTAACTAAAAATGGGAAAAAATATCCAGAACCGTGAACTATAAGCACTTATCTTATTTTTTCTAGAGAAATTCCAAAAAAAAAGATGGAAAAGAACAAAGACTTTTCTCTAAAACTTATTCAAGTTGAAGTGCCAAGCAAAAACGCACTTATCATGCCATGATTATTATTTTATAAAGAGTTAAAAGATAATGAAGCTAAAGAAGTTCTAAAAACGATAACTCTATAAATAAAACAAAGTCCCTATTCAGATTTTGAGTTGTTTTTTGCTTTGATTTTCCTAAACTCAGGGCGAACAAGTCCTTTTTTAGTATGTAAAAAAGAAATAAGAGAATTAATAGAAAGGAAAAGACATTAAATTCAGTCTTTTTTTGACTTTATAAAGAATTTTGAATATAATAGTAAAAATTTACTTTTTATTGTAATAGTTATGAGCAGAAACAAACTCGATCAAGTACCTAAAAATACTGAAGCCAGATATCAAGCCCGTATTGATGCAATAGCAAAAGAGATTGAGGCAGCATTTGATAGATATACTGATCTTATGAAGGGAGATGATGTAATAATTGACCGACTTGAAAAACATAGATGTAGCCTTCGTCTGCACAAATTAGATCAAATATCAGAGGGACAAACTCTTTCTATTGAGCTTAAAAGAGAATCAAAAAACGATCAAACATCAGAATGAAAAGAAAATACTTGAGAGAAAGAAACTATTTGGTCACTTGTTTCTCCAAAACAACTTCCTATTTTTAAATGAAGGATATTAAGAAAATCAAATACTGAGTTACAACCAGGAACTATAGCCACCTATTTAGTTATAGAAAAACAAAAGCGTGATCCAAGATTTTACAAAAATCAAGACTATGCAATTAGTTTAGAACAAGTTGAAATTCCAACAGAAGCCAATATCGTCCAAACGTGAAAGATCTTTCATCAAAAATTAAAAGGTGATGAGGCTAAAGCGGTTTTAAACAACATAGAATTATCGGCGTAACTAAAGTTTTATTCAGATTTTGACTTGTTTTTTGCTCTGATTTTCCTAAACTTAGAACGAACGAGTCGTTTTTTTAATATGCAAAAAAGAAAAACTGAATGACTACTCCAGAAAACAATCACGAATATGATGCCTCACAGATTAGAGTGCTTGAGGGACTAGAACCAGTAAGACAAAGACCTGGAATGTATATCGGAAGCACCGATAGTAGAGGGCTTCATCATATGGTGCAGGAAATCGTAGATAATGCAGTAGATGAGGCACTTGCTGGCTACTGTAAAGATGTAACTTCTATTCTCAATGAAGATGGTTCTGTGACCGTGCACGATAATGGGCGTGGAATCCCGGTTGATCTTCATCCAAAGACTGGAAAATCAGCTTTAGAAACCGTTTATACTGTGCTTCATGCCGGAGGGAAGTTTGATAAAGGAGCCTACAAGATTTCTGGAGGACTTCACGGAGTGGGAGCTTCCGTGGTAAATGCGCTTTCTACCTGGCTTGAAGTCACCGTTTACAAGAACGGAAAAATCCACAAAATGAGATTTGAAAAGGGAGTTCCTCAAGGAGAACTTCAAATCGTTGGAGAAACCGATAAAACCTGAACTTCAGTAACTTTTATGCCTGATGGGACGATTTTTGAGACCCTTGAATTTAGTGAAACTGCGGAAATTGCGAGGATGAAGCAGGCAGCTTACCTCACTCCAGGAGTAAGTTTTACCTTCAAAAATATGAAAACCTGACTTGCCAGCAGATTTATGTATGAAGGAGGGATCAAGACTTGGCTTAGGAACCTCGTTGGAAATCAGCAGATTTTGAGTTCAGCTCATTATTTCAAAGCGGAGACTAAAGATTGCCAAGCGGAAATTTCTTTCCAGTTTGTAAATACCAATAACGACCATACCTTATCTTTCGTAAACAATATTCCGACCAGAGATGGAGGAACCCACATTCTCGGCTTCAAGTCAGCTTTATTGAAGATTATGAATGAAATTGGAAAAGAAAGAGATAAAATAGATAAAAAAATCTGAGAATTTCAGTATTCAGATGTGACCGACGGACTCTATGGCATCATCACGGTAAAAATCCCTGAACCTCAATTTGAGGGACAAACCAAAGGAAGACTTGGAAATAGCTATGTTCGTGGAGCAGTTGAAGAGCTCACTTATAACTATCTCAAAGACTATTTCGCAGAAAATCCAGAAGAATTTGATAAAATTTTCGCAAAAATTGACCTCGCTGCGAGAGCCAGACTTGCTGCAAAATTCGCAAAAGAAACCGTCCTCAGAAAAAATGTGCTTGCTGGTGGAGTACTTCCAGGAAAACTTGCCGACTGTAGCAAGAGAGGAAGACATGGAACAGAGCTTTACATTGTGGAGGGAGATTCTGCGTGAGGAAGTGCGAAATCCGGTCGCGATAGCAAGTTTCAAGCGATCTTGCCATTAAGAGGTAAAATCCTGAATACCGAACAAGCTGTGATCCAAAAAATGATGGCGAATAATGAAGTGAAAGCTCTCATTACCGCGATTGGTTGCGGAATCAAGGACAGCTTTGATATTGAGGGACTCAGATACGAAAAAATCATCATCATGACCGATGCTGATGTTGATGGTGCGCATATTAGGACGCTGCTTTTGACCTTCTTCTTTAGGTTTATGAGACCATTAGTTGAAGGCTGACATATTTATGCGGCTTGTCCTCCAATTTATAAATTCAGTAAAGGAGCAAAGCAGGTTTATGTTTACGACGAAGAGCATACGCCAGCTATGTATGGATTTAATGCTGATGAGAATGTAGAAATCCAGAGATATAAGGGTCTCGGAGAAATGAATGCAGAACAGCTCTGGGAAACTACAATGGATCCAGCAACGAGACAGCTCAAGCAAATTACCGTAGAAGATGCCGAAGAAACCGATAGACTTTTCAGGATTCTAATGGGAGAAGATGTGCAATCTAGAAAGCACTTTATCCTCACCAATGCAAAATCAGTAAAAGGATTGGATGTGTAAAATATTATACTGAAAAAGTAAAAAAAACTGAACCAGATCAAAGTTCAGTTTTTTTAAAAGAATTTTTTATAGAGCATTTCAAAACCTAGTTTGATACTATTACTATTTTTTTGCCCTTTTGAAAGAGAATACTCTGTATAACGGATATGCACAGGCACCTCTACAAAAGAGAGTTTATGTCTTCAGATTTGTTCATTAAATTCATTTGCATAATGCATACCATCAGCTTCTAAAGTAATCTTTCTCAAGGCTGGAATACGTATCACTCTATAACCATTATGAGGATCAGATACCTTAACCCCATAAAAAATCCAAGTAACGATCCTTGAAAGCATAAGAATAATCTTTCTCATTCTGGGCATAGCAAAGCTTTTTGCTCATGAAATGAACCTTGATCAAAGGAAAAGGTCAGTATTTGGGTATTTTTCGAGTGTCTCTTTAAAGACTAGCATATCTTTAATATCCATTTGCCCATCTGGATCAAATCCAACAAATCGTTTTACTTTAAGAAGATCTACATATTTCTTGATAAACTCGTATCAGGTCTTATTTGCCGCTCCTCACCCCCTATTGATCGTATGAGATATAATAATAAAAAGCAGCTCAGGATGTTCTTCTTTCTTTCTTTTAAGGATAGCAAGAGAATTATCTTGAGACCCATCATTTACAAAGACAAATTTTCTGATTCAGAACATTAACATCTCGTCAATAACTTGAGCAAGCATTTTTTCTTCATTATAAACCCTAATATTAAAGACAAAATCATCCCAATGAGTAGCATTTTTCCAGTTCAGAATTTTATCTTTATTCTCTTGGAAAGCCTGCTCAATTGCTAGAGTAGAAATTAATCTTGTAAGATCAGTTCAAGATTTGGAAAGCGTATTTAAGAGATGAAAAATTAGATAAAACAAGAGAATAATAGAAATATAAACAATCAAATCTGCTCACCTGTTAAGTCCAAAGGTAATTCCTATCATATTTAGCCATTCAATTTTGAGCGAAAAAATAGCAATTGCAAACGATCAAAAAAACAGAAAGCCAAAAGTAAAAAATCAGATTTTTTTCCTCTTGTAAGTTTTGAACGAAAAAGCCATAAAAGTAATACTTACGATCAAAAGCAACATTTGAAGTTTTGACATGGGGAAGAAAAAAGGAAGCTCTCAAGGCATAGAAAATCAACAAAAGATAAACTTTGCTAGTATTACATTTCTTATTCACTAATGCAAGCAAAAAGTCAAGTTCCTCTTGTATTTCAAGACCAAAACTTTATATTTTCCCTTGTTTTATTTTACATTTTTTCACTACGATGAAAGGATTTTGGACGACGAAAAGAATCACACTCGCAATCGTATTTGTGATCAGTCTTTTCTTTGTATTCTTTGTGGGAAGAACTTTTAATTCTGAAACCTTTAAGAGGGATTGGATACTCACTACAAAAGGAATTACCCATTTTAGAAAAGGATTGGATATTTCAGGAGGAACAAAACTTGTTTATAAGATCGACTACTCCAAATATAAAGAACTTTATAGTGCAAACGAATTCCTTGAGGTAAAAAAGAATATTGAACAGGTTATTCTCAAGAATATTGACTCAAGAATTTCAGGGCTTGGAGTGAGTGATTATGTAGCCAAAATTCAGACTATTGGAGAAGAAACTCAAGTTGTTGTTGAAATTGGAGGAGTTGCCGATCTTGATCAAGCAAAAGAAATTATCGGTAAAACGGTAGAACTTGAATTTAGAATAGAAAATGATGAAGAAGCAACCTCAGAAACGATTGCTCAGAGAAAAGCTCTTGCAGAAAAAATTAGAACTGAAGTAGTCGCTACTCCAGAAAAAATGATTGAACTTTATGCTAATCAAGAAGCAGAAAATATCATTGCAAGAACGATTACAGGGACTTTGGATCAGCTTCCAGATCTCTATAGGACTCATAGTCAAATGCTCGATACCATTCCTCTCAATCAGATTTCAAATCTTTTAGAAGGGACTTATCTTACGCAAACGTATCAAACTGCTTCTGGAGAAAATCTTACTCAGGGAGTTGATGGGTTTTTGACTTTCCGTGTAAGTGCAAGAAATGAAGTACCTGTTGTAGCATGAACTGGAGAAGTTAATACTGGAACTCAGATGCTTTATACCATTGATGAGATTTTTGTACAGGATAGACTTTCTTGGAAAATTGCTCAGGGAAAAGATGGAAGTCCACTTAATGGAGCGTACTTTACCCTTGCGAGACCAGAAACTACTCAATTCTGACAACCAAGTGTAGGGATTGAATTTAATCAAAAGGGAAGTGAACTTTTCTGTGAAATCACAAGTAATAATGTAGGGAAAAGTATGGGAATTTTCATCTGAGGAAAACCAGCTACTATCGCTAATATCAATGAAAAAATCTGTGATGGAAGAGCTCAAATTTCTGGTGGATTTGACAAGGAAAGAGCTACTGAAACTGCAAAAGAACTCAATTCAGGAAATATGCCTGCTCCGCTCATTCTTCTTCAGGAAGAAAAAGTTAGCCCATCCTTAGGAGATTCTGCTTTTCAGGGAGCATTGGTAGCAACAGGAGTTTGAGTATTAGCAATTATCATCTATATGTTCTTCATTTATGGACGAAGGAAAGCAACCGTAACGACTGCAACAATGATCTTCTATTTTATGGTGCTTCTTGCTATCTTAAAACTTATCGACTATGCACTTTCACTTAGTGGAATCGCTGCAATTATCCTTTCTATCGGTATGGCGGTTGATGCGAATGTCTTGATCTTTGAAAGAATGAATGAAGAAGTAAAAAATAATAAATCTTACCTTTCCGCTATCGAAACCGCATCAAAGAGAAGTTGGGCAGCAATTAGAGATGGACAGATTTCAACCCTTTTGATTTGAGTATTACTTTTCGCTTATGGAATCAATATTTTCAAAGGATTTGGATCTATGATTATCTTGACTGCAATTCTAACGCTAGTTCTCAATGTTCCATTCATTAAAGAAGCCTTATTTGTAATGTATAATAAGAAGAAGGATTAATTTCCCCTTTCAAGATATTAAGAAAAAATAAGAGAAATCTGAACTTGAAAATCAGGTTTCTTTTTTTATTATGACGATATCTTTTATCTTCTCATTTTATTAACTCATGCAACAAAAGCAAGATTTCTTCAGCAAACAACAAAGTAAATCTGGATTCTCTGGAGGGGTAATTAGACATCCTCAAAAAAAATCTAATACTCTCTGGGTATGGATCGTAGTTATTGCAGTCATTCTCTTGGGAATTCTTTGATTGATCTACAAAAATCAGATTTTCAACCAAAAGCTTCCTGAAACTGTCGTAGAAAGTGGCTATACGATAGGAGAAATGATTCAAAAAGAAGGAAGTCTGAATGCTGATGGAGATTTGCTAACTTATACCCACAGTTTAACCACTCATGAAGGTGAGCGTTTTCTTCTCAAAAGTTCTACAATCCCACTTAATAACTATACTTCTATCGCTTCTTGAGTTTTCCTTATTGAAGGGACTGTTGTTTCTCTCTATGAGAATCTTCCTCTGGTAGAAGTTAGTACTATCACAGCGAAAAATCAGCCAGAAACTGCAAGCTGAGAAAATAGTTTAGAAGACTTAAACAATGGTGGCGTTTATCTTAATCAAGCAGGAATTGGCTTCCCATGAGAGTTTTTTGATCAATATGCTTTCGTTGGAGAAGCTGGAGCGAACGGAGAAGTCAGTATAAAGAATCTTGATAATGAAAAAATTACGAAAATTAGTTATTTCCCTTGTACAAATCAAGGAGATACCAATTGTAAAGCACTTACAAGGACTTTTGAGAGTACCGCTGCTAAAAAGAGTACAACACTTAATGGAGATACTTTTTTCAAACTTCCAGAAGTTCAGAGTTGGTATTTTCAAAATGGTACTTGGCGAGGATATTTTGTCAATAATGCTGATGACGAAGAGGTAGAAAAAATTAAAAATCTGATCAGCATTACCAGTCCTGAATGGATAAAAGAAACTGTAAACCAATATGGAGTAAAAGCCTGCCTTGGAAATGATGCGACAACAGAAAAGGTTACTTCGCATAGCGTAAATAAAGATGCTAAAGGATTAAACATTTCAATAGAATGAAAATGACCAAAAAATTTCAGCTGTAAAGTGAGTATTGATTTTACGAAACCGACAAAACTTAAGCTACTTGATCTAAAGATTAATGATTTGGGAGAAAACTCCCTCTCAACACAATCAATTGAAGCACCAAAAGAAAAAAAAGAAGAGACCCTAACGACTTCTTCTACGATTACTCCAAGTAATAAGCAATTTCCTGTAAGTAGTGAAAGAACGATGAGTTATAACTCTAGTAGAGGAGAATATCGTATGATCTTCCCATCTGCCAATATCTCTTATACTTCCAACACGATAGATGAGGATTTTGGTCAAGTAGGAGTTCGCTGTAGATATGCAATCAAGGTTATTGACTACAAAAATAAAGAAAACATTCAGACTTCTCCAAAAGTAATCATCTACGAATGTAGTTTCAAAAACGGATTTCAGCTTCCTGGAAGCAATTACTTCCAAAAGGATTTTTGAGATAAACACTTTGTTTTCTCAGTAATGGATGGTTCTTGGTTTGATTTCGCAAAGAATATTGCAATTGAATCTCTCTAAACCCATTATATTGAATAAAAAAACCACTTATAAAATACAAAACTAAGTGGTTTTTTATAATAAGAAATTTTACGTTACCATAATTTTTACAGTTTTTAATTCCCCTTTTACCGTTCTCCAGTTCACAAAATATAAGCCTTGAGAAAGGTGAAAATTTTCCACTCACTCAGGTTTAGATTTCTGAGCAATGAGCTGACCTTTTAGATCATAAATTTGAACGGATTGGAGTGGCGTATCTTGCGTATCTATAC
>CAUTUR010000031.1:0-11303 GCA_963541585.1 uncultured bacterium | reverse complement strand
TTTACTTTCTTCTTGAGGGCTTTGGAATCTACAAGGGTATTGAGTAAATAAGTTTTTTAGCTTTTAATAGCATATTCCCATGAAAAAAATCTGATTTTTATTACTCTTTTCCTTGCTTTTGAGCGGTTGTTTCTTCATCAAGCCAAGCGATCCGATTCCAGCAAATCAAGACCCGAAATGATCTCTCAATGCAGGACAAGCAACTTGCGATACCCAAGATTCCTGTAATGATCAGCAAACTACCCAGAATCTGAGTCAGCATTTAGCTGATTTGAAGATTGGTGATAGGGTTTGAGGACTAAGCTTGCAATCAAAGGAAATCACTCAAGATCATGCAGCTTTCCATCTTGCAGGAAAGATCAAGGAGAAATGAACTATTTCTATGTACAAAGATGAAGAAACTGATGAAATGCTGGTTATTTTTACGCCAGAGAACACAGCAGAAACGATAAGCATTTCTGATTGAAAATTAAGCAACTATAGCATCAAGCTTTTTGAAGGAAAAGTTGCATTTGGTAGTTTTGATGCCCAAACGAGGCAGGCTCTCCTATGAGGACAGGAGCTTAAAGTAGAACTTGATATTACGGCATTTTATCATGTGGGACGATTTGAATCTGAGTATTATTCAACTATTGAGATTGCTGGCTATAAAGTTATTGAAGCATAAAGAGAAAAAATCAGAAGAGAAACTCCCAAAAGGATCATTCTGTTCTGTGAATATCAGAAAAGACCAAGCGTAGCCCTACGAACAGCCTTTGACTATTAGAAAAGACTCATCCTAGCTCACTGCACCCTATTTTTTAATTTCTAAATCAAACCATCATGTGAAACTACAAAAAACTCACTCTCCTTCATTCCAACGATATGCATGGAGATTTTTTTGAAGAGCATCAGAACGAAGCGTTAGTAGGAGGAGTTTCCCTGCTCTCTGGCTATATTCAGAAAACCAAAAAAGAAGAAAAAAACTGCCTCTACACGATTTCTGGAGATATGCTTCAGGGTTCAGTTATTGATGCGGAGTTTGAGGGGATCTCTACGATGGATATTATGAATATGCTCAATCCTGATGTCGTAACCCTCGGTAATCACGAAATTGACTACGGACTCGCTCATCTCCTCTTTTTGGAAAAGATTGCGAGATTCCCAATTATCAACGCGAATCTCTATATTAAACCAAGCAGAACCAGACTTTTTCAACCTTATTATTTGAAAGAGATTGATGGGATGAAAATCCTCTTTATTGGCTTGATTACCGAAGAGGTATTGTCCAAAGTAACCTCAGAAGACCTGATTTTCACGCTCGTAGATGTTGAAGAAGCTGCTAGAGAAGTGGAAAAAATCTGTAATGCCTACAAAACCGTAGATATTGACTTTACGATCTTGCTGACGCATATCGGATATGAAAATGATCTCAAGCTTGCGGAACTTCTTAAGCCTGAACTTGGGGTGGATTTGATTATTGGAGGGCATTCGCATACTCTTTTAGAGCAACCAACCAAGGTAAAAGATATTCTGATCACGCAGGTCGGGGTGGGAACTAATCAAATTGGAAGGTTTGATATTGTGATTGATACTGACAATAACTGCGTTCATTCTTATACTTGGAAGGTTATTCCGATTGATGATAAGCACTGTCCAAGAGACCCTAAAATAGAAAAAATTCTGAAAGGCTATAAGGATCAGACTGACCAGAAATACAATAGAATCCTCTGTAAACTGAGAAAAGACTTGACACATCCTACGAGAACTGAAGGAACTGAAGTCAGCGACCTTATCAGTGATGCTATGAAAGAGCAGTTGGGAGTTGATCTGATGTGTCTTGGAACCGGTTCCCTCAGAAATGAAGTGCTAGAAAGTATCGTTACGCTCGGAGAACTCAGGGAAATGTATCCTTATGCTTCTGGAGTCTATGCGATTGAACTTACTGGAAAGGAGATTGAGCAGGTGATCCGCTTTATTTTCAAAACCAGGTTTGGTGGAGGCGGAGAAGAGTTTTATGCGTGGAGTAAAGGACTTTCCATTAGCTACAATAGAAGCAAAGAAGAGGTTACGAGCATTCTTTATTACGGAAAACCTTTAGAAGCAGAAAAATATTATAAAATCTGACTCCAAAAATTCCATTTTGACAATGCACAAAAGAATCTTGGTATCAATCCTGACCAGCTCAGCAGTGGAAAAGCTCCCAAACTGATCTGCACGAATGAATTTGATCTCCTAGAAGAATATTTTCAGCGTCATCAAGATATAGAGGTGGAATTACAAGGAAGGCTGGTTTTTGAAGCCTAATCCTTGTCTTTTCTTCAGCTTTTTTCTTTTTATGTTAGCCTTATTATCTCTGATTTGTAGTAAACCTTGGCGTATAGAAACGCAAAAAAGAACGATGTCTAAGTTTGACATCCTTACATATATTTGTATATAAGAAGTAAATTTTATCTAACAGATAATAATGAAGCGATACTATTGATTATTTATCACACTCTCCTTGTGACTCATAGCTTTTCTTATGATGCTTTTTAGATATGATTGGAAATTATCCAATATTTTCTGAAAAAAAATAAATGGAGGAGTGGTCAGTTTTTCTTATTCTAATTATTCTAGTTGGGGTTTTGGTGCAGGTTATGAAGTCTATATAAAAGATGATCTTCCTTATCTCAATATTTCCATATCTAATCTGGCATTTAGAGGCGCTGAATTTTCAGGAGTAGACAAGATAAATGATTGAGTATATGTAGAAACTTTTGAATTAGATCCAAATATTTTAGAGGAAATGCAAAAATTAGCCAAGAAACACAAAATCTGGAGACGAGAAGGAGACTATCGTAATACAAAGGTTTTAGATGGCGATAGCTGGGGATTTTTCATGAAATTTTGAAATTGAAACTATATTTCTGCTCATGGATATATGGCTAGTCCTAGGGGATTTTATAAGGGATTGGAAGAGTTTTTGACTCCTTTTGTGGATAAATATACTCAAACCAAAGAAAAAGCTGATGCACTTCTATATAGCTTAAATCAAAATTAAACTTGCGATGAGCATGAAATGTAATAACAAATACAACAACTGCTGAACTTCTTTTAGGTTTTAGAGATTATGCAGAATCTCAATCTAGACTTTACCTTTACACGATTTTTATGCTGAAGCAGTAATTATCGTCTGAGATAAATTGGATGATGTGCTTCCTGCAAGAGAGCTAGGAATGCAGGCTATTTTGTTTGAAAATTATGAACAGTTAAAATCAGACTTTGCTTCTTTTGGAATCATATTGGAGTAATTTTTCTATAGATTTGCTCAAAAAAAGCACAAACTACCTGTTTTCTTTTTTTCTTTTTCTTGTATTAAAAAAATGGATAGCTATAGTCAGAAAAGACGATCAGCAATCCGTTCCGCATCTGTATTTTCATCTTGTTCTTCGTTTCCCTGATGATCATTTGGATTTGCGACCAAAGTTTACTAATTATGATTGAAAATTTGAGGAAATGCTTGCGGAAATAAACCGTTTAAATCAAAAAAACATTGCAACTCTCTTGAATAAATATCCTTATTTTAATTATTTAAAATAAAAAACATGGAATATCCAAAGTATCAAATTAATTTTATGCCAGAATCATACTATGGTTATTGTAGTACTGCTTGCTTTATGTGAGTATTAAATTATTTTTGGTATACTCAATTCAATATGAAAGATACTCGAGATGTCATGAAAATTGCCAAAATGGGAAGATATAAATTTTGAGTGGGACTAACTGAATGAGAAATGGCATATGCACTTTCAAGATTAGGATTTAAAGTCATTTATACAACGATATCTACGAAGCAAGATGATTTGAACTATTTACAAGATCCAGTTTGAACCATCACTAAAAAATATGAAAACCATAAATACAAAAATTTTGTAAAAGATGGAGTTTGGACTGATAGTCAACAGAATGTAAGTTTCGATTTTTACGATACCACTATTGCAAAAAAAATATTAGAATCTAAAGAAATTGAGAAAATTTACGAAATAGATATTATCTCGGTTATAGAAAAATATCAGAATGAAAATACACTTTTCATCTTATGATTAAATGCAAATATCCTATATGATAAAGAGTCTCAAGAATGAATAAGTTGATGACATGTTGTATTGTGCAAATGATATAAAGACTGAATGTTTGAAATCTATGATCCAGGACCTTATAAAAAACCTGACTTTATTCACAAAGATAAGGTAATTTCGGCAATCACTGATTTATGAGAAGATTATAATGTTTATGTTATAAGAAATGAAGTATCGCTATAATTATTGTTGAAATTTCATGGAACACAATTTGCTGAAAAAAAGCACAAAGTACCATATTGATGATTTTGAAATAGGAATAAAATCGGAAAATGATTATTTTAAAACTTTTTTTTATTTTGACTAAAATTACCTGATGCCCAACTGCATCTTCTGCGATATTATTGCTAAAAAATTACCAGCTCATCTAGTAGCCGAAAATGAACATGCTCTTGCTTTTCTTCCCAAAGAAATGGAGTGTTTTGCACACACTTTGATTGTTCCAAAAAAACATTATGAGAATCTTTTTGATATCCCAGAAGACGAACTAAAAAATTTGATTGCCTTTTTGCAAAATATCGCAAAATCCTATAAAACTTGACTTTGAGCGACAGGAGTCAATATCTTAAATGCGAATGGAAAAGACGCTCAGCAATCTGTTCTGCATTTGCATTTTCATCTTGTCCCTCGTTTCCCTGATGATCATTTGGATTTGCGACCAGAGTTTCTTCGTTATGACTGAAAACTATCAGATGTGTTAGTGAAGATTAAAAAGAAATGTGCATTTTAATTTCTATTTTTGTCAAGTACTGACATTTTAACTCTGCTGGAACATAATCTGCTGAAAAAAAAGTTAAAGTCTGACTTTACTTCTTTTAGAATTTTATTAAAGTAATTCCTATTGAAATATCATTTTTACTTTGCCATATATCATAATTATGCAAAAGATTTGTATTACCTTTGCTGGATGTGTTGGAAGTTCCAAAACCCCAATTTCAAATTACTTAAGTACCAAGTTAAACTTACCGATATTTAATAATGATGCTATTCTTTCCGAGATTATTGAAAATAAAGGTTTTTGGGATATTGAAGAACATAGAAAAATCAGAGATAGAAGGCTGAAAGAAGTATTAGATTCTTGAATCTCATTTATTGCAGATATAAGTATTGATAGGGAGTGGATAGGTTTCAAGGAACAGTTGTCAAAATATACTTATAAATACTTTATTATTAGCCTAGATCTAAGTAAGGAATTATTGATAAAACTATATCAAGCTAAAGGTTACGATGAATCATTAAAAAGGCTTGATACTCTACTACAAGATCATGAAAAGTTTTTGGAAAGATTTTCTGATGATGTTGGATTTTCTATTTCAGATGATCAGTTTTTAAATAGACTAGAACTATCCTTGAAAAATGTAGATGATTGGATAAAAGGTCTGTAAGTATCAGATTTATTATTTTAGTATACAAACATGGGCGATATTTCATCTGAGAAATTAGCTGAAAAAAGCATCTATTCTGCAGAAATTGATTGTATCATAGAACAGATTAAAAAAGAACATTCAAAGTTTGAAGTGATAAAAATCTGACCAGCATTAAAAGAACCAAGTAATGTGATTTTTTATAATCCTGAAAGTAAAAAATATATCAAAGCTTTTACTTATAATAAAACATGAAAAACAGCATATTTTACTGAAATAACAAATATCAATAGATTTAATGAGTTTCAGAATCTTCAAGGTGGACAATTTTCATGACCAACGATACTCAAACAACATGATGAAAATTTATATTTTATCATGGAGGATATTGAAAACGAATGCTATGACAAATTGGATTTTTCAGCATTATCTTTAGATGATACTTTGGATGTGTATCAAGCTTATAGAAAAGATTTTGATGCTTTTGAAAAAAGCAATGAACGCTTACAAAGCACCACGCCTAGAGTAAAGATTTCTACAAAAGATAAGATTTTTAAAGTATTGTTAGATTACACTAATCCTCTAGCGAAAGAAGCTCTATTTTATGAACAAAAAAGGAAAATTAAAGATTGGTATCGTTGATGAAAAGATGAAGTAAACTCTTTTCTTGAAACGGATTTTAATTTTTTAGAAGAGGTTTTGAAGATATTACAAGGTCAAATAGAAGAGAAGCTTGAATCAGAATTTGTGTATAATAGGTTATGGACTGGACATGTGTTTTCCGATTGAACCAACTATAAAATTATTGATTTTGATTCTTTATGATATCGTGTAAAATGAACTGAAGAGGTGGCATTGATGCGGACAAATACCCTTCTGTCTGTGGAAAAATATGAAAGTTATGAAGAATGGAAACAGAGTGCTATCAAATGGAAAGAAGCGATTGAAAAAGACTGTTGAAATCAAAAGGTATGAAAACTCCTTATTTTTCAAAAACTTATAGGGACAATGTACATTGATTATCCTAAATGAGAAAAAGGAAACCATACGAGTGAAGAGGATTATCAAACAAGGAAAAAAAACTGAATCCTTTGGGTAGGGAGGCTCCTTAATGAACGGTATAATATCCCTTATGTCTTAAAAATACAATAAGATACCAACAAAAAATTATAATAAGCTTGCTTTTCCCTTGAAAATACCTACTTTATAAGGGTGATTTTTTGTCATCTCATATGTTTTAATTAGAAAAATAGAAAAAATGCTAGAGAAATATAGTCCAAATGAGATAGAAAATAAACGAGGAAAACTTTGGGAAGAAAAAGGCTACTTTAGAGCGACAACTGATGCTGAGAAGGCGAATTTCAGTATTGTAATTCCTCCTCCAAATGTGACTGGAATCCTCCATATGGGACATGTGCTGGATGAAGCGATCCAAGATGTATTGGTCAGATGGAAAAGGATGTCTGGATTTAATACTCTACGAATGCCAGGAACCGATCACGCAGGAATCGCTACTCAGAATAAGGTAGAAAGAGCTTTAGCCGAAGAAGGGAAGACCAAAGAAGACCTTGGAAGAGATGAATTTATCAAAAGAACTTGGGAGCGAAAAGAAAAACACGGTGGGATTATCACTCAACAACAGAGAAAACTCGGAGCATCACTTGATTGGGAAAAGGAAAGATTTACGATGGATGAAGGACTTTCTGAGGCGGTGAGAGAGATTTTCGTGAAGCTTTACCATGATAATCTGATTTATCAGGGAGAATATATGGTAAACCGATGTCCGAGGTGCGGAACTGCACTTGCTGATGATGAGGTGGAACATATGGATTCTGAGGGGCATTTCTGGGAGATTGCCTATCCGATTGTGGGAACTGATGAAAAGCTGATCCTTGCGACTACGAGACCTGAAACGATGCTTGGAGATACGGGAGTTGCGGTGCATCCTGAGGATGAAAGGTATCAACATTTGATCGGGAAGAAGGTGCTTTTGCCACTGATGGATAGAGAAATCCCTATCGTTGCCGATGAATATGTGGATAGAGAGTTTGCAACTGGGGTGGTGAAGATGACTCCTGCTCATGATCCGAATGATTTTGAGGTAGGAAAAAGGACAGGACTGGAGATTATCAATATTTTCACTCCTGATGGAAAAGTAAATGAAAACTGATGAAAATACGCAGGTTTGGATCGTTTTGAAGCGAGAAAACAGATCGTAGCTGATCTGGAAGCTGGGGGGTATCTTGTGCAGGTGAGGAAACATCAGCATGCTGTTGGGCATTGTTATAGGTGTAATACCATTGTAGAACCTCGTGTTTCTAAGCAATGGTTTGTAAAGATGAAACCGCTTGCGGAACCAGCACTTGAAGCGGTAAAATCTGGAAAGATCAAAATTCAGCCTGAAAGATGGGTGAAGGTGTATTATCATTGGCTGGAAAATATCAGAGATTGGTGTATTTCTAGGCAAATCTGGCGAGGACACAGAATTCCTGCTTGGTATGGACCTGATGGGAAGGTTTTCGTGGCAAAAAGCGAATCTGAAGCGAAAAATCAGGCTTTGGCTTTTTATGGAAAAGAAGTGAGTTTAGAACAGGAAACTGATGTGCTTGATACTCGGTTCTCCTCTGCCCTTTGGCCATTTTCAACGATGGGACGACCAGAAAAAACTGAACTTTTGGAGCATTTTTATCCGACTTCAACCCTCGTAACGGGAGCAGACATCATCTTTTTCCGAGTAGCGAGAATGGTAATGTTTGGACTGTATGAGATGAAAGAAGTGCCGTTTCACGATGTGTTTTTCCATGGAATCGTGAGAGATGAACTGGGAAGGAAAATGTCCAAATCGCTTGGAAACTCGCCTGATCCTTTGAAGTTGATTGATGAATATGGAGCAGATGCGATCAGATTTACGATGATTTACAATACTTCCGCTGGTCAGGATGTGCATTTCTCTGAAAAGTTGATTGAAATGGGGAGAAACTTTGCAAATAAAGTTTGGAATGCGACGAATTTCGTTTTGATGAATTTGGAAGGTTTTGATCCAAAACAGGTGAAAAAATCAGATTTAGCTTTTGAACTGGTAGATCAGTGGATTTATTCAAGATTGAATACTGCGATTGCGGAAACGGAAAGCTATTTGAATAAATATGCTCTTGATGAGGCTGCGAAAGTCGTATATGAGTTTATCAGGGGAGATTTCTGCGACTGGTATGTGGAAATGGCAAAGGTGAGGCTGTATATGAACGATGACCTCCAAAGTAAGCAGACTGCACAATGGGTGCTTTGGGAGGTGCTAGAAAGTGCTTTGAGACTGCTTCATCCCTTTATGCCGTTTATCACCGAGGAACTGTGGCAACATGTGAAAACCGAGGGAGAAACGATTATGCTCCAGTCTTTTCCAAAAAGTGAAAAAAATCTGATTTCTGCTGAAGTGGAAACTGCGATGGCTTGGCTCCAAGAAGCGATTACTGCCTTTAGAAATATCAGAGCTGAAGCGAATATCAATCCAGGAAAAGCTGTCCCTGCTTTGATCAAAACTGCCGATCCAGAGGAAATGAAGATTTTAACTCAGAATAAAGCCTTTTTGATGAAATTGGCAAAATTGGAAAGCTTGGACTTTGGAGCGGAAATCGTGAAACCTGAACTTTCAGGAGTAAGAGTCGTTGGAAAATCAGAATTGATCGTGCCTTTGCTTGGATTACTTGATCTAGAAGCGGAAAAAGAAAAGATTATGACTCAGATTGCTAAGCTTGAACAGGGATTAGCTTCTTGTGAGAGGAAATTGGCTGATGAGAGGTTTGTTTCTAAAGCTCCTGCTCAGGTGATTGAGAGAGAAAAAGCTAATCAAGCCGACTATCAGCAGAAGATTGAAAAGCTGAGGGAGAACTTGGCTCATTTAGGGTAAAGAAAACACTCCGTTTGGGGTGCGGGATTTTTTAGGACAAGTGAGATGAGGTTTTTATTCCTCATCTTTTTTGATATTTTCAATATTTATTCTTGCTTGATTAGAATATTAGCGTTTTTTAGTCTTTAAATCTCTCAGCAAAAAAGAGTTTTCGTTCTTCTCGTGGAGAAGCTTTTTTTTCGATATTCTTATTTTGATCGCCAGTTTCTGTTTTCTTTTCTTTAAAAACAACAACCATTTCTCCTCATCAGAGGACGTTATTTTCATGAGCTAGGAAAAACTTTGCGTGATCAGAATTGAGGAATTTAAGCTGATAATTTTTGATATAATCTATTTCTTCTTGGACTTTGGCGGCCTGTAGCGTGATCGTTTCTGTGTTTTCAATGATCGTTGTATAATTCATCAAAATCTGAGTAGCCATCAACATAAAAATGATATTTATGATCAAAAGTCCTCGTTTTATAAGTGTTCCATAGCGTTTAATTTGAGTTTTTAGCCGTGGTATCATAAGAATTTTTCTAACCTCATTAAAGTAAATCTCTTGATAATATTCTCAAAGTTTATATAGTCTTTACTATTGTTTTTTGCTCTCGAAAAGCAAGATCAGATTTTTGTTTTTTCTTTATATAATTATGAGTATCCATAGATTACCAGATTTTGTCATTAATAGGCTTAAAGCCTGAGAAGTTGTTCAAAGGCCTGCTTCTTTACTCAAAGAACTGGTAGAAAATTCCCTTGACGCGGGAGCAACGGAGCTGATTATTACGATCAATGATGGAGGAAAATCTTTTCTTTCTCTCCAAGATAATGGGTGTGGGATTGAGCTTTCTGATATGGATCTCTTGCTTGAAAGGTATGCAACTTCAAAAATTGATTCAGAGCAAGATCTTTTTTCTTTGAAGAGTTATGGGTTTCGTGGAGAGGCATTGGCAAGTATTGCGGAAGTCAGTAAAATCTCAGTCCTAACCAAAACAAAATATGCAGAAATCTGAACCAAACTTGTGCGTCGTGGCAATGAAAATGTGATTAAACATCTCGGAGTTCCTTTTGAACATGGGACTTTGATTACGGTTGAGGATTTGTTTTATAATGTCCCAGCAAGGCTGAAATTTCTCAAGTCAGCGCAGACTGAATTTTATTATTGCTACAATTATTTTGTAGATATCGCTCTTTATCACTATGATAAGGCATTTATCTTGAAGAAGAATGATAAACTGGTCTTTGATCTCAAGCCAGCTCGTGATTTGCAAAACAGAATTTTGGATCTTTTTAAAAAAGACTGGTGAGAAAAACTCATTCCTCTCGCTCAAAAATTTGAAAAATTAGAAATTTCTGGCGTAATTTCCGATGCTTCGCTTCGTTTTGGTTCTGGTGAAAATATCAAAATTTATGTGAATGAGCGTCCCATCCAAGATAAAATCATTAGGAAAGCTCTCATGGATGCTTATACAAGACAGATCACACCTGGGGAATATCCGATGGCAATTTTGATGTTCAAGATTGAGCCGAGTGAAGTGGATGTGAATGTGCATCCTGCGAAATTACAGGTTAAATTTGCCGATTCTCAGATGATTTATCAAGTCGTCTACCAGACGATTTCCGAACTTTTGGGAAAGCATAAGATTTGATTCGTCGGATCAGAGTTTTTTCAATGAAAAGGCACAGCTTCTCGTCCATCTTTTCCTCAATCTTCCGCGTTTCCGTCTCAGAAGCCAGATTTTTCAGCTTTTTTGGGAGCGGAAGAAAAAGGGAGTGAAAAGTCAGATTTTTTCTCTCCATGAATTGGTGGAAGAAAAGCAGAAAATGAAGCACTTTTTGGGGTATGAGGAAGCCAGATTTCTCAGTTTGGATCGCTAGATGCAGAACAGCATCAGGAGCAATTTTATTTTCATAAAGATATTGGAGAATATCAAATCTTAGGTCAGCTTTGGAATA
>CAUTUR010000030.1:0-11444 GCA_963541585.1 uncultured bacterium | reverse complement strand
TCCAGTAGCAACAGCTCCAGTAGCAACAGCTCCAGTAGCAACAGCTCCAGTAGCAACAGCTCCAGTAGCAACAGCTCCAGTACTATTCGCACTTACAGCGAATGCGCTCATCATTGCCATTACAGCAACAAGTCCTAATTGTTTTTTCATTGTCTCGTTAAACAAAAAATAAAAAGTTCAACGGAGTGGATTGTATGGTTTTGCTCATTAAATGCAATACGAAAAAAAAAGAAATCAACTTCTTGTTAAAAAAACTAGGAAATACCTCAAAAAAAACAGATTTTTGCTGCTAAATAAATTTAAAAAAAGGATTTGATTACAAAAAACTGACAGAGATCTCTATTCTACAGGGTGTAGTTTTGCTCAAACTGTTGGAAATCTTCATTCTACAGGGTGTAGTTTTGCTCAAACTGTTGGAAATCTTCATTTTACAGGGTGTAGTTTCATTCAAACTGACAGAAATCTTCATTTCTCCACGGAGAATTACAAAAAACCATCTGCGGAGACCATTTCTCACACTAGAAATCCCTATACATCAGAGAAAGGATCAGATTTTTCACTTTTTTTTGAAGATTTTTATTGAAAAAAACAAGAAACGCTTGATTTTTTATCTATTTACGTAGATAAACTAGAGTTTCGTTTTGATTCATCGTATCATAAGAGAGGACTTACTGTCCCTCTTTTTTCCCTCAGAGGTAATTGTCTCCTTTCAAGAAATCAGGGAGGGCTTTTTTTGCGATGGTTTCGGTTCAGAGTTGTTTATCTTTGAAATATCAGATACTAATAATTTTTACAGATTCTTGAGGAATGCCATTAGGATTGCTAATGCAGAGTGTTTGTTCAGTCAGATTTGGATTTGCTACTACGAGATAAGATTCCTCGTTTGAGTTACGAATATCCTGTAGAGAGTCTAGCATTTGAAGGTTTAAAGTGTTTTTTTCTGGATTAAATTTCAATTGTCAGATTTTCCAATCTTCTGCCTTAAAGTTTCCGCCAAAGCTTCCTTCTAAGGCACTGATATTTCCTGTTTGCAATCCTTCTGCAGTGGTATTGAGTCCAATATCTTTAAATAAAGGAATAATTACCGATAATCAGGGTCAGACTTTTGTTAAATTTTTTTCCGAGCAGTTTTCAAAGCTATTTGCAAGTCATGAAAGAGAAAGAGAAAAAGCTGGTTGATGAGTGCAAAGTTCTCCCTCTTTTTTTTCGTAAGGACAGCTAAAGTTGTTCATCAAATCGCTTCCTGATTCCAAAGTATATTCTAATCCTGGATTGCGAGAATTGACGATAGCGAGTCAGAGTTCAGTCCCTGCTTTTGCGAGGTAGCTTGTCCTTTCATAGGTCGTGATATCTTCACTATATCTCAGAAAATTTTTCATAAAAAGTCCGACAAGCACTCCAATTAGAGCTGATGCTAATAAGACAAATAGCGCGAGAAATGTGATATTTCCACGAAATCTTTTAATCTTCATCTGATGTTTCCTTTAGTTCATAAAGATTTGGAGTAGCTCCATGGAGTCCAAAGAAGAGCTGGATTGGCAAAATACTACTATTACTTCGTTTCTGTGGATCATAAAAAGGACTATACACTGCACCTAAAATCCAAAATCAAGGTTTAGCAGCTGTCGTTCATCATTTAAGCGATTCTAGAGCAGATGTATAAGGAATGACTTTAAATTGCATTCTACTTTGAAGAAACTTTCCTGTCCCTAAGAGTGCAAACTCTTGGTTTTCTTTTTTGAGCATAAGTTTACATGAAGAAAAGTCAGCATTTCCCTCTTTGTTTTCTCTATATTTTTCATCGTAAAGGTTTCTTGCATTTTCACAGTTTCAAGTAGAAAAAAGCTGGGTTCCTGTCCGTTGTCCTCCTGTGAGATAGAGAGTGTCGGTGATTCCGTTCGTATTTTTCAAATCGTGATATTGACTATAATCAATCGTAGCTTCTGCGGCAATATTTTGGAGAACTTGAGAAAGGACGAGGGTTTCTTTGGCGAGTTCTTTATCTTGTTCCATTCTAAAGGCAACTTTGCTAATCGTTGTGTAGGTTTTGAGAATAATCCCAGAGAGAAGTCCAAAGAGAACAACGACGATGAGAATTTCTACAAGGGTAAAGGCTGATTTTTTCATGGAGGTTTGTGAAGGTAAATGAATGTCCTTATTTTTAGCTACATGGCTTTGAATTGATTTTGTTTTCTAAGTATGATATTTGATGTCGTCTTCCTGAGCGTTAACGAAGGATATAAATTAGATTCTTCGTTCCGTTTTGCTCCACTCAGAATGACGGAGTCGGATTTTTTAGTTAATATATGAATCATTTATTTTTCAGCAGGAAGAGAGTCTTTTATGCCAATAAAACTTTCCAAAACGACTTCTCCTGTAGAGCTTCCTCTTTTGTAGAGGACACGAGAAGTGATTTTCAGGATTTTATTGGGATCAAGCTCTGCTTCTCATTCTTTTATGGGAGAAAACTCAAGAATCCTTGCAAATCCTTTACTTGGTAAGTCATTTTGTGGGCTATGGTGATAGTAAGCAAGAGTATTTTCGCTATCTCCTGTGCAAAGTTCAAGGTAGAATGCTTTAAAGTTTTCTTCAAAAGTTTCTTTTTTTTCACTAGGTTCAAAATCTCGGTAAGCTTCTCCTCATTTAAATCAAACTTTAAAAACTGTTTTTCATTCACTTCAGAGATAAGTTTCTTTTTGAGAATTCTCATCAAAAGGTAAAAAGTTCCAAGGATATCCTTGCTCAATATTGCTATCTCTGAACCCATAGGCAATTTCTATTCCTTCTTTTGCGAGGAGCGTTGCTTTTGTTTTCATGGTGATTGCATCAAAATATCCCAAACTTCTCGTTAATAATTGTAGTACCGCGAGAATTCCTACTCAAAAAATGAAGACTACTACGAGAATTTCGATCAGCGTAAATGCTTTTCTTTTCATTATCAAAAATGAGAATAAAGTTGTCTAGACTATAGGAATTACACAAGAAAAGTCAACTATCTCTTTACATAAAATATAAAATCCATACATTATGAATCGGTTTTTTTATCTTTTTTGTTTAAGATATGAGGCATAATGGCTTTGAAATTAAAGTTTCTGATCTGCTTAATGGTAAAATTACGGATACGCTTTCCTTTGAGAATCAACGTCTTTTAGAAATAGAAAATCTGACTCCAGAGGGAGTTTCAGGCTCACTTACTTTGCAATCTTTGGATCATAAATCGCTTTTGGTCACGATAAATCACTTGAAATGTTCCTTAGAAGATCGCTGCGATCACTGTGGAAAATCTTTTGTTCGTAGCTTAGAGATCCAAGATTATATGGCTAAATATGTAACTGAAATTGATCCAGAAATTCAAGATGCAGAGCAAGATGTCTTACTGATTGATATGAAAAATGGTGTGATTGATCTAGAAGAGATGCTCTATCATGCAATTCAGCTCGAAGAACCTTTTGTAAAACGTTGTTCTGTGTGTGAACGTTTGCCAGTCATAGAAGATGAAGAACGATAAAAGCTTTCTAAAGATTTTCTGATAATATACAAAAATCTATTCTTACAGTAGGAGATTTATCTTCATTTTTTGTGTATTTTTTGATTTTTATTTTTTTTCTGATCGTAAATTTGCTTTATCAGTGATTTTTCTTTATACTTGAGGTCTCTTTATTTTTCGTATACAATAGCATGTTTGGAAGCAATAAACAAAAAAAACTGAAGAAAAACTTTACTCCTTTCAAGGAAGTAACTGAATCTTATTATTCAGCGAAGGTTCAGCTTTTAGATATTAAAGATGGAGAAAGGTTGATCGTCCTCCTTAATCCAAAGCAAGCAATGGCTTTTGGTATTAATCTTAATAATAAAGTCCAGCTTACAAAAGCAAATGGCGAATATATTGTGGCTGATGTTTCACTTTCAGAAGCGGTTTTGGAAGGGAATGTTGCTATTTGTGCTGATGTCTCTGAAAAATTGAATCTAGAAAACAATGAACTTGTTGCCGTTTCTCTTGCAGAAAGTTCAAGTGCTTCTTATGAAGCGATCAGAAAGAAGATGAGAGGAGAAACCATCACCTATGATGAAATGTTTGCAATTATCAAAGATATTTCAGAAAATAAGCTTGATGATACGATGATGACCTATTATGTCGCTTCAAGTTTTTTCTATCCAACGACAGATGAAGAAATGTATCAGACTGCAAAGGCGATGGCAGAATGTGGGGTAATGTTCAAATATCCCAAAGGCAAAATTATCGCAGATAAACACTGTATTGGAGGAGTCCCAGGAAACGAAACCACGATGATTCTGATTCCTCTGATCGCAAGTCTTGGTATTAAAATCCCAAAAAACTTCTCCAAATCCATCACTTCTCCAGCAGCAACAGGGGAATGTGTAAATGTACTCATGAATATCAACTTCAACAAAGAAGGGATAGAAAATCTGGTTGAAAAACTCAATTGCTGCCTAGTGCGAGGAGGAGGACTTGATCTTGCTCCTGCTGATGATAAATTGATCAAGGTGCAATATCCGCTTTCTATGCAGTCAAGAGCTAAAGTTGTGAGTTCAATTATGGCGAAAAAATATGCTATGGGAGTAACCCATTCTCTGATTGACATTCCGGTTGGTCCAACTGCTAAGGTAAGCTCCATGAAAGAAGCAAAAGACTGGAAGAAAAAGTTTGAATATGTAGGAAAAAAACTCTGAATGAAAATGTCGGTTCAGATTACGGAGGCAAATGAAGTCATCGGGAACGGAGTAGGAGCAGTGATGCAAGTGCGTGAAGTTTTGAGAATCTTGCAACAACATCCAGAGAGAGCTGCAGATCTAGAAAATAAAGTTATTTTTCTTGCCTCAAAGATCATCGAAGAGGTTGGGCTAGCAAAAGGAAAAGAAGCCGTAAAACTCGCAACTCATCAGCTTGTTTCTTGAGCTGCTTGGAAAAAAATGCAAGAAATCATCAAAGCACAAGGAGGAAATCCAGAAGTCAATTCTGAAGCACTACCTCTAGGAAAGCATACTTTTGATATTATTGCAGAGAAAGATGGAGTGCTCAAGATGATTGATCTTCATGATATTAATGCAGTTTGTAGAAAGCTTGGTTGTCCTGTGATAGATCAAGCCGGACTCTATCTTTATAAAAAGACTGGAGATAAAATCAAAAAGGGAGAACTAATTTGTAAACTTTATGCTCAAGATGAGGTAAAGCTAAAGCACGGTGTTGAGAGATGGAAAGAAAGATCTCCACTTCATATTCGCTAAAGTATTTTTATCTAAAATATAAAGACTGATCCTTAGAGGTCAGTTTTTTGTTTATACTGATATGGTTTTTCAAATGCTCTTGAAAATCATTCTTATTATGTTATATAAAGCTTATTTATATCATAAGTTTATAAACAATGTTTACTCTTTTACCTTTACCGTTTGAGAAAGATGCACTTTTGCCTGTTATTTCTGAGGAAACTTTAGATTATCATTATGGGAAGCATCATAAAGCCTATGTAGATAAGTTGAATAGTCTTGTTCAAGGAACTAACTTTGAAGGGAAAACTCTTGAGGAAGTGATCTTGTCTTCTGAATGAGCGATTTTTAATAACGCAGCTCAGGCTTGGAATCATGCTTTTTATTGGAACTGTTTGCGTGCTCCAAAGGAAAGTAACCTTCCAGAAGGGCAGTTATTAGAAGGCTTACTTCAGACTTTTGGAACTTTTGAGGCTTTTGTTGAACAATTTTCAACTGCGGCTGTAAATAATTTTTGATCAGGTCGAACTTGGCTTGTGAAAGATCAAGGGGGAAAATTAAAGATTCTGAATACTTCTAATGCAGGAAATCCTTTAACAGATTACTATATTCCTTTGCTTACGATTGATGTTTGGGAGCATGCTTATTATATTCAGCATAGGAATGCGAGAGCTATTTATGTTCAGAGTATTTTTTCTTTGATTAACTGGGATTTTGTAGCAAGTCAGTTTATGAAAAACTAAGGAAGAGGTATTGAACTTCTCTTGAAAAAATATCCATTATGCTTAGAGTATTCTTGTTTTATTTGGGTTTACTTGCAATAATGGATTTTTCTTTTTTTCTTCCAGGAATAGATGTAAGTCTTTTTTTTCTTCTTGTGGTTTGAGGAGGAATAATCGCATGTTTTTCCTTTCTTGTACTTTTCAAGAGAGGAATGAAATATTTTTTATCCAAGATAGCTAAACAGCATACCTTGAGGAGGGGGTTTTTTGAGCTTTTTTCAAAAATTTCTCGATATTCTTGTTTCAGTATTCCTCTTTTTCTGGGCTCTTTGTTCCTGCCTTTTAGTAAGGAAATGCGTATTTTCTTTGCGATTTTGTTTGCCTTTGCTCTTATGTTAGAGCTTGGGAGGGTAATGAAATTTCTCCTTAATGTCGTGATGGAGAAGGGATTTAAGCACCAAGATACGAAAACTAAAAAAAATCTGACAGAGATCCTTAATACTATACTTCAGATTCTTGTATGGGTTATTGCAACTCTTGTTTTTTTCGATACCATTGGAATTGCCATTACGCCATTTTTAGCTTCTCTTGGAGTGTGAGGAATTGCAGTAGCTTTTGCCTCTCAGAAATTAATTGAGGATTTTTTTAGTTCTTTTTCTATTATGGGGTCTTCTCCTTTTAGGATAGGAGATATTATTACAATCCATGGGTTTTCCTGAACCGTTAAAAAAATCTGACTTAGAACTACTACGCTTCAGACCGTTGAATGAAAATCAATCATTATTCCAAATAGGCTCGTAGTTGCTGAAGTTATAGAGAATAGTGGAACGATTAAGACCAGAAGGAAAAGATTTTCTTTGACGATTACTTATGAAACTTCATTATCTAAACTTCGTTTGATTCCGGAGCTTTTGAAGACAATTATTTCCAAGCATAAGGAGTTGGATTTTGAGTGGGCTATTTTGAAAGATTTGCAGGCTTCTAACCTCGAGATTCTTGTGAGTTATCTTGTTAAAAGTGATGATTGGCTCGTTGCTGTACAATTACATGATAAGATTTTGCTAGAAATCCTTGAAGTTTTTGCTAAAGAAGGTATTGAATTTGCCTATCCGACTCAGACTTTGTATCTTAAGAAGTAATTTTTTAAAAAAAAGCTCCAATCTAAGTTGGGGCTTTATACAGAGCTGAAGAGTTCTCTCAGTTCAGACAGAGATTTATTAGGCGCCCATGGGATTCGAACCCATGAACCGCTGTGTTGCGGATGTCTAATAGTTCTCAGGTTCTACAACATATCTCTATGAAGTAGATTAACATAACACTTGTATTGTATCCAATTTTTTCCAAAAATCAAGACTTTTTGTTTTTTTTATATTTTTCTAGTTCTAAACTAGAATTTTACTCACTCCATTATCTCATTATGGATCTCTTGGAGTTTGATATTGTGAGTATGGAGGTAAATCTGAGTAGTGCTAAGGTGTGCGTGCCCTAGAATTTCCTGAATGTATCTGATATTTACTCAATTATCTAGTAAGTGAGTTGCACAAGAATGGCGAAGAGTATGACAGGAGAGATTTTTACCTCATAAATCTAGGTGTGAATTAAGGTTTTTGAACTGCCTGCAAATTGTAGATTTTACACAAGGCTGACCAAAATTGCTCGGATGGTGTGAAATAATTACTCGATCTTCATTTGCAGTATTTTTTGTTTTTCTTCCAATCCGTGGAAGTGATTCATTTCTGAGTTTTAGATAATGATTAAGAAGCTGTTGAACAGGCAAAGAGAATCTGACTTCTTTTTGTTTGTCTCCTTTTGTGGTTATGGTTGCAGTTCATCATAGCACTTGATATACTTTTAGACTTAAAATTTCTGCTAGTCTAAGTCCTGTAGTAAACCCAATAAGAACTATAAGTTTAAGCCTTGTCCTATTGATCTCGTATTTTTCCGTGGTATCGATTGCTTGCACAATCTTATACAGCTCAGGGAGCGTAAAATAATCCATTCTCTTGCTTTTAGCTGGAGGTATTCTGATAATGGTTGGATCGAATCAGATTCAGTATTTATATCTCGTAAAAACGAGAAAATTCTTGATAGTTTGGAGCTTTTCTTCGATAGTTTTTTGTGATAAGCGGTCTGTTTTTCCGTAATATCTAGAAGTTTTGGGAACGGGCAGGCAAAGATAGTGAGATTTATAGTCTTCAATAAGGCGAGTAGTGATATTCTCTACTTCATCTACTTTATGTTTTTTGGCAAAATCAGAAAACTTTGTAAACTCTCTTTCAAATCTTTTTAGTGTAAGGGTTTTGTATAAATCAGCTTCATAAAAGCTTATAAACTCTTGAATCAGACTTTTTGTTATTTTCATTTTAATACACAAAAAAAGTAAAACCAGTATAATAGCCTTACTTTTTTTTATTGTGCATAAAGAGTATATTCAGAAAATACAAAAAAGTCAAAAAAAGCTGATTTTTTAGCAAAAATGGCTTGAAAATCAGTATTTTTCTGTTATAATTCAAGTGCACAATAAAACCAACATTGTTGGAGGCTATTCCGAACTGTTTTTTAGTTTCGGAATTTTTTGTAAATGAAAAAAACTCCTGAGCTTATCAAAAAAAAGCGAGAGCAGAAAAAGAGACAGCTCCACTTTCTCGTGGAGAGAAAGGAGAAGCAAAAGCTCCAAGCAATAGATGACACGGTATTAGAATACAAAATCAAACTGATCGCAAAAATTCAGAGGAAGAATCTAGCCTATATCAAAAAGAAAGAGCTAGAATACGACCGCAAGATGAATAATGAACTCAGACAATTAGCAGGTAAACCTCAGAGGGAATATAAGCAAAAGAAACGAACAAAGAACCAGAAGCTCCAGTTCGCTTTGGATATTGCACAAGAGAACTCAAAGCTCAGAGATACCAACGAGAACGGAGAGGGTTTTTGCATATCTTGTAATCAGAAAAAAAGCTGGTCAGAACTCGCAGGAGGGCATAGATACTCTAGGATGTATCAAAGTATCTGTCTGCACAAAGCGAATATCAACGCTCAGTGCTACTCGTGCAACTGGGCAACAGGACCTAAAGGGAACACACTAGAAGCAGAGAGAGTAAACGCTGAATATGACAAAAATATCATCAAAAAACGAGGAGAAGATGAACTCCTAGAGCTTCAGTTGATGAAGCAAAAAGAGCTTAGCAATCCAAGCAAGCATAAGCTAGCTGAACCATTCATTGATGAGATCATTCCTGATCTTATCGCGGAGAACGAGAGGCTTTGGAAGACTAAGAAATTCTACAAGCCAAAGAAGAACCGGAGAAAGGTTTATGAAAAAATGACCGCAAAGTAAGGTCAGAATTTTATTTTTTTTAAAAAAAATGATCAAAGCACGAAAACACTTCAAAACTATTATGAGACACAAATGGTATGTTATGGTAGAATGCTTTAGAGTATGACTATATCGGCAAGGGATTGTCCACGATTTAAGCAAATTCAGTATCACGGAATTTATGCCGAGTGCTAGATACTTCCAAGGAGATAGGTCTCCGACAGAGAAGGAGAGAAGAGAAAGATGATATAGCGAAGCCCGACTCCACCACAAAGGGAGGAACAAGCATCATCAGCATTATTGGATTGATATTATTGACGATAAGCTTGTTCCAGTAGAAATGCCCGAAAAGTATGTATTAGAGCTTTGTTGTGATTTTATCGGAGCGGGAAAGGCTTATAATCCAAAGGGGTTTAATCAAAAAGAGCCACTCAAATACTTTCAGGAGAAGATAAATAAGGCTCGAATCCACCCAAAGACAGTCAAAGATATTGAAGGTTATCTAGCTTCTTATGCTATAACCTGAAAGTTAAAATAAGTCAGCTTTTTTATTTTTTTACCAAAGGAAACCATGTATTGAGAATCAATTCACCAAATGATCATAAATAACATAGTAAGGGAAGTTATAGGTAAAACAAAACTCAAAATCAAACCTGCACCTAAGCGAATCCCAAAGAGGTTATGGCTTAAGTTAGCGAGTCTGTTTGTTAGCTTAGAAACCGAGTTTAAGAGTTAACTATGAGAGAGCGTAGAAACCAAGGATCAATTTACTGATCATATTTATCTTTATTATTTATTAACAATGGCAGAAAAAGCAAAAAAACAACGAACTCCAACGGAATTACCACAATTCCAATACGGAGATCGCGTAGAAATAATCTCTGATGGAGAGATTAGAAAAGGTCAAGGTATCTTACCTTATTTTTACGCTGGGAAATTTGGGGAAGTAAAAAACCTTCTTCAATATCCAGACAGTGAATGTTTTGGGTTTGAGGTAGAGCTGGATGATGGGAAAAGAGTCATCATGAGAGAGTATGAACTCAGGAAAGTGGTTCATAATCCTCAATCTATAACGGCAGACTATTCTAGTCAAGTTTAGTATTTTATCTCTTTTACTTCGCTGTTTTGAGGACCGCTCGGAATGAGTTAGCAAAACTACAGAAACCCAGAGGCAGACCTGCAGCTGAGTTTCTTCCGCAGTGGTCTGAAAAAAAGAGTGAAGAGTATAAGAGTAAAATAATCGTGAGTAAGATAATAGAATTCATCCAAAAAAAAGGAAAGAATAAAAACATTAAGGAATACTCCTTATTTGATTTTTATAAACATGTCGTCAAGAATATCCCAGACGAATACTTTTAGTTTGTTATTGATTGTAATTATGGAAAAGACACTAGAACAACTCCAAGAAGATTTCGTAAAAACTTTTGGAAAAGAAGTCCCAGTAAATAAAAAGAATGATGCAAAATGGCTCGCTAGTAAGATTGCGGAGGCTCAAAAAGCTGAGGAAGAGAATCAAACCACAAATCCTGATGAGAATTCAGATGAATCTGAAAACGAATTCAAAGAAGATGAAAACAGATTCAATACCGAAGAAGATGATGAAGATGAAGAATCTGAAGAAGTCGCAGATAGCGAAGATTACGATGATAACTCAGTAGATAATCAAGTAATGACTCAAGAGGCAAGAAAGGTTGGAGATATTGTTTATCCGGTATAAAAAACTCAATGGCAACAAAAAGAACTCGGACACAAAAAAAGAGACCAAGAGCAGACAGCCAAAAGAATAAAAAGGCTGTCGCTCTTGCCGTTGCCAAAAACCCAACAGCAAGTACAAGAGAATTGGCAAAGATTGCAGGAGTTAGCAACGGAACCGTAAGTAATAAATTGAGCGAACTTAAACAAGTCAAAGATGAAGCCATTTTGTGAGTGTGTGAGAAAGATATGGAAATCGTTGTCAAAGCTCAGAACGAGATTTTGAGAAGATTAAGTGATGAAAATGAAGTAAAAAGGATGAAAACGACCGAAATCTCCTCAGTCGCTGAAGCAAGTGCAAAAAGGTACTCACTCTTTAAGTGATCTGCTACAGATGCAAGTTGATGACTCAATAATCCTATGGAAACGATGAGTGATGCAGACCTTTTGTTGCTCATAAAAAAAGGAAGCTCCAACGAAACAACCTA
>CAUTUR010000029.1:0-11501 GCA_963541585.1 uncultured bacterium | reverse complement strand
AATTTTCGTGTAGAAGAGTATAGAAACGGAAGATGGCAGTCTGCTTCAAGCTATGATTATGATTTAGACAAAACAAGTTATTATTTCTCATCTTCAGATAGAGGAGAAGTCAGATTTAATGATTTAGTGAGATTTAGGATAGAGGGAGAATTTAGAGTTATTGCAGAAATATCTTCTCATCGTCAAAATGCTTATCAGACCTTTTATGTCAATACAAGTTCCTCATCTAATAATTATTGGAATTCTCATCTGAATTTTACGGATAAGGAACTATCTAAGATTAGAGCAGTGGCGAAAATTTGGAATGAATTGATGATCGCTTTGGAAAAAGATTATCCAAGACTTAGAAATAGCACAGAATGGAGAAGACTTTCAAATAATTTTTATGATAGCATGCAGGATATTCTCAATACTAGAAGTTCAGCAAAATATAGGAATTGGAAAGAATTTTATGCTGGATTTCAGGAATGGTTGAGTTTCACCGTTAGGACAAGATAAAAAACTACTTAATTAGAGAAAGGCTACTTATTAGAAAATAGGTGGCTTTTTCATTAAAATAAACCTCCCTGGAGAACTTGTGATTGAGTCTTTTTTTCTTCTGAGGGAAAAGTTAAGTTAAATTCTTGTAGTATGGTTTCTCGGTTTTCATAGATTAATATTCAGAATTTTCTTGCTTTTTCTGCTTTGGATCAAGGTTTGTCTCAGATAAGCATAAAGGTTGTGCTTGAAGTCGGATTTTCTTCGTAGCGATAGCCTAGTTGTTGCATTTGCTGAATGAGATTGCCTCTTGTGATGGGGAAAGTTCCCGTGAGCGAAAAGGTTCACTGTGAAGAGGATTCAGTATGTGCTTTTTCATTTATTGCGGAGAATTGTACGCCTTTTTGTTCTAAAGTTTGCAGGAGCTTTAGGGTTTCAGAATTCGTCATAAAAAGCTGAATCGCTTGTAGTGATTTTTCCCCAATACCTGCGACTTCACGTAGCTCGTCATTAGAAAACGCACTTATCATCTGATCTAATGATATTACTTCGTGTAAGGCAAGGTATTCAGCAACATCTTGGGCTGTTTTTTTTCAGATATGAGGGATTCAAAGGGCATTGAGAAGTCTTCGGAGCGGTTGTTTTTTTGAACGTTCAATTTGATTGACAAGTTCAGTAATTTTTTTTTCTCCAAAGTTTGGGAATTTACGCAGAAGAATCTGATTTTGAAGCGTAGTCAGGTGGTAGATATCTGCGACTGAATTCAGCATTTTTTGTTTGACTAAGACTTCAATCATGGCTTCACCGATTCCGCTAATATCCATCCCATCTCTGGAAACAAAATGTGTAATCTTTTCTCTTATTTGTGCTGGACAAGAGGGATTGGTGCAATAGTAGTGAATATCTATATTGGTAATCGGATCTCCACATTCGGGGCAGAATAATGGCGGAATAATCGGTTCTTCACTGCCATTTCTGCGTTCTTTGATGCTTCCCAAGATATAAGGGATCACCTCACCACTTCTCTGCACTCGGACAAAATCTCCCTTCTTGATCTGCTTTTTGGCAATAAAATCAAAATTATGAAGACTGACTCTAGAAATTGTTGCTCCACTGAGGGAAATCGGTTCAATATGGGCGACTGGTGTGATAATTCCCGTTCTTCCGACTTGGAACGTTATCTCTTGGATCTGGCTTGCAACCTGCTGTGCTGGGAATTTGTAGGCGATTGCTCGTCTAGGGTGATGTTCCGTAGATCACAGTGCTGAACGAATGTCTTCGCTACTGTTTACTGGCTTCTCTGTGTCAAAAAGAGAAAAGTCAGATTTTTCTGACGTATCGCAGTTTGACGTATTTTGAGGGGTTTTGCTATCAGAAACCTTAATTACTAAGCCATCAAAATCAAAATCTTGCTCTTCCAGAAAATGCTTGATTTGAAAATCCTGACACCAAGCGATAATTTGCTCAATATCTTGGCTTACAAGGAAGTTTTTTGGTAGCTCAAAAACGGGCATTCCAATGGATTTGAGATCCACTTTTTCTCCTCAGAGCTGATCGTACATAAAAGCAATCAAGCCTCTTTTTCCGACTTCTCTGCTATCTAAGAGTTTGATACTTCCAGCAGCTGCATTTCTCGTATTGGAAAATGGCGTTTGACCGGAGTATTCTCTTTGCTGATTGAGCTTGAGGAGTTGGGATTTGGGCATCATAATCTCACCTCTAACCTGCAAAGTTCAAAGATAAGGAATCTGCTTTGGAATTGAAGGAATCATCATCACATTCGCAGTGATATCTTCTCCAATTTTCCCATCGCCTCTGGTAATTGCTTGAGTGAGTTTCCCATCGTGGTAAATGCATTCTACGCTGAGTCCATCAAATTTTGGCTCTAAATGATATTCCCAGTTCAGAATCCCTTTTTTTTCTGCCAACTTTGCGACTCTGATTGCCCATTCTCTGATATCCTCTGCATTGTAGCTGTTTTCTAGCGAAAGAAGCGGAATCTGATGTATGGCCTTTTTGAAGCCGTCAGAAAGTTGTCCGACTAGACCTTGCGTTGGTGAGGTGCTGGAAATAATTGTCGGGAAGTATTCTTCCATCGCTTTGAGGTATGCGAAAAGTTCATCATATTCTGCATCAGAGATAATCGGCTTTGCTTCAATATAGTAGAGATGATTATGATCCGTTAAAGTATCAATGAAAAGCTGGTAGATCGTTTTCAGTTCTGAATCGGGGATGTATTCAGGATTTGGAACTTTTTTAATGAAGGATTGAAGGTATTGAGTAGATTCTGAGAGATTCACGAGTATTAAGAAAAAACTAAAGTCTGATCTTAGCTTAGAGAAAAGCAAGTGAAAGGCAAGAGGAAAACTTGATTTTTCGATTTTATAAAAATGGAGATTTGTTTGATGAGAGCTTGTCTTTTTTGTAAAAATATTTGATAGCGCTTCTCTTGTATTCTGTTTTTCTGGTTGAAACTTAGATGCCTTTCCCTACACTACCAAGCAGTGAAATTTTTTTCAAATTTTCCTTTCTCATCCTGAAATCTGAATTCTACATTCTAAATTTATAATCATGAACCTCAAAGACTACATCGCATCAAATCTCAATGAAGAACAGACTTTAGCGGCACTTCATACCAAAACTTCCTCACTCATCATTGCAGGAGCTGGAAGTTGAAAAACAAGAGTGCTAACCTATAAAATCGCTTATCTTATTCGAGGATTGCAGCTTCCTGTGCAGAGAATTCTTGCAGTGACCTTCACGAATAAAGCTGCCAATGAAATGAAGGAAAGATTGATTAAGCTTGGAGACGAGATCTTAATCCAGAATTTTGATCAAGGAAATCAACAAAAAAAAGCTGACTCTGATGATCTTTCAGATTTTCTTTCTGAAATGCAAAGTTCTGCAAAAATCCAAAAAGGTTTAGAAGCGAGAGAACTCAAATGGATTGGGACTTTTCACTCTATTTTTCTCAAAATTCTCAAAGAAGATATTGAAGCCCTTGGGAGAAAATTTACCAAAAATTTCTGAATTCTGGATAGTGATGATAGTTCAAAAATTATCAGAGATCTTCTCAAGAGATTCGCTCTGAATGATACCTTCAAACCACAGGAGGTAAAAGGCTTCATTTCTACGCAGAAAAATAACGGAAATACTGCTGAGCTTTTTCTCAAGCACGCTAATGGAAATTATGAAGCCTCTATGGGAAAACTCTATCAGGAATACGAAAAAGAGCTTGAGAAAGCAAATTCTCTTGATTTTGATGATCTGCTTTTGTTGCCGTATTTGCTTTTCAAGCAGGATGAGAAGATTTTGAAAAAGTGGCAGAATGCTTTTGATTATATTCTCGTGGATGAGGCACAAGATACGAATTGGATTCAGTTTGAACTGATGAAACTCATGAGCGGAACGGGAGCGAATATTACGCTCATTGGAGATGATTTTCAGAGTATTTATGGCTGGAGAGGGGCTTTGATGGAAAATTTTCTCAATGTAAAGCAGTACCGACCTGATATTCAGATGTTTAAGCTACAAACCAATTACCGCTCTAAACCTCATATCGTGAATGCTGGAAATGCCGTGATCAAGCAGAATAAAAATCAGTATGAGAAAAATATTGTTGCCCACAGAGAAGGAAACGACAAAATCACGATTTTCAACCATAATACCGATATTGATGAGGCAGCAAATACCGTTGAACTCATCAAACAGATGAAAGCCAAAGAAAAACTGAAGTCACGAGGTCAGGTTGCAATTTTATACAGGACTAATGCTCAATCTGGGAACTTTGAAACGATGTTTATTCAGGAGGGGATTCCTTACAAGATTTTTGGGGCCTTCAAGTTTTTTGAGAGGAAGGAAATTAAGGATATTCTTGCGTATTTGAAAGTGATCAATAACCCTTTTGATACCGTATCTTTGAAGAGAGTTCTGAATATTCCTAATAGAAAAATCTGAAAAACTTCTGAGGAAAGGCTTGAAGACTATGCAAACAGCCTTGGAGTTAGTCTTTATGAGGTTTTGGCGATGCTTGCTCAACTTTCAGATACCAAGACCATAGAGCAAGAAACCTGAATTAAACTGATGAATCCTGCTTTTGAGGGAATTAAAAACTTTATTCAGACTTTTGAAGCTTTAACAACAGCACTCAAAACGCTTAATCCAGCGGATTTTATTGAGCTTATTCTCAAAAAGACCGATTATAAGAACTATCTGATCAAGGAAGAAGGGAATGATCAAGCGGCTGAGGAAAAATATGAGAACGTCGGTCAGCTGATCAATATGGCGAGTAAATATGAATTCTGAGCGAGTAATGCGAATCAAGAAGTGGTAAGTTCGGGAGAGGAGCTTTTGAGGCGATTTTTGGAAGAAGTGACCTTGATGGTAGATACCATAGAAAATAAAGATGAAAATGTTGATGCTGTAAAACTCATGACCGTCCACTCTAGTAAAGGACTGGAATTTCCAGTGGTCTTTATTGTTGGGGCTGAGGATTCGGTTTTTCCTCTAGCAAATGCAATGCTTGAGCCGAAACTTTTGGAAGAGGAAAGAAGACTGATGTATGTGGCAATTACGAGAGCGAAGGATGTGCTGTTCATCTCTCATGCTCAGAGTAGGATGACTTGGGGACAAACAAAAATGAATCCTGAATCCAGATTTCTCTCAGAATTACCTTCAGAACTCATCAAACACTACGACCTTACTCAAGGAAGTAGCAGAGCTGTGCAATCAAACATTACTGAAGGAGCGACTGTGAGGCACAAGCTCTTTGGGACAGGCTATGTTTTGGAGATTTGGAACAATATGGGAATTGTGAAATTTCATAATCCTAAATTTGGACTCAGAAAGGTAGAGCTCAGATTTTTGGAGGAATGTTAGATAAAGAATGAATTTAAAATTTTTTTAAATAACAAAATAAAGGAGAAACGCATACTTCTCTCCCTTATTTGATAGTTTTTTGTTATTTTGTCAGAAAAAGTTAATTCCTTCTCGGGCAAAATAACTAATAAATTGAATACTAAGAAGTATAAGTATTATACTTAGGAAGTATCCAATCAGGTTATCTTTTAGATTTGTTTTTCTTGTGACTTTCGTCCATGTTATGAACGAAAGGACAATAATTCCTATAGCTATAAAAAGACTATAGAGTTTATCTAAAATTTCACTAGAAGTAGGAGAACACATCCCATCCTCATCAGGCTCGGTCTGTGTATCGTACCCATCCATAAGAGTATATCCAAGGTAATAATCCAAGGTTGTTCCTCCTGCTTCTTGATAAGAAACTAGATTTTTAAATTGTGGGGTATTGAATATCCCATCATGATGTCTATTGAAGCTTACTATAAGTACGGCAAAAAAGAAAGCTGCCGTAATAACAAAGCTTAAACAAAGAAAGCAAGCTACAATTTTTTTAAAATTTTTCATATTTTTTTAATTTTTTAATGTTTTTTTAAGATAATAATTATTTTTCCAAAAAAGTCAATTGTTTTTCGTGTGTAAATAAATAAAAAAGTAAAATTTGATTTTTTTTGAAAAAGAAGTATACTTCTAATGTTTTATTTATTTTGTATTTACGGATGGTTACAAATTATACTCCTCACAATGATGAATTGTATGAAGAAGATTTTCTTAATGAACTTCTTATGAAAGCTGGATTTATCCCAGAAGAAGATGATTTTGATCAGTTAAAAGCTGAATTGGAGCCACTTTTGATGGATACCATTATGACGAAAGTTTTTGAGGCCCTTTCTAGTGAGCAGAGAGAAAAGGTTATGAAACTTTTTGATGCTGGAAAGGAAGCAGAAGCTTTAGAAAAAATTGAAACAATGATTCCAGATTATGATAATTTCCTTGCGGATGTGTTTCAGCAGTTTGGAGATGATTATTTGGCAAATATGGAATTACCAGAATAAAAAATCTGATTTTTATCTTATTTCTTTCAAAATCATGGGATTAACAATACCTGCAAGAATTTGAGGAGGATTGGTTCAATGAACATGAGGAGTCTTGGTTGAAACTCCTAGATTTCTTTTGAAAACTTGAAAATTACTTGGATCTGTAGTAGCAGATACTGCCGGAGCACTTTGAGATGTTCTGCTTTGGAAGCAAAACAAGAAAAAGAACCGAAAAGAAGCTATTTCTGATGCTTGGAAAGGGTATAAAAAATCAAATAAAGAAGACTGGGAACATTTTTGGGCTCCTTTTGAAGGGGAATGGGATAAATCTTATGGACTCTCTAAACTTGTTGCTTATCCTACGCATGCAATATATGGTGGAATAAAAGAAGGCTTAAAAACAGCTCTAGATTTTTCTTGGAGAGGATTATTAACTTTACCTGCTTGGGCAGGAAATATGTTTCTCAAAAAAGAAAATAGAGTGAAGCTCCGGAAAGGTGAACATGGTTTCAAATCAAATATGAAAAAATGGCGATGAAGTTATATAGAAGGATTTAAGCAACTAAAAAGCAAGAAAGAAGATAAGAAGGAAGAAGAAGATAAGAAGGAAGAAGAAGAGAAGAAAAAAGAAGAAGATAAGAAAAAAGAGAAAGAAAAAAAGAAAAAGGAGTTAGAAGCCATAAAAGAGGCGTTGGAAAAAGACTTTGAATCTTTACAAGAAGAAATACAAAAAGCATCAAAAGAGAGAGATGAGCTTCAGGAAAAGAAGGACTTATCTGAAGATGAGAAAAAAAAGATCATGGAATTGAATAAAACAATAAAAGAAAAAGCTCCCAAATTAGTCGAGCTTGCTAAGAAAATTAAAGGGGTTGAGCACGCTATAGAAAGCTTATAAACTAAATTGGATAAATAAAGAAAAAATCTTATTTCATCTATAAGAAAGCGAATTTAGATTTACTTGTTGATTCACTAAAGAAGATATGTATTTTAAATGTAAGAAAATTGTAAAGCAATATGTTAAAAAATTTTAGCTATTGAGTTCTAGTTCCTTTGTTTTTTACTCATTGTTTAAAATCATAAGGACATAAATCAGATTTTATCTTCTATTATTTTTTACCATGAAAATGCCAGAATCTCTAAAAAATTCTGTGAATAATGTTAAGAAAACACTGAAGAACTCAGCTTTAGTTCTTGCTCTTGTTTCTGCTTTATCTAGCTGTGGAGCTGATCCTTCTACTATGTCTTTTGAAAAAAATACTCAATCAGGAAAGATGTCTATTGTTTATGCAGGACGTGAAGGAAAAGATTTTGATATTGAGATTAGAAAGCTTGGAGACTGAAACTATCAAGGTGAGATAGATGAAAGAGGGCGATGATTTAATAAGCAGTACTCAGGAACATTAGATGTAATTATTGATGAAATGATATCTGACATGCAAGATCAAGTTTGGAAGGTTTGAATCAGTTCTACTTCTTCTGGAGAACTCCTTGAAGAGCGTACTTCTGAAAAGTTTATCGCTTTTAAAGAAGCCTATAAAAAGTTTCTGGAAAATAAAAACTTTGATAAACAAGAAATTAAATATTCTCCCAATAAATAGTAGAAATTAGAATTATTTAGCTAGAAAAGAAATTTTGAGTTGTTTTTTTGAAAATCAGTATAATATGCTGTTTGTCAATATAAAATAATTTATTCAAAGAAAAAATAAGAAGAATCTGATCAGAGAAAAATCAGATTTTTTCTTTTTTCTTTTTTTTAGCTATACTTGTATTTGATTTTAATTTAGCGTTTAGTACATGAATAAAAAATTAGTTTTTTCTCTTCTTTTGGGGGCTGGAATGGTATTGCAACACACTTTTGCACAGGAAACTTGAACCAATCAATCTGAACTTCATCAGGATTCGGTTTTTAGAACTGCTGTAGATCAAGTTGCTAATTTGAGATTAAGTCTTTTTGATTTTAGAAAGCAGCTGGTATCTATGGATAAGGCTTCTAAAGAGAAAAATAAGGGAGAATTTGAAACTCAATATAAAGAAGTCAGAGCCGAGATGGTGAGGGTTATTCAAGATATTGATCGTTCTACGGTTAAGATTACGAGAACCTTGAAGGCACTTTATGCTTATAAACTTAAACTTCAGGAATCAATTAAGGAACTTCAAGAAACTAAGCAACATCTTGAAATCTGAAGGAAATATTTGAATCAGCTTTTGCTTTTGGTCTACAAAATGGAAAGAGAGATTTATAGTGAAGATGGTGAATCTGTTGATGCGCTCAAACTCTTCGTTAAGTCTGATGCCATGCCTCAGCTCCTTGCGGGAGATGATACTTTGAGGATCCTTCTCAATCAGATTCATTCTCTTATGAAGAAAGCAACTCTGCAGGAGCAACAAAAGTCCGCAACTATTGATAAACTGGTAAAACTCAAAACTCAATCTCAAAAATCGTTGGATTTTTATACGTCTGAAATTGAAAAATTAGAGCAGAAAAAGGCTTATTTGATCAGTTTTATGCAACTTTATAATGAGAAAAAACTCTGAACCTCATCGGCAAATGGTGTGAGTATTGAAGAGTCAAATCTCCATGATGCGATCAATGGTTTGGTAGCGGACATTGTTGCTAAAAAATATCTTACGACAAATGATCTGCCAGCTAAAATTAAAGAATTAGCAAATCATACTGATAGTTCTGAAAATGAAACTTCTCCAGTTGCTTGGCCAACCTATCCGATTACTCAGATTTTGACTATTTTTAAAGATCCAGCATTTGAAAAGGAATATGGATTTAAAAATCTTTCTCTTAAGTTGGCTGTAGAACAAGGAACTCCCGTCTATGCCATGAGAGATGGACTTGTTTATTATGTAGCTACCGGTTCATGAAGCGTTAACTGGATGATGATTCTCCACTCTGATGGCTATGTTTCCAGTTATGCGTATTTAAGTAAGATGTATGTACAGCAGGGAGATTTTGTGAGGAGAGGACAGGTAATTGCTCAAAGTGGAGGAGAACCAGGAACGGCAGGAGCAGGTTTCGTTTCCAAAGGAGAAAATCTGACTTTTTCACTCTTTAAAGATGGTGTAGCTATTGATCCGCTTACTGTTCTTGATTTGAGCGTCGTTCAAGATAAAGATAAGGTTCTTCCTGAGGAATATCGCTTGAAATATTTTAATGATCAGTATGTAAGACCGATTGATGTTTCTAATGTTTCAATTATTAAGGGAGATTCTGTTGATCAAAGGGCTCAGATTTTTCTTAATTCTTATGCGGTAGGTAGTTATAGAAGTGTGGATTTTTGGGATCAGGTTGTTGCTGGAACTAATATTGATAGAGATATGGTGATTTGTATCTGATTTGCAGAATCAACACTGGGAAAATTTCTCGCAACCGATAATAATATTGGAAATGTTGGAAACAATGATAGGGGAGATCGTATTGCCTATAACAATCCTTATAATGGAGCAAGGTTGATTGCTTTGACACTCAATAATAAGTATCTTGGAAACTATCATACGATAAAACAATTATCAAGATATGGAAATGCAGATGGGAAAATTTATGCTTCTAGTCCTATAAATTGGCAGAGTAATGTTCAGAAATGCTTGTCCAAGATCAAAGGATATTATATCCCCGAAGATTTCCCTTTTAGAGTTGGACCTAATCCTAATATTCAACCGCAAACGCCATCTGTAGAATCTCAGCAAAAGGAAAAAAATCAGATTATGCAAACTTCCAAACAAACAAAACTTGGAGGTGTAAAAGTAGAGTAATTAGATCGTAATAGAGGGTATTTTAATTCAGCTTATTTGTTGGAATATCCTCTTTTTTCTTTGTTCTTTTTTCATGTGCTCAAAATTTTTTTCAGCAAGAAAACTTTTCCTTGCATTTTGAAGATATTTCTATATATTAGTTGCCGTTGTTTATTGGATAGGGGCGTGTAGCTTAGTTGGTAGAGCAGATCCCTCTTAAGGATAAGGTCGTGGGTTCGAATCCCACCCCGCCCATATTGAAAAATAACAAGGATGACTGCAAATGCAGTTTTTTTCTTTTCTCTCGCTTTTGAAAAATAAATATCTATAGTGAGGGGATTATTTTATTCTCTGTATAATGATGCCAAAGGTTTTATTTCTTGTTCTTTTTCTCTTCTTTTTTGTTTTTAATGCGGGATTTGGGTTTCCATTTTTTTCTCCGAAAACTTCTCCTATTATCAATTTTTCAACTGCTGACTGCTCAGATTATCAGAGAGTTGAAGATAAAATTTTCTTAGACCCCGTTTGTGTTTTGAATGGACGCTTACCAAATTTCTCACTTAAAGATCGTGCAGATATTGTTTGAACAAGGATTCTTTCTTTTTCTAAAGGTTATGATAGTCAAGCTGAAGTGATCCTTTACAGACCAGCAGAAATCACCTTGAGTAAGGCGGATAATCTCTATCCTCTTACAGAAAAAAGAAGACAACAGCTTGTTCTTGCTCATCAAAAAGGAAAAAAAATCTGATTTCCTTTTTCATTTTTTGCTTCCTTAGTAGTGCCAGATTTAGCCTTTTATATTTCAGAAAAAGATATTTCTCAGCTAAAACCTTGTACAAGACATAATTATCTCCTTGCTTTTGAGACTTTAGACGGAAAGCTCATTAAGGCTGGATCTGATTTTAGTTTTAATCGTCATCTTTTTGGATTAAGAGGATATTGTCAAGGGAATGCTGGTCTAGATTTGAAGTTTTATTGAGGGGTATGTGGCGCTGCTTCTCAGCTTTTTAGAGCGTCATTAACAAATCCCTTGTTAGAAATTCCCAAAAGATGGGGGCATAATGACTGGTATAGTGCTTATTATGGGGAAAAAATACAGGGCGATGATGCTTCAGTCTATGAAACAAGTAAACAGTTGATTATCAAAAATGCTTCAGTGAGTGATGTGGTTATAAAAATCTTTCAACAATGAGCTAAGACCTACCTTGTTTTGGTAACAGACAAGGAATCGGTTCAAGATAAGCGAGTTGAGATTCAGAAGATTTATCTTGGCCCTTTACAAGTAAAACTTTTTAGGGAAGTGTATCAAAAATCACTTGTATCTGGTAAAAAAGTAATCAAAAGTTTAAAATCAGAATTTTTCTTTTCAAAATATTTGAGTATTAATTC
>CAUTUR010000028.1:0-11522 GCA_963541585.1 uncultured bacterium | reverse complement strand
ATCACCCACTCCTACCCTCACTGCCGAAGATGCCATTCTCCATTGATCTACAAGGCAATGTCAAGCTGGTTTATCAAGGAGAAGGAAATGAACGCTCAGACCTACCAACAAGCCGAGCAGATCAATTTCGTGCCTGAGACCGTGAAAAACAGATTCGTGAATGGACTTCAGCAGGCTCCTGACCGGAATATCGCGAGAAATAGATACCGAGGTTCTCCTTTGCCGATTTGGCAGAATGTGGAAGATCCTGAAGATCGCTTCTCGCTTGGGACACTAGATGAGCTCTATCATCTCACCAAAACAGGATCAAAAAATCTGACCAAAAACCTCTTTATCCGCCACGGAAGGACGGATTTTAACGATGAGAAAAAGTTTGATGGACTTGGGGTTTCTGCCTTGACTCCAGAAGGACAAACGCAAGCCAACGCACTCGTTGAGAAGCTTGCAAAGCTAAAAGAAGAAAAAGCTGATCTCGTTTTCGTTGTTTCTCCTCTTCCAAGAGCGTGGGAAACCCTGAAACCAAGTCTGATTTCTTTCTTTGATGAACCTCTCATTGCTGACTGCGAAAAGAAATACTTTGAAATCGTAAAGAATTACCAAGAAGCTTTCAATAAGGGAATTTTGCTTGAAATCGTGCAGGGAAGCGATGAGCAAAATGTTTTCCAGCTTCACGAGCAGATTTTTGTGGATTGGAGGATGACCGATCATCTTTCTTTTGCAGACCAAGGGAAAGTTCAGCCTTGTGATCTTTTGAACTGGCAAGATGCGAACAAACCCATCGGAACTAATGGTGAAACGACTGAAACCATGTTTGCGAGAGTAAAAAATGCCGTGCAGTATTGGAATGCAAAGTTTGCGACCAAAACGCTTATCTACACTTCTCACAACGATACAATTGCAATGGCAAGAAAGGTTTTCCGCAACTTTGATTATGCGAGCAAGAGAAAGCAGTTCTTGACTAAAAACGGAGAAATTCAGACGCATTACCGAGATAATGCGAGAAATACCGAAGTAGATCTGCATAAACCCTATGTGGATTCTTACTGGGGAATCAGAGAAGGAAAGACTTACAAGAGAATCCCTGAAGTGATGGATTGTTGGTTTGAATCAGGTTCTATGCCTTTTGGACAAGATCACTACTTAGGAGAAGAAACTACTGAACTCACTTATCCAGCGGACTTTATCGCTGAGTGACTAGATCAAACCAGAGGTTGGTTTCGTTCACTGCATGTCGTAGGACACGCAATCAAAGGAGAAAATGCCTTCAAAAATGTGATCGTAAACGGACTGATTCTCGCAGAAGATGGAAAGAAAATGTCTAAAAGCTTGCAAAATTACCCTGATCCAAAAGGATTGATTGAGAAACGAGGAGGAGATGCCTTCAGACTTTATACTTTGAGTGCTCCTGTTGTAAGGGCTGAACCGATGAGATTCGCTGAAAAGGGAGTAGAACAATGCTTCAAAGATTTCAATATTCCACTAGAAAATGTCTTCAAGTTCTTTGAAACCTATGCGAAAATTGATAAGCGAAAGAGTGATGGAACTGAGGTTTTCTTGATGAGGCATGCAAAAGCTGAAGGTCAGGACATGAATGATCCACTTACTGCCGAAGGGAAAGCTGAACTGGAAAGTCAAGAAACGAGAGAAAAAATCATCAGACTTAATCCTGATGTTATCGTTCATACACCATTTTTGAGAACAAAAGCCACTGCCGAATATGTGCAGCAAACCCTCAAAACCCTTACAGGAAGAGAAATCCCGCTTCAAGTGATCAATCCGCTTGGCGATGACAATGCAAAAAAATCCTATATGAAAGCCCTCTATGATGAGCTCTTGAAAGAGCATCAAGGGAAAAGGATTTTGATCATAGGTCATGCCTATACTTTGAGAACGATCCGAGAAATTCTTTATGAAAACTATCTTGAAGATTATGCTTATACCGAAGTTCAAAGACAAGAAGGACTCAAGCAGCTTGAGGTCGTTAAACTTCCGACCTATCAGATTGCGAATGAGCTTGATAAGTGGATTCTCGCAGAACTTCATCAGACTTTGAAGCTTGTAGACCACTACCTTGAGGCTTGTGAACTTGATGCTGCCCTCAAAAGCGGTATAGAATTCATTGAGAAGCTTACCAACTGGTATCTCAGAAGAAGCAGGAGAAGATTCCGAGGAAGCGAGATGACAACTGATAAACATTCAGCATATGCTACTCTCTTTGAGGTTTTGAGGACCTACCTCCAGATGATGGCTCCATTTACGCCGTTCATTACTGAGGAACTTTGGCAGAAACTTCAGACTTTTGTCGCTGGTAAAGAAGGAAAAAAAGCTGAATCGCTCCACCTTGCTTATTGGCCATTCGCGAGCGAGAAATACATTGATCAGCAGCTTATGGAAGAAATTACGACCGTGAGAAAAGCGATCAAGCTTGCCCTCTTCATCAGATCAAAAAACAAAATTGCCGTTAAGCAGCCTCTACAAAAACTTGGATTAAAACTATAACATCCCAAAAACGATAAAAAATCTCCTTGATTAGAAAATTTAAGGTGTCAAAAACGATCAACATCACAAATTTTCTATCTGGCAAGGAGATTTTTCTAATCTAAGTAAAAAAAATCTGACTTTATGATGTTTCTAAGTATAATGATAGCATATTGATTATTTTAATCTCATATCCGCATTATGATAAAAAGTTTGAATACAAAAATAAAAGACTCTCGTAAAACATGACAGAAAAATAGACGACTAAAAGTCCTTTTTCTTAGTGGAGGTCTGTTTTTTCTACTTTTTCAGATGTCAGGAGTAATTGCAGCAGGAGGGAACACTGAAGCACAAATAATGACTGAACAACTCGTTTCTTGGAATAACTTTCTCCAGGTATTATCAAGTATCGCCTATGTCATTTTGCGACCGCTCATTGCACTTGCAGGACTCTTGATGGACAACCAGTTGATCTATGGTTCATTCATGCATCTGGATACTGCACTCTGGAAAATCTGGCAAATCGTCAGAACCTTTGCTAATTACGCTTTAGGACTAATTTTTTTAGTCTGAATTTTAATTTATAATCTCTCACCAGAAAGAAAAATCTGATCCGTACTGAAGGGGATCGATAAACCTCAAGATCTCATCAAAAAAACACTAATTGCCAGTATTTTGATACAAGCAAGTTGGTTTATTCTCATGGCAGCTGTCGATCTTTCTACCATTTTAACCTATACCGTTGGAGCAATTCCAACGACATTAGTAGGAAATACCGATATGACAGGTATGGATTCTCGCATTCTGGGAATGAACACCTTTCTCAATCTCTGAGATGAAGGGATCCAAAAAGATAAAACAAGCGATGAAGCTATTGTAACCTATTGGAATACCAAACAATGAAAGTCTGAAAAATACATCGCTCCTTGTAGAACTGTGGAAGTTGGCTCTGGGAAAGAAGGACAAAGCTTCATTATAGGAAGAAAATTTGCAACACTTATCTGATGAAACGAAAAAACTCCGCTTCAAATGGAAAAATGATATTGTGTTTATTATGGTTCTCTTATTTCTTTTTCAGAACTCAATCTCGGCCAAGAAGAAAGCTTCTCTCAAAAAATGCAAACCTTTGAGTCTGATGTCAAAAAAAGTAGTGAAGCAGAAAGAAATACACTAGTAAAAGCTGGGATGATTTACCCCATTACCCCATGAAAAATTAAAGCGGAATGATCTAATATCTGAGGAAATACGACCATATGAAAAACGGATTATACAAGTTCTTCTAACGGATGTAATGTTTTCTGAGTTGTTTCCCCAAAAAAAGATAAGGAGGGAAAATTTCAATGTCTGTATAATAATACTGAACTTTCCATTTCAAATATTATTAGCAAGGCAAAAGCGATGACCGGACCTTTTACCTCGCTCTATACGAGCATGCTAAATTTCTCTAGTCTCGGGACGAGCAATTTGGGAATATGGCAAAATTTTATTGTAGCTTTAATTAATGCAGGATTTGCAATATTATTACTTCTTCCTCTTGTTGCTCTTGTTGCCGTTTTATTCGCAAGAATTGGAATTTTACGATTGGCTATAGCACTTTCACCCTTTATTGTTCTTATCCGTATTTTTGATAAGTTATTTCCAAAGGATCTTCTACCGAAATATATCGCTCTGGATGAACTCATAAAACTACTTGTAGCTCCAGTCTTAATTTCATTTGCAGTCAGTCTTTCTCTTATTTTTATGACAGCATTAAAAAGCTCACTCTGAAACACAAACGTAGGACTTGACGAAGAAAATGGAAACACAAACTCAAAAAAAATCGTCAGAGAAATTTCAGGCATGGATATTGATGATAACGGAAATCTTAGTTTTCTCGGATTTATCAAAATTAAATTTGATAACGCATTAATTAATTTCTCTTGGTTCTTAACAATGATTTTTGGAATTTGAGTAACTCGATTCTTGCTTTTTTGGGCAATCAAACAAACAAAAATAGGAGAAAGCATTGGCTCAAGTCTTCAAAAATTCTGAGAAAATACCTTATGAACTCTACCAATTATTCCTATCGGAGAGAAATGAGTCGGATTTAACGCAGTTAAAACTCTGGCAAATGATCCTGATAAACTTACTTGAGATTTAATCAAACAAATGGAAATTGATCAGGCAAATAGGGTAAGTGCTTTGTTTAACAAAGACAAAAGAGAAGAATTACAAGCAAAAAATCTGACTTCAACATTCTTTAACACACCAGAGAGCTCTCCAGTAGAACACTTCAATATTGATACTAATAATCTTGCTGGAGAATTGAGCACTTTTGAAAGAGTAGATACAGATAGAAAAGCTCATTTTAGCAATACCTCATGAAGTCTACAAAAAATGCAAGACTGGGCAAATAGAATACGAAAAGATCAATTAAATAAAGCAGAAAATGCACAATGAGATCCAGAGAACCCACAAACTGACGCTGGAAAAGCAAAAGAAGCCCTAAATAGCATTCTTAGTAAATCCAGTATTCAAGAGATAAAAACAATAAATAATTGGAAATTAAAAGATATAAAAATAGGAAACTCAACGTATACAATCGAAAATAATCAATTAGTAATAAAATCTTAATCCTTTATTAGCAATACTCTTCATGATTCGATCAAAAAAACAAGCTCAAAAAATCAAAATCTGACTCTTCTTTTTAGGAGGACTTGTTTTCTTTGTAAATCAGACTTTTGCAGCGAACTCCTGTGCTCCTGAAACCGTAGAAGGACTAACTCAACTCAAAAATGCCCTTATGCGAATTTGAGACATTGCTTCATGGATGTGGATCCTCCTTGGAAATGTAGCAGGAAAATTAATGACAAATACCTTGATTTATGGAGAATTCATGAATTTTGATACGTTTCTCTGGAAAATCTGGCAAATCTCTAGAACATTTGCTAACTATACCATCTGATTCCTTTTTCTATATCACATCTTAAAATATCTTCTTATCCCCTCTGCAAAAGCTACTTCCCCTACAAAAATTATTAAAAATCTCCTTATTAGTTCCGTACTTATTCAAGCAAGCTGGTTTCTCGTCATGGCAACCGTAGATATTTCTACGATCGGACTTGCAACAATATCATCACTACCCTCCCAAGTAATCTCCGATAGTCAGCATCTTCAAAATGAATTTATTGCTGAAATGAAAAAAAACGAAATCATCGGTAAAGCACTTAACAAAAGAAATCCTCAAGCAACCGCAATCAATCCTTTTGTTGATAGATTTTCTGCTCTCAGGAAAGAACACGGATGGGAAAATATTGATATTGATCAAAACTCTCTACAAAAGCTTAGCGAAGAAAATCTTGTAGATGCAATCCTCCCTAAACCAGATAACCTTGCCGGACCATTAACCTATATGTGATTTACCGTATTCAAGACTCATAATTTTTTGAGAGAATATAACATCAAAGAAGCTAACTGTATAGAAGCTTTTACCAAAACAATAATAAGTCTGATCTTGGACGCAGGAATGATTATTCTTTACGCTTTTTCTCTTGCAGTTTTGATTATTATCTTAATTGTTAGAGCTTTGTATCTCTGGATATTTATAGCCCTTAGCCCAATTATCATCTTACTGGGTACTAAGCTGTTAGATATCGGAAAAGTTAGTTCTTTTCTGGATCGAAAAAAAATTCTAAAACTGATTTTTCAACCCGTACTCTTCGGACTATGGATCAGTATTATGTTTTTATTTGTTGTAGTTGTTCAAGGATTCTTCCATGCTCAAAATGAGAAGGTAAACTTTGATAATGGAAGCATAACAATTAAAGAAAGTTCACAGCTCACAGAATGAAAAACAAACTATTCTTCAGAACTAAGCATCGGAGAAAATGCAAAATTTTTTGTTACCCAAGGAGCAAAATCTCTCTGAGATATACTACTCGGAATATTAGCTCTTGCAATGATGCGATATTTTATCAAGCTTGCAATTACCGCCAAGACAGGAATCAGTGGATTAGACTCATTCACAAAAAACCTCAGCTGATTGATAGAAAAAGCTGCATGAAACATAGGAGTAATCCCTACTCCTGTAGGACAAATCGGATTTAAACAAGTTTGGGATCCTAATACGGAAAGTAGTCCTATTTTGAATAGCTGGAAAAATACACAAGAATCTAAACTTCAAAAAACGAATGCTGACCAAATCGAGAGCGTTCAAAATTTCCTTGGTGTAAATAATCAATGAACTAAGTCTCTTAGGAGTGATCAAAGTAATAACCTTTCCAAAGCAGTGCAGACTAGCATCGCGAGAAAAGAATTTGTAGACACGATAACTAGCATCAAACAGGAAAATAGAGGGATCAAATTTACAGAGCTTAAACCGCACATTATAAACTGGATTGATAATGGAAAGGATAAGGAATCAGAACTCAAAACCTATTTATGAACGAACTATACTTGGTCTAAAATAACTGGTAAAGACAACACTGAAACCGAAAAAAATCTGGAAACTGTTTTCAATACTCCAGGAGTTGCTCAGAATTTTTATACCAAAGTGCTTTGATGAGAAGGAGAAGTTCATAGCTACAGCGATTTAAATTCAATTCGTGGAGAAGTAAAATAACATCTAGAAAGCAAAAACAAACTTATGATTGCAATTTCTCGCTTAATCCCTAATCTTCAGTCAGATTTTTAATGGATAGAGAAACAAATGCTCAGAAGTGATATACGTATGATTGCCTTGGATTTTGAAACAACTGGGCTAGAAATAAATACCGATGAACCGATTCAAATTGGGATTGTAGAATTTAATGCTGAAGGAGCGATTATTGGCTGATTTCAATCCTTAATTCGCCCAGAAAAGCCTCTCAAAGAACTAAAAAGTATTGTCAGTTTTATAACCGGGCTTTCTATGGAGAAGCTCGAAACCGCGCCAACTCGTAATGAAATAGAACAAGAAATCTGAAGTTTTTTTGGAGAACAAACCATCATCATCGGACATAATATTGGATTTGATCTAGAATTCCTCAAAAAGTTTTTCCCAAACCTGAAATGGAAAGCTGAAATAGACACTTTTCGTTTAGCTCAGAGTTTAATTCATTATGCTCCTAGCTATGCACTAGAAATTCTCTGTGAAACTTTAGAGCAGAAGCCAAATTTTCAACAGATTCTGAAAAAATTTCAAATTACTCTCGGTGATGATGCGAGCTTTCATGACGCTTTTTTCGATTCTAAGCTCAGTATTGCTCTTTTTTGGTACCTCGTACAGAGAGTTGAAGTATTAACTGAAAAATATCCAATAGTCCACGAAATCATCAGGCAAAGTGAAGGAACTTTTGCCAATCTTTTTCAGAAAACAGACGAAAAACAGATTCAGAATTTGATGTTACCTCCACTAAAAAAGATCACTGCTCCTCACACCCAAATGCTTGTAGGAGACTACCCTTTTAGCTGGTCAGACCATATAAATGGCAAAAAATTTCAAGTTAAAAACCTAGAATTCAAAAAACTTCTTTCTTCACTCGCAACCAATAAACAGACCATCTTTGCATTCTCTAATCGTTCAAAACTTGATATAGCAAAAAACCTCTTAAATGACTTATGAATCAAAAACCTCTGATTCGTCAAAGAAGAACAAACACTGAATACTGAAGCCTTACAAGCATTTATCAACAAAGGAAAGTTTGAAGAATCAGAGTCTGCATTTTTACTAAAATATTTTTCACACTTAGAACAGGGACTCGGAGTACTTGATCTGAATAGCAAAGGAGATTATGAATGCTACACTGCCCTCAAAGATCAAAGGACAACGGTAAAATATCCGATTATTTTAGCAACTCATGGAGGACTTTTTTCACTCTTGGAGCAAAAAGAAAAGTATCAGAACTATAGTATCGTATTTTTCGACTGTGAATGGCGATACAAAAGCTATAATTTCTATCTTTCTCGCCCCTACGATCTAAACTACACCCTGAATTATCTTGATATGCTCAGTTACAAATACCGTTTAGAAAAGGAGCTTTCTCATGGCGATAATGAAAAAGAAAAAAATCGGACTGAATTTGAAACATTTAAACAATTTTTCACAGTTTTTATGGGAATTCTCGGACAAGAAACAAAAGCTTTTTTTACCAATACGGAAGCCACAACTCAAACCTTAGAACCGCTAAAGGGAAATCTCGCCTTTTATCAGACAAATAAACTTCTTGAAAAATTTGATGACTGGGAAGTAAAGCTAAAAACCTTTCTCCAACCTTGAGAATTTTCAAACATCCGAAAGCAGATTGAACATATGCAAACTATTTTTGAAGGAATGATGATTGTAGAGAAAAAAATGTACAGCAAATCAGGTTTTTATTTTGTGTACTCTGAAGAAGTAAAATTTACCAACCGAGATGAGTTCTTGGAGACAATGAAAGGACATCGCGTCGTTTTTCTTTCCCATACTGATGAAAGTTTAGCTCCTCTACTGGATTCTGAAGCTCAAAAAGAAGCAATACAAGAAAAAAATTCTAAAATTATCCACCTCAGTAAACCGGCTTCGGTCATCCAAGCAATTCACAATTTTGATAGCATTAACAATCCCAATGGGATAATTTTCATCCTTTCTGTGAAAAAAGAGGAAAGCAAAAATCTCTTTGAAATGATGATTGAAAAAGGAATAAATCAGAATTTTTTACTTTTGGTAGAAAACATCACTTGAGGTAGCGGAAAAAACCTTTTTAAAGCCAAGCAACAAGGGAATAAAATAATTATCGGAGGCTACAATTTTTTGCTTCAACTTTTCGCTGAGAAAATTGCAATTTCTCAAATGATTATATATAATAGTAGGTGAAATCAGCAAGATTTGATTTTTAGTGACATTTTGCGATATGGACAGGAAAATTTTCTTTAATTTCACGATATATGACCTTTGGAAACTCTTCGGCGCAACGATTCTGTTTTTTTTGGCTTTAGTCCTCGGAGTAAAAGAGGTTTGAGAACCTGCAACAATGATTCAGATAGATTATCTTGCAGAAAAAATAAAACCTGATCACCAAAGTGCAGAATGGAAACCTGCTTCAGATCCGCTAACCCTTCTTTGTAGAAAAAATCAAACACTCTGTGATAAAATCGTTTGGACAGGAGCTATTAGCGATCAAGAAAAACTTTCTTATACCACTCAATATCTTGAAATTATTCAATTTTTAGATCAGCATTTGATAAAATGAGCTGATATTAAACAAGTATTCAAAACCCTGATTATCAACGGAGAAAAAGGAAAAAGAAGAGGTGGAGCAACCTGGAAGAGAATTACAATGAACCTCGCTTCTATGGGAGATCCGAACGAATTTTGGGGAGTTTTGACTCATGAATTTGGACACATCATAGATCTCGGAGTATTACATGGAAATAGTGAAATAAAAAACGGGAACTATACTGAATTTGGTAAAGTTAAATTTGCTATTGATGACCCATCTCTTGAGTATTATAAATATTCACGACTATCAGAAAATACCAGAAATCAATCTGTGAAAAAAAAGGACTTCTGTAGCGGATACGGAATGACAAATCCTTTTGAAGATTTCGCAGAATGTCATAATCTCTATCTAAACAATAAGAAGCTTTTCAAAACAATGGCCTCAGAAACTCAAGTAATGAAAAATAAATACAATTTTTTTGCAAATCTTTTTGGAAACCAAGCTTTACAAGAGGGCAATCAAGAACTTCTTTATACTGAACGGAGACCACGAGACACCACAGTATTATAAAATACAATTTTCATAGAAAAAACTAAAATCTTTTGTTTTCTCCTCATAAATTGCTATACTCCTGTTAGCTTTCATTTTTTTCTTATCTATAATGCAAACTCCACTTATTACCATTGGACTAGAAATCCATCTCAAACTTTCTAGTGAGAGCAAGATTTTTTGTCGCTGTAAAAACGACCAAACCCTAGAACATAATCAGCCAAATACCAATATTTGTCCGGTGTGTACCTGACAACCTGGAGCTTTGCCACAGCTCAGTGCAGAGGTCGTAGAAAAAGGCTTACTCCTTGGAAAAGCGCTAAACTGCCGTTTTAATACCTGCTCTCGTTTTGATAGGAAATCCTATTTCTATCCTGATCTTCCGATGGGCTACCAGATTACCCAGCTTTATAGCCCGATCAATGTTGATGGGGAAGTCGCATTCTTCCTTGATAATTATGAACAAGAAAAAAAAGTCTGAATCACTGATGCACATTTGGAGTGCGATACTGCGAAATCCCTTCATCAAGGGGGAGCAATGCTTTTGGACTTCAACCGTGCAGGGACGCCATTGATTGAAATCGTGACCGGACCTGATTTTACGAGTGCTGAAGAAGCGGTAGAATTTGCCAAAGAAATCCAGAGAATCGCGAAACGAAATCAGCTTTCTGATGCCGATATGGAGAAAGGGCAGATGAGAGTTGATGTAAATATCTCTATCAGGAAAGAAAAAACTGATCCTCTCGGAACCAGAGTTGAACTCAAAAATATCAACTCCTTTTCTGCGATCAAAAGGGCGATTGACGCCGAAGTGATCCGCCAGTTAGCCTGCCGAGAATCAGGAGAAACGATTCAGCAACAAACCAGAAGACGAGATGATCTGAAAGGACAATCATTTGCGATGAGAAGCAAGGAGGACGCTTTGGATTATAGATATTTTCCAGAGCCTGATTTGCCGCCGTTGGTACTTTCCGAAGAACTCTTGCAAAAGGTGGAGACTACAGAGCTGATCATTCCTTTTGAGCAGATCAAAAAAATGAAGTCTGACTTTTGATTTCATAAGGAGTTTATCAATGCACTCATCAACGAAAAATCAACCCTAGACTTTTTCAATCTTCTGCTAGAAAAAGGCTTTGAACCTAAACTTTTGGCAAAACGAATTGCTGGACAGATTAGCGCTTATATGACCGCCTATTTCGTTAAAATTACCGAGCTTCCTGTAGATGAGGATCAGCTTTTGGAATTTTTTACCATTGCAAAAGAAGGAAAACTGATTGATAATCAGCTCAAACTCGTGATGGAAGAAATGCTTGCGACCGGAGCTTCAGCTTCCGATAT
>CAUTUR010000027.1:0-14163 GCA_963541585.1 uncultured bacterium | reverse complement strand
GCTAGGACAGGAGACTTTCAATCTTCTAATCGGGGTTCGATTCCCCGTAAGACCGCCATTTGAATTTCTTTTAGAAATTCCAACCACTTTGTGGGTATAAATAATGGGTGATTAGCTCAGTTGGCTAGAGCATCTGCCTTACAAGCAGGGGGTCATAGGTTCGAGTCCTATATCACCCACCATTAAAAAAATCTGAATTCATGTCTTTTAGGCCTTAAATGATTGAGGGCCTATAGCTCAGTTGGTTAGAGCAGAAGACTCATAATCTTTTGGTCGCTGGTTCAAGTCCAGCTAGGCCCATAGAAAAAGACTTGAAATTAGGAGGAAAAAAAATATATTCTTCATTGCAAATGTAATTTGCGGGTGTAACTCAATTGGCTAGAGTGCCTGCCTTCCAAGCAGACTGTTGCGGGTTCGAGTCCCGTCACCCGCTCCATTAAAGATTTCAGCTTTAGGCTGAGATTTTTTTTAACTAAAAATCTGACTAGCAGCATAGTCAGATTTCAATTTTCTTCGGTTGTTAGTTATCAATATGGCTATGTATAATATCTCTTACTTCTTGGTATTTTTTCAGATTTTTAAATACGATAGGTTTATCATTCCCCATTTGAATTTCAATACCTCAAAATCCAAGGAAATGCTTTATCTCTACAGAGTTGATTTTTTTATATTTAATATCTTTTTGTTCTCTAAAAAGGATTCATTTCTCAATAACTACGCTATCATCTTTGATAACGAGTTTTTGCATAAAAACCTGTAGTGTCTTGATCCCAAAAATTAGCAAAAGAATCCACCAAATAAATGCAGCTTGTAATGCCAACCCAAGACCAATCTCTCAAATTAGAGCAAGGGTATGAATAAGTCAAAATAAGGTTCGTAATCATGTAGGAATAATCCATCCCCACTTAACTAGTGAATTTTTTCAATAAACCTGTTTTATCATAATCCATAAAAAATAAATATAAAATCACCTATAGCATTTAAAGCCAAAACTCCCCTAAAATGGGGACCCCGTCCTTTTTATAGAGGAGCTTTTGGGCAAAAGTGTTTTATTCTTCCTTTTTAGAAAGTCAAATTATTTTTAATATCTTCCTTTTTTGTTTTTCTATTAATATTATAAGTGTATTGAACTTTATTTCCTAATTCAGGGAAAGTATATAGAGTTTTATGTCAGCAGAAAAAGAGGGTTTGTTATCGGTAATAGTTATCATTTTTACGGTTTTCAAGATTTATGCTCATACGATGAAGCTTTCTAGTGTTTCAAGTGGTGCGATTAAAAGGCATTTTTCATATTCAGCTTTGAGTCCTTTTTCTTTGCAGTAAGCAAGTACTTCATCATCAAAAGTTCAAGGCTGAAACCAGACTTTTTTGATTTGTAATTCCACAACCTGAGGGAGTATCTGCAAAGTGATCTTCGGATTGACCATAAAAATCACGACTTCGGGAGTGGTTTTCAGCTCAGAAAGAGAAGTAAAGCACGGAATTCCACCGATCATTTGATAGTTTGGATTGATAGGAATGACTTCAAAGCCTCCTTCTCTTAGGCGAGTAAAGAGCCTAAATGCGAGGGATTCTGGATTCTCAGAGGCTCCAATCAAGGCAAGGCTAGGCATAAATTGCAAGAAAAAGAGAGTAAAAATTTGACAAAATACTATGGGGGGGTATAATGAAGGTAGAAGTTTTAGTTACTATTTCTTATCTCATGATTCAACATTATTTCTTTAACGCACTTGAGAATCCTCAGACACTTAGTCTCTTTGGGAGAGCATTAGAATCTTTGTATTGGAGAGCTTTTTTCCTCGTAGTATGCAGTATTCTTTTACTTTTTGTTTGATATAGTGTCTATCTACGGATCAAAAAGCATTCTCTTACTTCAAAGAAAAAAAATCTGACTTTATCTGAGTTAAAAAACTCATTTCTTCTTAGCTATGAAAAGCGAAAAGGCTCTCTTTCCAAGTCTCGTTATCTTATCCTTTGAGCCGTGCTTCAACTCCTAAGTTGGAATTTTGTTCGTTTTATCTTTGATGCAATATCTCAAGGACTAGAAACCTCAAACACAAATGAACATTTTGCTATCAATATGCTTTTAGGGAAGTGGGCATCTTTCTCTTTGTTGATCTTTATGATCGCCCCTTATTTTATCACTTTTTCCTTTGGAAATAAGCTCGTTCGTAATTTAGGAATACTGACCTATATTTTTTGAATCTGATTTTTGTTTTTTGGATTTCTCCTTCAACTTGGGACGCTTGTTTAATAAAAAAAGAGGCTCTTGTCAGAAAAAAGGATTTTTTAATTATGCTCAGATAATCTTATCAATTAAACCGTAATTCAAAGCATCTTCTGGACTCATCCATTTATTTCTCTCCATATCAGCAAGTGCTTCATCATAGCCTTTCCCTGAATGCTTCGCGATGATTTCAGTCAGCATTTTTTTTACTTTGAGCATCTCTTCAGCTTCAATCTGAATATCCGTCGCCTGTCCAGAAATTCCTCCTCCAGAAATCAACGGCTGATGAATCATAATCCTAGAATGTGGCAGAGCAAACCTTTTCCCTTTCGTTCCTCCAGCAAGTAAAAGCGATCCCATAGAAGCCGCAAGTCCCGTACAAATGGTCTGCACATCACACTTGAGAATCTGTATGGTATCATAAATTGCCAGTCCTGAATAGACTTCTCCACCCGGAGTATTGATATACATGATGATATCTTTCTCAGGATCTTTCTTTTCCAGATAGAGCATCTGAGCTACGATCGTATTGACCATCGCACTATGTACCTGCTCTCCCACGAAAATAATTCTATCTTCAAGGAGTCTTGAGTAAATATCATACGCTCTTTCTCCATTTTTGGTTTTTTCAAGGACGGTAGGAATAAGGGGCATTCGTTTCATTTCAAAAAGAATAAAATTCTGATTCAGTCTAAGGTTTTATGTTAGGATTTCAACTTATTTTTTCCTGTAGCTAGAGGTGCTACATAAGCATCTATCAGTACTTTATTATCACACAAATCCTTATCAAGTTTCATGAGCTCAGAAAACTGAACAGTTCACCAAAAGTATCAATATTTATGTCTATTTTCAAATATTCACCAATTACTATAATCATAACAAGCAAGGTATTCCCATCTTCCTTGAGAATTAAGTTGAAAGACACTTTCATATCCATCTCATGAACCTCATCAACAACTATCTACTATTGTCATAAGAAGTTTTTTGTTTTTTATGATAAAGTAATAAATTTGATTATCCAATGATCTTGCACATCAGTATTGAGGATGGAAAAATTCCCAATTATCTTTGTAGGTAAAAGCAAGTCTTGCTTGAGAATCCCCTTTTTTGACAATAAAAATATAAGGAGTTCTAAAAGGAGTTATTAAATAATATTCACCAACTTTAAAGACATCTGGGCGTGCTCATTCTTCTTCATTAATGTTTATTCATGCAGGTAAAATGAATCATGGATACTTTGATGGGAAATGGAGTGTTTTTCCTTTCTGAAGTTCTCCAAGTAGTCCTTGTATATCTTCTTGAGTAGCCAATCCAGAAAGGTAGTTATATTTATCTTTTGAAGAAGCATTCCATCTTTTTGCACATCGTTTTTGAAGTTCAGGATTTTCCGTGTTTTTGGAACATTGATACATGAGCTCTTCGATAAGTTTTTTAGAATTTATGTAGTGTGTTAACCATTCTTGTTGAAATCTTTTATTTTCTCTTGTATTCCAAGACGAGTTATAAGGTACTAAAAAAGGGAGATCATAAGTAAAGGTAAATGAATCATCAAGCATTTTAGAAGCTGGAAAATAAGGAGGAAATTGATATCAAGAGCTCGTTTCAATTGATGATGCTATACTTTTCTCTCTACTAATGAATAAAAATATAGATAGGCCGCATAAAAAAATAGTTTTCTTCATTATTTTCCCTCAAAACAAGATAAAGTATAAGAATAGTAAATATTTTTATTATAAAAGCTAGAGCATAATAAAATTATAGAAAAATTCTTGTTTTAATTCGACGGGAGAAAAGATTTTTGCTTATCATTAAAAATGAGATTTTAACTTGCAATTTATGATTAAAACCTTACCAACAAGTATTCATCTTCTTTATTTTCTACTGATAAAAAATGAAAAAAATCTGAATTTTATTAGGAGTTGGAATTTTTACCTTGAGTAATACTACTTTTGCAGCGGTAAATCAGTCTCAAATCAAGGATTTCTCTTCAAAACTTGAAACCAACAAAACGAAACTGATTAAAAATATTGATGAGAGTAAAGTAAAGCTTAAAAATGTCGCTAAAGAAGCGAGTAAATTCTCTGATACTTCCTTATTCAAGGCGGCAAGTTGTCTAGGGGCGATCCCTGTTGAAGATCAGAATTTAAATTTTGATAAAATTACTACGACGCTTAAAGAAGAAATTCTGAACGAATATATCAAGCTTGATGGGGAGATTAAGAGGCTCAGCTTTGGGATGAAAGAAAGTGATCCTTTGATTTTTGGAAATAGTCTAGATACCTTTTACAATCAAAATGCACTTAAAATCAGTAAGATTGAGAATGACTATTATCTCAAAACAGAGAAAGTCAAGAAGACCTTTCTTGAATATGTAGAGAATAATAAAACCTTACTTACCAAGCTAGCTCAAGATCTGGATTCTATTGAAACCTTCCAGAAAGCGGCAAGTGGAGCGACAAGTTCTCTTGAAACATTCAAAAGAGAAGTAAATACGCGTTCAGAATTTTTAAAAACACTTGAAAAAGCAAAAACTGATAGCGAGGCAAGTTTCGCGGCAGAACTGGAAAGAGTTTTCAATCAAGCTATGCTAGACCATCATCCTGATGATGCAACCCAAGCGAAATATCTTATTCATAAGGATAATTTTCTCAAAAAATTTAAATCTGAAATCGGTCAGGCTCAGTATTACCTTTTTTCAGCTATTTTTTCTTATGCAGATTATATGGATATCCTAGCGAAAAAAGCAGATCTTGAAAAACAATTTTATACAGCTTCAGGAACTATTGATTGCAATCTCTTGTTGACTACAAGTATGAATATAGGTAAATACACTCAAGGAGCTGATGCGAAATCAGAAAAGATTCAGAAAGGGCTTCAACTCCTTATCGATGCTACTAAAAATGGTAAACTAAATATGAAAGTCCTCGAAGAACCAACAATCTCTTATTTCAAGACCACGAATGAAAAACTAACAAGAAAACTGATTGCTAATTTTAAAGCGATGTTGGATGCCGAGAAACCTCAAACTTCGACACTTACTACTGGAGAGGTAGCTAATGAACCGCAATCTCAAACTGAACAAATTCCTTTGCCTCCAGAGAAAGTAGTCTTTACTCAGGCTTTTAAGAAAGGGGAATATCATGAGCAGATAAAAACTTTACAAACCTTGCTCAAGAATTGGGGATATTACCAAGGGGAGATTAATGGAGTCTATTCTCCAGCCACGATAGAAGCGGTTTATAAATTTCAGCTCAAAGAGGGAATTATTACCGGAAAAGAGAAAAATAAAGCGGGATATGGACGATTTTGAGTTAAGACAAGAGAAAAGTTTAATAAAAGTATCTAATCAGATTTTTCATTTTTTTGAATAGTGAGATTCCAATGATAACGAGAAAAAAAGGGTTTACCTTGCTTGAAATTACCTTAGTAATCATTATTTCCGGATCAATTTTGACAACGGTATATGGAATTATGACCTTTTTGCCGAAAGTGAAGAATTTTAATGATGCAAGACAAAATCTGATCCAGCAAACGAATGATGTAATGGATCGTTTTACGATTCTTTTTCAAGATTATACCATTGATTATGAAGAATACTTTAATAGGAAGATGGTTGGATGTGATGGGAATAAAAAAGGATCAGCCTTTGAATGGGCAGTTAATGCAAGTGGACATTGTGAAGTTTTTACAGCCTATGGAAATGAAAACTCAAAATTACAAGGAGAAAATCTGAAAGAACATCATCTTTCTTATTGCTCTTCTGATCGTTCTTCAGATGCAGGGAATCTGCTTTTAGCTTATTCAAATTGTAAAGAGGCTACTTTCCCAGAGGGATTGATCTTATTTTATAATGGAGGAAAACTTTCATATGGGCAATATAAGCAGTTTTTCTGGGATATGAAAAATGATACTGATGGCCAATCTATTGCTGAAGGGAAACCAAAAGAAGTAGGAGATTCTGATGATAGAGATGAGGGGACAGGACCAATTGCTATTGGTCAGCCAAAAAATGTTCAGGAGCTGTATCTTATCTCCCATGATGGAACCAGAAGACTTTTTCTAAGAAAGCATTTAAAGACTTTTAAAAATCTGAAAGGGGAAATTTCTACAGGATATACGATTCAGATGCTTAAGTTGAGAGGATTTGATGCTGGGAAAGCACATCGTTTTGATGCAGAGCATGATAATGAGGTCTATGATGGACAGATAGACACTTGGGCATGTGATGCGGGACAAAAGTTTTCTTGTAATGGAAAAGAAATTCTGAATTATTCTTGATATTATCTTCCAAAAGATGCAGATGATGGATGGGTAGATTTGTTTGATGATAATCTTAATATTATTCATTGGAATATTCAGATTGCTCCTGTTAAGAATCCTGATTATGCTTGGGCAGAAGAAGCTCAGCAGATTAATCCTTATATCCAGATTGCTCTTACTGCAGGGTTGAATCAACATTTGCGGGCGAATAAACTTTGATGAAGTAGTAGTGGATATCAGTATACTCTTCAAAATCTTTATGATACGAGAGGCTTTTATTTAAAATAGATGTTTAAAAAATCTTAATGGATACATTTTTAGGAGCAAAAAAGTTTAGTCCTTCTTCAGTTAGGAGAGGTTTTTGGTCTAACATTCCTTTCGTTCAACAACTATTAACAAGTAAGGAGTTCGCATTAGTCTGTTTTTTCTGTTTTTTGTTTCTCATCTTGGGAATCAGACTTTTTTGGTTGCAAGTAGTCAAATATGATCAATATGATGCCCAGTTAAGCAGGCTGCATTATAAGGAATCCTTATTAGAACCAGAAAGAGGAGATATTTATGCACTAGATAAAGGAGGACATTCAGTTAAACTAACAGAAAATCTGACCTTATATGACTTGGCGCTTGATCCGAAAGATTTAACAGTTTTCCCTGCTAAGAGAGATCAAAATGGAAACATTACGGAACCTGAAAAACCAATGAAGCCTCGTTTTATAGAACTTATTGCTCCAATTATTTACAAGCATCTTTGTGAAATTAATGGAATGAAAGTCCCAACAAAGGCGGAATGTGTAAAAAATGTAGAGCTTTTTTCCAATGAAACGCTTTTGCCTAAAAAACCAGATTTATTTTATTTTTGACAAGGATTGAGATCTCCTGAGTATGAAACCTTTGATTTTACAGGATATCAAGAAAATTTTGATAGCGTGGTTGAGCAGTTTACCAAACAGAAAGCAATGGAGCTCATTAAGGCAAGACTTGATCAAAAGATCCAAATCTGAATTAAAACTTCAAACTATCTCGGATATTTTGTAGAACCGAGATTTTTAGATGAGGTAAAACAGCTTGATCTTCCCTATCTTAGTATCGAAAATACAAATTATCTCTATATTATTCCAGCAAGAATTGAGAATAAAACAAAGGCTATTGCTCAAATGAAATCGCTTCTAAAAAAACGAAGATATCCTATTGGAGAGAATTTTGAAAATCTTTTTGAGATTCAAGAGTGGAGGTATATTAAGCTTATTTCAGGGCTTAATCCTGAACTGGCCCAAGAGATAAGAGAGCTAAAATCAGAACATCAATTTGAAAAATCTAAAATTAATAAGGAGACAAATACGATAGGAATCCCAGTATTGTATGGTCTGATTTTAGAGCCGTTTATGACTAGATATTATCCGTATGGAGAGTTTATGGCAAATATCCTAGGATATGTAGATAGGAGGGGAGTCGCTTATTATGGTATTGAACAATATTTTGATAATATTTTGAAAGGGAAAAAAGGAGAAGTAAGAGGGAGAAGCTCAGGAATTGCAGGTAACATCTGAACTAATGAGTTTGAAATTCTCCAGCCAATTGATGGAAGTGATATTTATCTGACATTGGATATTGGACTTCAAAGAGAGGCAGAAGAAATTGCTCGTAAAGAATTGGCAGGATTAAGGGCAGATGCAATTAGTATTTTGGTCTTGGATACAGAAAATGGACAGGTAAAAGCTTCGGTAAATGCTCCTACTTTCAATCCAAATAGTTATAATGATGCTTATACTTTGGTTCCTTTGTGAGAAGAGTATGCTCATCTGATAGATAATTTGAGCTATGTTGATATCCCTGTTTATATTTATACAGGAAATGATTATCATCTTGCAACAAGGTTAGAAAGACAGAATACAGGCCTCCAGAAATTTATCAATAAAAATGTCTTTGGACCTCAGGTTTTTGTGGATAAAAATATTAGTAGTCCTTTTGAGCCTGGAAGTATTTTTAAGGCCTTTACAATAGCTATTGGTTTAGATACTGATGAAATGTCGTATCAAGATAGATATCAAGATGAAGGTTCTGTTAAGGTATGAACCTATACGATTAAAAATGCCTCTCGTGTGTGTGAGGGAAATCATAATTTTTTGCATGCCTTTATTCATTCCTGTAATGTAGGTATGGCGAAAATTGTTCAAAGAATCCAAAAATATGCGTTCTATAACTACCTCACAAGGTTAGGATTCGGTTCCTTGACTGAAATTGAATTAGCAGGAGAAAAGGAAGGATTCTTGGACAATGTAAATACCGTATCATTAGCCAGATTTTTAAATAATGCTTTTGGACAAGGGTTGACCACTACACAAATTCAGCTTGCTGCAGCCTATGCAGCTTTAGTTAATGGTGGATATTATGTTAAGCCAACGATTATTTCGAGTATCTTTAATAAAGATTGAAGAGAAAATGCTACATCAATTATGCCTCAAGAAAAAAAGAAAATTTTTAGCTCTTCTACATCAGAAGGACTTAGAAAAGGACTTTGGGAGGTACTAAATAATAATCCAGAAATTTCAAATAGTGCAAATATTCCTCAAGTAAAGCTTGGAGCCAAGAGTTGAACAGCACAGATTTCATATAGATGAAGATATCAGAGGGGAGAGGGGCGAACGAATGGAACTTTTGCTGGAATTATTAGTGTAGATCAGCCAAAATATGCGGTCTTAATATGGGTTCGTCGTCCGAGAAGGAGTCAGTGGTGAGGATTTACGGCGGGACCAATTTTTAAGCAAATTGCCTCTTATATTTTGACATACGATATGTAATTCTTTATCTTTAGAAAAAACATGCAGACTATTAATCTTTCTAAATTGGTGATGAGCCCTTACTTTTTTAATCTTTTAGATCAGGAAAATCTCGGATTTGATCAGGTTTTTACTGATAATCAACATTTGGCGAAAGCAGGAAATATTCCTTGTATAGATGAAGATCTAGCATCCTTTTTTCATAAACAAAAAAAGTTAAAAACCTGACTTTTTATTTTGGATCAGCTTAGTTTGCAGGATATTCTACCTTTTGCTGATGAATACTGTGAAAAATATTGTATCATTGATGCTCGAACTTGAGTTTCGAGTTTTGGAAAAAAACTTTCACCAGAGCTTAACTATCTTGACTCATTGCTTAGCGATGCGATTTTTCCTTTTGATGAGAATCACTTTATACAAGCTCTAAAATCAGAGACCTCCTGTGTTATTTTTCTAACAGATCAAGAAGTCCCTGAGAATATCTATGCTTCCCATGCAGAGGAGCAATTACAGATCGTTGATAAAGCGCTTGTAGAACAGCCACAATTCCTTTCTCTTTTATCTCCTGAGAATCCTCGTCTTTTTTTGATCGGAACAGGAAATCATTTGGAAGAGCTGATTAAACTTTCTCAATTTTTAGCTGTTCATGAGGAAAAGATTGCTTTAGGCGTAATAGGAAATCTTTCTGTACTCAAAGCTCCAGAGCTTCAACAACATTTTCTATCAGCCAAAAAAATCGGACTCCTCATCGATCATAGTCCGACTAACTTTTTTTCTGCTTTCTTTCGTTCCAATAAAGAAAGTATGATGATCACACCAAAGTATCAGAAGTTAACAAGTCTTTCTGCCGACTGGGCTTTTACACAAACGGAGTTTGATGCCGAAGCTCTTGTGAAAAGGGTGCTTACTCTCCTTGATTAAACTTCCCTTTGAAAACAAAATCTGAAACCTTACACTCATAAAAGATAAAAATCAGAATTTTATTATTTTTTAGTAGAACTCATGAGCCTGGCAAATAAGTATCGTCCACAAACGTTTGATGAAATGATTGGTCAAGAGCATATTATTGATATTCTCAAGGCTCAAATGTTGGCGAGGGATACCGTACATCATAATTATCTGCTTTTTGGACCTAGAGGAACAGGGAAAACTACTTCAGCAAGATTGATTGCTAAGGGACTCAATTGTCTTAATCTCCAAAATGGAAATCCCTGTAATCACTGTGCAAACTGTGAACTCATCAATACCGGAACGAGTTTGGATTATGTAGAAATCGATGCGGCTTCTCATACAGGAGTAGATAATATTAGAGAGGAAATTATTGATAAAGTGCTTTATCCTCCTACTGCATTGAGAAAAAAAATCTATGTCATAGATGAAGTCCATATGCTGAGTAAAGGGGCTTTTAATGCTCTTTTAAAGACGATAGAAGAACCAAAAAGCAATGTCTGCTTTATTTTTGCGACGACAGAAATTCATAAAGTTCCAGATACGATTATTTCTCGTTGTCAGGTGTTCAATTACAGAAAGGTAAAAAATGATGCAATGGTTCAACATTTGCTTCATATTGCAAAAGCTGAAGGCTTAGAGGCTACAATTCCAGCTTTAGAAATTATTGCGAGTATTTCAGAAGGTTGCGTGAGAGATGCAGTAAAATATGTAGATCAGGTCAGTATTCTCGGTACAATTAACGAAGAAAATATTACGAGGTTTCTAGGAGTGGCAGGGGAATCAACCATCAAAAATCTGATTGCGACGATAAAAACCTGAACGAGAGAGCAGATTTTTGCTCAGCTTGATCAGATCAATCAAAATGGAATAGATCTTAGTCAGTTTGCAAAGCAGGTGATTGGTTATATTGATCAGCATCTTTTGGAGGATGTGGATTTTTTGCTTCAATGTTCAGAGCTATTTTGAAAGGTGCTTAGTACACTTAAACGATATCCTTATCCTATTGTAGCCTATAAAATAGCAGTAAATAGTTATCTAAAATCAGATCAAGAAGCCTGATCTTCTGTTTCTCAGGTTCAAAAGCCTAATATTCCACCTGAAACTACGGTCATTCAAAAAAATAATGCTCAAGAAATTGTGCTAAAAAAACCTGAACCCACAGTTGTTCAGAGCAGTGAGGAGAAAGAATCAATATCTGAAAAAAATCATTCAGAAATCGCTTCGAATAGCGCTTCTCTCGCTTCTCAAAGTGCTACTTCAGCTCAGACTTCTAGTCTTTCTTCTGATCCAAAAAAGCTCTGGGCAGCAGTTATTTCAAAGCTCCAGAAACCAACCGTGCAATCCAATCTGAAAGATCAGGCGATTATTGAAAAAATAGAAGGAAATCAGATTTTTCTCATTGTGATTACTAAAATTGCAGAAATGCTTCTCAATAACGAGGAAAATAAAAAACAGATCGAAGGATTCTTGGCTGAAGAGCTTTGAGCTTCTGTTCAATTGGTGGTGAGCTTTGAGAAAAAAGAAGATTATTTTGCGAGGAAAATGGGCTTATAAATGATATTTTTCATTTCGTTCAAGGAAGATATGAGTTTCCCTCTACAGTTTATTTTCATATACTCTGCAAAAGTGAAGCATCTGATTCTATTCTTCTAATTCATTTGCTTTCAGAATTAATTGTTTGAGATGAGCTTTCTCTTCTGCTGTTTTTGCAACTCCAATGGCCTTCATAAAGGTTGTTGTTGCTTTTTCTTGATCTCATTCAGCTAAGGCAAGTTCTCATAATAGTTGGAAGAATTCAGATTTTGGCGTCTTTCTAGCAAAACGATTGATTTGAGCTTCTAGATTAGGATCAGAAAGTTCTTTTGTATGTACTTTGAGTCATAATTCTCCATAATCACAGATTTGCAGATCTTCTCAGGAAAGTTTTTTAGCACAGATCAAAAGATAGGATTGAACCAGCTTTGGATTTTTTTTGAGATAGAGAGATTCTTGTCCTAGGCGATAGGGTTTCCAAAAAGCTTCTTCAAAAAAAGAGTAAAAATCAGATTTTTTAATAGAAGGGTAGCCTAAAAGTCTCTGTCGACCATTGAAAACTTTGTTCTGCTCTCCAAGTGCGATATAGCTTAAGATTAAATATCTATCAGAATCTAGAAGAATACGGTTATCGCTAATTTGAGCAAGATAGAGTACGGCATCATCATATTTTCCTAGCTGATAATAGCAAATTCCGAGATGGTAAAGATAAAGATTCTTCCCTTGACGGTCAAGTTTGAGAAGCTGGGAAAAATAGCTAGCTGCAGAAGCCCACTTGCCCATCATAAAGTCTATGTTTGCGAGAATTTGTTGGGGTAAAATATAATCTGAATGCTGATTAGTAAGTTGCAGTGCTATTTTTTTTGCAGGGGCTAGGAAGCCTTCATTCATCAGTTGGTATGAGACTAGCCCTTCTTGGTAGTATTCAGGGACATCTTTAAGGGATTGATATTGACTAAAGGCAGAAGCAATAGCTTTTCAAAAGCTTTCATACTGACTTCCTTTTAGGAGTTTTAGTTTACTCTTCGCTTTATCAAAACGGCGTTCTACAAGATCAAATACGATACTATAATAATTTTTTTCAAGTTCAGAAAAAACTTTTTGTTCGTAAAGTTGCTCTAAAAGGTTCTTTACTTGTTGATATTCTTTGTCTGAAGTCTGAGAGAAGGTGTTGATTCAGATTTTGAAAGCAGTATCAGCTGGCAGTTGATTTTGAATTTCAGAGCTTAAAGAGAGATAAATTTTTTTTGCTTTATCAAACTGATTATCCAGAAGATATGAGGTGATCAAGAGCTCAGCATTTTTTTTATTTGTTTGCTGTTGAAAATCTTGCTCGAGAAGCTCAATTTTGTCTTTCAGGGTTTCTAAAGTTTCGAGATCATTGAGTGAAACTTTCTTTTCACCAGTTAAAAAATCAGAATAAAGAGGAGAGTCTGCGTTTCTTTCTGTTGTTTGTTCTTTTAAGATAGGGGAGATTAAGTCATCTTTTTTTGCTTCAAAAAAAACAAATCCGATCCAAGCTAAAAAAAGGATTCCTCCAAAAAAATATCAAAGACTTCACCGTTTTTTCATTTCTTTGTGTGTTTGAAGGAGTAAAGATGCTCCGTATGGGATTTCTTTAAATCAGATTGAGAACTAGAGCTTCCTTATTAAGTAGGCTAATTTTTACAATCTTGAGCACATCTATTGCTAGGGGTCATAGGAGTCCAAGTTTTACCATTACAGTAGCAGAAACATCCTGCTTGGTTATTGTTTCCTTTTTTAAATTTCATAGCTCCATTAGTAGTATCATCACAAGCAAGTCAAGGCTGATCACTGATTTGAAAAGTTCCATCATGTACGTCAATACCATGAACCTTAGGTTCAGGAGTGTTGATTCCAATTCCATTAGCAGCTCTGACAAGGAAAACCTTATCCATTTCTGGTTCAAAATTTGTTTTTTCTGGATAATTTCTTTTCTTACTATCACTCCAAGCAAAAACATCATTTCTTGGTTCTTTGAATTTGATATTTTTTCCAGCTAGAATGTTGTCGTTTCCTTTAACACTTTTATCAGATCCTGCTAGAAGATAATTATTGTTTCCAGAAAGAATTTCATTTCTTTTCCCTCATAATATAACAGAGTTAGATGCTGTAATTTTATTATAATTACCTCAGAGAATAAAACTTTTCTCTCCTGAGCGAATTTTATTGAATCTTCCTCCAAAGATCCCAGCATTTGTTGCATTTTTCTCAATCTCATTATTAGTTCCCCCGAGAATAATATCATTCATTCCATAGATTTTATTTTTTTTACCCATGATTAAGATAGCCCCGGAAGCATCAGAAACAATTTGATTTTCTCCACCTGGCTTTTCGACTAACACTTTTCCATGAATTTTAACAACCCCATTTTGAAGTTCTACGAGAATATTT
>CAUTUR010000026.1:0-14270 GCA_963541585.1 uncultured bacterium | reverse complement strand
GTCAGATTTACAGTCTGATGCAATTGACCGCTCTGCCATCTCCCCAACACTCATCTCCTAACTTTCAAAGTCACTATGAAGATGACAATGCAAGTTTATATGAAAATGATATACAAAATCAAGAGCTTTTTTGATTATTTTATCATTTTTTAGTAAAAATGGTTGTTTTTAATCTCGCTTTGGCTCTAGAGGCTTATTCTACAAAGAAAGAAAAGTCTGATTTTTCTCACTTGATACGTAGGAGAAAGGGATAATAAAAAAAGTTATTATGAGTTTTCTTAGTTTTCATAGGGATTTTACATTAAATTTTTAAAAATTAAGATTTCAAAAAGAAGTTTAACTACAATTTTTTAGCTTTAAAAAATAGAACATTTGACATATTATCAAGCAGAGATTAGTCATAGAAAGCAATTTAATAAAAAAAAGCCCCCGCCGAAGCGAAGAGCTTTTCTCTAATAGTCCAAGAGAACTAAAGTGCCAATGATGCAAAATCAGCAATATTGCTAGCATCTACATTATCGTAGGTAACTGCATTTCCCTCATCATCGGTTACAGTAAACTTAACCTTGAATACAGCAGTCTTAGCTGTATTAGATCTTGCTACCTCAGAATTAGACTTACTAAGTTCTACATCAGTAAAAGGACCAGCACCTCCTGTAATTTTCTTAAAGTGAGTAGTAACCATATTAACTCCCTGATCTACAGATGAATAAATATCATTAAGTACTACTTTATGATCATCACTATTCTTAACTACATTAAGATCTAGCCTCTCACTTCCTACGCTTGTATTTTTATCTTTAAGAGAAAGGATAGGGAATGCTTTGGCCACCCAATGAGAGTAATCAATAGCAGCATCTTTACCTTTAATTGTAACCTTAGTAATTTTCTTTGCAGCACCATTTACAGCAGCTTCAGAGAAATTAGCAAGCACTCTAACATTGTAATTTTTAGGCTGCAATGTTACAAGATTTGCGAACTTTACAGTAACTTTACCCCCAGCAACAGTAACTTTCTCAACAGCAGGAGTGACATCCCCAAAACTAACAGTTAGATCATCAAGATCCCCATCAGCAATAGTAGAATCAAACACTACTTCTTCAAGATCAACACTATCATTCTTTACGTTATAATTGAATGAAGCCACTTCTGTAGCAACTCCAGGCAATACAACAAGATTTTTAGGGGTATTAGTAACAATACTCGTAGTAGCAGAATCAGCTACTTTTACATATGCTGACTTCAAAGTAGTTGTTGGCGCATTATTTCCTTCAAGAGTTCCTTTAGCATGCACTTCAAATCTATACTGATCATTCTTTACAAGATCTGCATTATTAATAGCCCTCAACTCAAACTTAAGAGTCTTTCCTGGTTCAATAGTAGTAGTAATAGAATCTATAGAGAACTCAACCTCTCCTCCCTTCTTGTGTTCTACTGCCACAGTGCTTGAAGTTGAACCATCAGCAAGACGCAAAGAAACATCAGCAAGTTTCTTGTCAGTAGTAGCTGTGACATCAGTGCCACCATTATCATGAATTTTGACATCAGCTGGCTTTACAACGAACTGATTAAGTTCAAGCGTTTTGTCTGAAGAGTTAGTAACTTCTCCAACAAATACTATTTTTTCATCAGTATTTCCAGCAACTAATTTAACATCTTCAGTAGGTCCTGTCTTCTTGAAAGACATTTTCTGTTCTTGGATATTAACCTTAGCTATTCTAATAGTTCCAACCATATGAGATGATTTAAATTCAGTTTCATCACTATTAAGATATCTTCCTCCCTTAAAGTTAGCATTTGAAATATTTTCCATTTCAAAGTTACTTATAACTGGATTTGGCTTAGTAGTAGCAATTGAAACCTGAAGCTCAACATCATGAGTTCCCTTATCAAGATAGATTTCTGAATCAAATTCAAGTTTATCAGATTTAATAGCTGTAGCTTGATAAGTTCTTCCTCCTATCACAAGAGCAGCTCTTCTAACTACTTTTGTTAAATCAGAAGCTCCTTTTCCGCTAAGAACAATTCCATCTTCAAACTTAGCTGCTTGATTAAGCTTAATTGTTCCTTTTGCAATAGTTACATCAGAATAACCCCAGTCTGCATTAACTACTGAAGGGAATTTTACATCTCTAGTAAGAGTAATAGTTCCTCCCATAATAGTTGTAGACTTAAGATCAGCTAAGTTATGGTCTTTAATAGATACCCTATATCCTACAGAATTTTGACCAATTTCTTCAGCAATAATATCTTCTGTCTTTCTAATTTTGAAAGTATACTTATCTCCTTCTGAATTTTCAATATTTGTAGGAGTAGCAACTACCTTATATACAGCAGATTTTCCAGAATCAAGCTGATCATTAACTGTAATTGTTACATCTTTTCCATTTTGAACTGCAGTTCCCTTAAGTTCTTTTCCATTTCTGAGAAGTTTGAAGTCCTTAAGATTTGCAATATCTGCACCCTCTACCTTGAAAGTAATAGCTCTTATAAGAACATTCTTTTCCATAGATGCAGCAGAATCATTTTGCAATTTAAACTCTCCAAAAGAGAATACTGAATCTTTAGAAATATTATACTTTCTATCAACATTAGGTTGAGACAAAAAGCTCAAAGAAGTAACTTTGTAAGTAGTAGTTCTATATACTCCAGTAGTATCAGGAGATACAGTAGTATTCATGGCAGAAGAAGTTACATCAGAAACCTTGAATGATAACTCTGATCCAGCAGGCACTTTCTTTCCATCAAGAGAAATAACAAGATCTAATTTTTCTCCTTTCTTTACAACATACCCTCCGTTAAATACAAGGTTAGCTTTAGAATCTCCAAAGAAACTAGATGAAGAAGAAATTCTTCTTCCATCCTTTTCAATCCATGCCTTCAAACCATCATTATTACTAAGTCCAAGCCTAGTTACATTCAATGCCTGTAACTGAATATCCTGACTTGCAGTAATATTAAGTTCAGCTACCTTTACAACTCCATCATTAGGAATAGAAGTAACTCCATTAGTTGAATTCAAAGCAATAGAAAGATCTCCTGCTCTTACTCCATTAAAGTTATTGTTATTCTCTCCTGTAGTGGTACCTGGTTTTCTACATTTAGCAGGACAAGCATCTGAGTTCAAAGAACATGCCAATACTACTGTAGGATCTTTACATTCTGCAGGACTAACTACATCAGCAGATCTCTGAAGCATAAGCATTACATATCCTCTGATTTCCATTTGATTTGGAGTATCAATCATTTTCATGATTCCAGCTTCTTTCAAAGCTTCAAGGTGATTCTTGTAGAATGGAGTAGCTCCATTGTATTTGTCTCCCCAAAGAGCTCTAGAAAGAGTTGTTCCAAATTCTCCTCTTGTTACTTTGTCATTTGGTCTAAATTTTTCAATTCCTTGACCCATCAATCCCATCTGACAAGCTTTTTTAACATAAGTAGCTAAGTCTCCTTCAGCTGTGTTTGCGTCTGAGAAAGAGCAAACTGCAGTTTCGTCAACTTTAGTACCCATTTCTTTTTCAGCCCAGTTAGCGATCATTTTAGCCAACTGACCTCTAGTAAGTTCTCCGTACATATTAGCATTGTCAATAGAACTCATTGTAGTGATGTTCTTTGAATATGCATATTCATATGCACCTTTTAACTCATCGCTGTATGAAGCAGCACCAAGCACTGCTACAGGAAGAGCCTGAGCAAGCATCAACACTCCAGTTAAGCTTGCGAACATTTTTTTAACGTTCATTCTCTGTGTAAAATAAATATAAAAGCTTTTTCCGATAAGGCAAATACCTTACCAAGAATGTAATACCAGTCGTTCATCAACAACGAATAGTACCATTGTCAAAAGACAAAAACCTGAATCTTTCTCCTAATCAAGAGCTAAGACTCGGATTCATTGAGTTTTTCAAATAGTATACAAGTGTTAATGATCAACGAGGTAGAATAAGCCGTTTCTATGTCTCCACATAGACAACTTATCGGGTATAATACCAATACCAAAGACAAAATCAAGACAAAGTTAGACGGGCTTAGACACGAAAGTCCCCAAAACCATTCAAATTGCTTGCTCTCAAGCCTTTTCTAGATTTCATAGCCTCAAAAAGAGAAATAAAACCTGGCCTAAGAGGAGTGTCTCTGTGGTAATAAAATATTATACTTACCGTACATCCTCACATCATTGATTACGAATGGTTTTTTTTTCTGTGACTGCTTTTTCGTATTTTTTTTACTTTTTTTCACAAAAGGGCAATCTTATGAGTTCATAAGCTATTTTTTATGCTTATTTGTTTTTTTTCAAAAGACAACCATTATAATTTTTATATTTTCTAACCCATTGACTCTTATTAAAAAAATAAAAACATTCGTCGTAATACTTAGTTCATTAATCAACAGTATAGAAAACACTATATAAGACTCGTGCTATAAACTACCAGAAAACTAGTTCAATAAGCTAGACTAAACATTAAGTTATCAGAAAAAACTGACTCCTTACTCAGAAATCAGTCCTTTACTCTTTTTTTGATTTTTTTAACTACATTTCTACATCAACTCCCATATTTCTTGCTGTTCCTGCAATAATTCTGTATCCTTCTTCAGGGGAATTTGCATTCAAATCAGTCTTTTTGAGTTCATAAATGGCTTCAAGATCAGCTTTAGTAAGTTTTCCGATCTTTTTCTTGTTTGGTTCTCCAGAACCGAGGTTTTGGTTGATCCTCCATTTAATGAGTCCTGAAGTAATTGGAGCACCGATCTCCATCTTGAAGGTTCTATCAACATAAACAGTCAGTTTTACTTTAATTTTTACTTCAATTCCACCAAACTGTTTCATCAAATCTGCAGTCTTTTCGTTGAATTCCTTAGTAAACTGTCCAATATTTACTCCATTTGCACCAAGCATAGGTCCAAGCGGTGGAGTTGGGGTTGCCTTTCCAGCAGGCACTTCAATGTTCAAGATTTTCTGTACTTTTGCCATGATATTAAGAATTATTGAGTAAATAAGGTTTTTAAGTATTTTTTTGATTGATGATATTTAGCATACTCCATCTGAATAAACCAGTACTGTCCATCAAAAGAGAGAAGCATTATCACCATTTTGTTTTTGTACTCAGGAAGGTTAACAAAACTGACTTTATCACCGAAAAGCTGATTTTTGAGAAGTTCAGCCTCAGAAGTTATCGTATAGATACTTCCATTCAGATCTTGAACCGTCTTTTTGAGATCAGGTTCTTTCTCTAGCTTAGCGTAATAGAATCCTTTGGTATCCTTCAAGAGATACTCCGGCTCTAATCCAAGAAGCTCAATACTTTCTACAGCACCGAAATACAAATCCGTTCCTGAAAGTATTTTTGGACTTTCACCTTCGGAAGTAAGAGAAGAAGTAGAAGCAATTTTCTCTCACTTAGTTGCTACCTGTAAGGCATCATTTCAAGTAGCATTATCTGAGATATTTTCTCATTCTAAGATTCATGAACCTGATTCTACAGTAGCTAAGAGATCTTCATCGATCAACTGAATTGATCCGGTGTTGACATTTTGTTTCTGCTCTCATGACTTAATAGCCGACTGAAAAAGGTTCTTCAGCGTTTGTCCTTTTACCTGATAAAACAACGAATACACCACTACCAGACTAAAGAACAAGATTACCATAGACAAGGTAACAAGTTTTTTTTCTTTTTCCATACCTTATGATAAGGAATAAAGATTAATTTGCAAGTTCAATCTGATCCACACTGATTGCTACAGGAGTTAGTCTACCAAGCATCTCAGTATTTACCACAACCATTCCCTTATCAGCATCAATTTCCTTAATATTTCCTTTCATTCCCTTGAAGTCTCCATTCTTGAGCAAGACAACATCACCTTCTTGATAAGGAATATTTAATTCTGATCTCTCCTGAGATTGAGCAATTTGATCCATCATTTGCTGATATTCAGCATCTGAAAGTGGAATTGGTTTCGTTTCCGCTCCAACGATCAACCTTACTCCTGGAGTATTTCTGACTACATACCAGATTTTGTCATTCATTCTGGATTTGAAGAAGACATATCCTGGATAAAGTTTTTTTTGCTTAACGACTTTTTCTCATTTTTTAATAGAAGCCTCATTAACCATTGGACAGAGATAATCAACCACATCCTCAGCGAGTCCTTGCTTCGTGATTCTTTCCTGGAGGTTTTCGATTACCAATGCTTCCTGACCAGAAGTTACACTCAAGACATATCGTCTAAAATTTCTGTCTTCAATCTGTTTTTTTATTTCATTCGTATTCGCTTCTCTTTGCATTAGTTTCAAAAAGAATGGATAAAATTTTATTTAATTTTCAGTTTCCTCTGTTCCTGTCAAAACAGCAAGATCCAATCCTGAATCTTCAGCACCTGAAAGCTGGTTATTAGCAGGCAATACTGAAGCATCAATCACACCTGTAGTATTTGTTCATGAGGATGGAAGTTGACCTTCTGTCATTATACTATAAAAAGCCTTGTATCCTCCAGAAAAAATCGTATCTGCAAGAATAAAATACGTTCCAGCTACAATCACAAGAGCAAAAATAGCAAGTGTCAAACGAGTAATTTGTTTTACCGTTGGAAACTTAAGTTTCTTAACCGTATCCAAACTATCATAAATAAAATCTAGCATTTGCATAGCAGCAAAAAATAAAAAACCTGAAAAAGATAGTAAAGATTTCCCTAATAAATGCAAGCTAAAAAACAGCACTCCTTTTCGGAGAAGGTAAATTAAAATTATGCAGCGTTTCTATAAGTAATTGCATCAGATGTCTCTTTTGTTGTCAATTTTTTAATACCAGCAATATTAATTCTTTTGAGATGTCTTTCCAAATCTACAAGCCTTTTATTGATAAAAAGATCAGATTTATAATGTCTTTTTTTCCATGCTTTTTGTCTTTTTTGTTGCTGTTCAGGCGTCAAGGTCCCTGTTACATCTGGATCAAATTCCTCTTCCTGAGGATTAAAAAAGTTATCTTCTTTACCAATATATCTTTCGTATTCTGACCAAGGAACAAGCTTTTCTGCCCTACTTTCTTCGAGATTCATAGCTCCTCATTGACCAAAAACGGAATGCAAAACAGATTCCGATGCGATCTCATCAAAATGCTCAGTAAAATAGTTCACAAAAAACTTTAATACATCATCAAATTCTTTTGGTGGCTGGCAAGATCCTTGCTTTAATATTTTACCTTTAAAAAGGTACCAAATCAGATTTTTCACATCATTTGTATCATATTGAGCAGGACATTTAATATCCATATTATTTTGACTATCGCGGAAACCAATCTCTTTACCGATACGGCTTTTTACCTCTCTAATCGTCCTTAGCATTGAAATATTTTCAGCATCATTAACATCTGCGAATCCATCTCTTCCAAACCAAGTTTTAAACTGTTTTAAGAAGAATTCTGGTTTCACTTCGGGATCGTTTTTTGTCTTTTCTAAACCAGTAAGCAAATCTTTCCAAAAAGTAGCTTTTTCGTTTCTTTCATCTTCATCTTTCCCATCAAATCCAGATTTACCATAACTTTTATTTTGTTCAATCACTGCTGGAGTTTGATTAGATCCAAAGTGTCCAGTTAGTTTTGGTTTAGATCTCCAGCTTGGATCAAGATTGTCTGGATTTTTCTCCCAAAGCACCTCTTTGACTTTATTAAGAATTGGATCATTTTTATGCTCCTTCGTTTTAAGTGAGAGGAAATAATCATCAATCGTATCTGCGTTATTTGATCGCCACTTCAATAATTCTTTGAGATAATCCTTATAAGGAACCTCAGCAGAATTTTTACTAAATCTTGATTCAGTCAGATTCTTCTTTTTCATTACTTCAGAAAATCTCGGCTGAACAGGAGCCTGATCAAGCAGGTGCCAAGCATAATGCTGATGAAAAGGTTTATCTGCAAAAAATGCAGTAGGAAGCATTAACGACCTTGCCAGCCCGTCAAACCAAGTCATCGTTTCTTTACCAGCATATTTATTGAGAATCCCCGTCATTGTAACATAGGACATTGCTGCCTCAAGAACCTGTCTTTGTTGTTTTGTTTTTGCCAACTCTCCCATCCTTTTCAAAGCTCACAACCCGCTTTCAATTCTACTCGATGCAATATTTTTTTTAAATTCTTCCTCTACCACATTAAAGGTATTCATCTTTTTATACTTACCATAAGCTCATTCAACAGCCCCATGTCCAGTAATCTCCTCTGCTGCACTATTCAACTGGTTTGCAAATTCATTAGAATAAATCTTTTTGAGTGCTTGTCTATTTTCATCTTTAACAGAGCCAAAATATTTATCATTTCCATGAGCATTTTGAATATTCCAAACAATATAATTTACTTCTGACTTTACCAAAAGATCTCTCAATTGATCTGCATCACCAGCTCCACTATCAATATCAGCCTGAATTCTTTTTCTATATTCAAGGTATCTCTGATAATGCTCAGGTCCTAAAAGACACTGAACCCAAAGTGCTTGATTATCATATTCTGACATTCCACGATATAGCCCTTTCCCTTGTTTGAGATTAGCAATCATTGCCGCAGCCATAATAGGTCTAAGCGTTTCATCATTAATCACGCATTGACGAGAGATCAGGATATCTTTAAGCATTTTTCCCTTTGGGAGACAAGCATCAAGTTGACTCAATCTTTGTCCTGTAGCAGGGTCTTTTCCACTAGAGAAAATATCAGGGAACTCCACCCCTTTGAAAATTTTTAATCGGTGTTCAATAGAGCCCCAATTTTTCTTCTCTTTTTCAGCCACAACTCCGTCCTGAAGAGCAGTTAAAGTATCACTCAAAGCTGGAGCTATCCATCATAATCCTTTATTAAGGAGTTTATAGATTCCCACATCCCCAGTAAGCCAATCTAAGCAAGCTTCATCTTGAGATTTTTGGTAATTACTTACCCCATCGTTTATTTTTTTCCAAATATTCTTTACCGAAAAAACTAGAGAATGAATACTAACTCGTTTAAGTTTTCTATACTGAGAAGAATGAATATCATCGATCTTCTGTTTTTCTCTTTCTGCAATTGCTGCTGTTTTTGGCGTCAGTTGCTTTTCTTGAAGAAAAATCAAAAAGTCTGGATAAGACATCTTTTTTTCATGATATCTTGCCTCTGCCTCTTTATTTAAAAAGTTTGTAGACTTGACTGTAACGGTATGATCAGAATTCCATTTGGTTTCATAGAGAACCGCCTTTTTAGGATCACCATCTCCATCATACCCAAAATATTTTACTTCTTCGGTAATTTCTTTCCCTTTTGTATTAAGTTCTGTGAGCTTGAGTTTTCCGTCTTCAAATTGAGCATCCCTAAACAAATTCTCACTACAAATACCACCCTCTAGCATCTTGTCATACGCTGTCTTGAGATCATGAGTTCAAGGAAGTATCTTAAACGGCTTTTCTAAGAGTTTATCATTATTGATAAAGAAGTTTTCAAAATCTTCAAAATGAAAATCAAATTCTTTCCCTTCCTCTCAAGATCAGAGTTTTAATTCTGTTCCATAACATTTAGCCTTAAAAGTTCCGTTTACTCGATCAATGTCAGTAATTTTGAATTTCTTCCAAGCATTTGCCCCATTCGTATAGGGAGGTAAGCTACTTTCTGTATGTGTAAAATATATTTCTGCTCCCACAACAAATCCTGCATCTGAAGCTTCTGATTTCTCTCCTCTCATATTTTTCCATGCCTCCAAAAAGGCTTTTCTTTTCTCTTCTGGAGTGGCATTTTTTAACTCTTCTTCATCAGTATCCTCGGAAGCATCTTCAGACGTACCTTTTTTATGCAATTTTCTCGTGTTTTTTGTGATCTCATGCTGTTTTTGGAGATCCTCTTGAAATTTTTTTCGTTTCTTTGCAGATTCAGATTCTGGATCAAGCGAATCTTGCAAATTGGCAGCCCCCATTTTCAAAAGCATCAAAAGCTTTCCTATCTTTTCACCCTTCAATTCAACTTTATCATAGTTTCAAGGCTGACCGTTTACTTCAGCATCAGCGATAAATAAATGATCAAAGAGTTCGCGATCTGCTACTCATAGCCCTGCTGTATTAACTCCAGAAAGGGTAATTTTTAATGGTAACTCCTTATTATTTGCGAACTCCCACAAAGAATCTAAAGCAAGATTTGCTCCATCCAAAAGCTCTCTTTGAATCTTAAAAGTATAGCCATTAACATTCAAGGTATCACTTGAGAAATCGACAAGCTGCTTCAGAAAGTCTTTTAACTGATCAGGATCATTACCAAAAAGCTCCAGAGTATGGTCATCTTCCATCTGTTCAACTTTTGTTTCTATAAGAAAATCAAAAAAAGCTGACCTCAATCTTGGATTCTCATTTAAAACAGCATAATCAAACTTATGATCATGTAATAGCTGTAAAATTTCAGCCAGATTTGCATCCTTTGTTTTTAGCTCTTCAAGATAGATTTTCCGATAACAAGCTTCAATTTGTTTTCCTAAAGCATCAGAATCTTCCCCTTGAACAATCTGGTCTTCTAAATCCGCGATTTGCTGAGCAATATCCGGATAATCAGTTTGAGCTTTTTGATAGAGTTCTTCATAGTCTATAGGATATTTTTTTGAAATAATAGACGATGGGAAAAGCGGTTTAGAAAAAAGCTCTGCCGTTGACTTGGTCAGATTTTTCATCATTTGAACCCTCCCCCTTAACCTTTCTAAAACCGTCTTTGTAAAAAGGGTATCAAAGGTTTTCTGCTGACTTTCTGTCCAATCATTAAAACTTTTGCTATTGAGTTCATCTAACGCAATCGGTGGAGTGCTCGTTTCTAAGGCTGTTTTGAGATTATGAAAAGTAATTCTAAACTGGGCTACAAAATCAGTATACTTCTTTTTTTGCTCAGGATCATTGATCTGATCTGGGAAAAGTTGAATTGCAGAAAGAAGCTCTGATAAAGAATTGGTATAATAACGTACACGAGCAGAAAAATCTGACTTAATTTTTGCTGGTAATCATGCAATGAACTGTGTTTTAATATATTCTACAAGTACTTTCTCGAGTCAAAGCTTCAAGGGATCGGTATCTCAAACAAACGGATTTTCCCCAAGGTTAAGCCTTTCAAGCTCCTCTAACGAAAATTCTTCATCAGCCAAAAGTCAAAAAGAAATCTGATGTCCTTTTGCTGTCAGCCTAGAAAGAAGCCCTTGTCAATTAGTAATCGTAAAATCATGCTCAAGATCATTGACGAGTTCTTCTCAAGATTTTTGTGGTTCTATGGTTTTTAAAGCAGAAAAAAGATCATCATTATATTGAGAGAGATTCTGATTTTTAATTACTGGCAAAATATTCCTTTGATTAGAAGTATTTGGAGTATTTGAGCCAGTTTTCTTCGCCATTAAAGTAACTACCTAGAAATAAAAATCCTTACTTTATTATACTCAAAAACCAAAATAAAAGACAGGAATTCAGATTTTTTATAGTAATAATACTTGCCAAGTCAAACAAAAATGATATAATAATTCCTTTACTTTTTTTCCAAAAATCCTAAGCTTTTATCAGATTTTTAGCTTTTTTAAAAATCATGGACAGACAAGCTATTTACGACTATCTTCTGAAGATTCCCTATGGGAAAGTCACGACTTATAAGCATCTTGCCCAAAAATTCTGACTGCATCCAAGAACGATTGGAAAAATCTTGAAAGCAAATCCTTTTCTAGACCGCTATCCTTGCTATAAAGTCATTGGAAGTGATAGGAAACTTACAGGATATGCTCTAGGATTAGTAGAGAAAGAGAAAAGACTGACTGCCGAAGGGATTTTGATCGTAAAAGGGAAAGTCGTTCCAGAAGCTATTTGGGAAGGGGAAAAAGGAGATACTTGATTATAAGATATTTAACTTTGGTAAGTAGGACTCTCATATTTTCTTTTTTAAAGATCGTATTGCTTCTAGGTAAAGAATAATTATTTTTTTGGCATCTTTAGTTCTCTCAAGATCAATATGTTTTCTATCGAAATAAAGCTCGATCTCAAGAAAGACCTGAAAAATTGGGTGGATGGATGCAATAAGCTCAGTCATGGGAAAGATTGGAAACTTGGAGTTTCCCCTGAATATCAACCTATTGTAGAGCAACTCGTTGGAAACAATTTTGAAGAAGCTGAGAATTTTATGTATCCGGTTCTTGAAGGTATCTATGAAGAGAAAAAAGGGCTAATAACAAACTATAAAAACATCATACAAGAAAAGATCAATACCCATTTACAAGAAACCTGTCTCGCTATGGAAGATATGACAGGTTTTCCTCTCTATAGAAAAGATTTTATTCTGAATTTAACGACCTTTCCTCGTTGACCTTATAATAAAGAAACTGGAGAATTTTGGAGCTGTATTTTCCGGTCTCCTGAAAATATACTTTGAAATTTTCTCCATGAATTACAACATTTTCAAGTTCTCCATTATTTTAAAGATACTCCTCCAATGAACACGCTTACCCGGGAACAATTTGAAATTCTCAAAGAGTCGCTTACGGTAATTCTCAATGCAGAGTGTAAAAAGTTCATGGCACGAGAAGACAGATGATACCCTCTTCATCAAGTTTTAAGAAAGAACTTATTAGCATTTTGGACTAAAGAAAGGGATTTTAAAGCTCTTATTGCTTACTGATGTGATTGTGTCAAGTAAGTACAAGTCCTACAACTCCTCCTTAATTTTCATCAAAAGTTGTAAAGCCTGAAGCGGAGTGATTGCATTCAAATCCATCCCCGCCAATAATGCCTTCACTTTCTCATACTGGGCTTTATGAGCAAACTCTTCTTGCTGAACTGTAAAAAGTCCCTGAGGAACATTCAATGATGGAAGATCAGCTTTTTTTCCTTTTTCTAAAGCAGATAAAAAGCCTTTCGCCTCCTCCAAAATCGGCTTTGGAATACCGGCGAGTTTCGCGACATCCACACCATAGCTTTTACTCGCTCCTCAAGCACTGATTTTCTTCATAAAAACGACTTCCTTATCGGTTTCGTAGACGCTGACTGAGAAGTTTTTGATCTGCCCGCTTTCCTGTTCAAGAGCAATGAGTTCGTGATAGTGGGTTGCGATGAGGGTTTTTGCCTGAATATTTTTCAAAAGATAATGCAGAATTGCTTTTGTAAGTGCAAGTCCATCGTAAGTAGAGGTTCCACGCCCCAGTTCATCAAAGATCACAAAGCTCCTCTCGGTCGCATTATTGAGAATATTCGCCACCTCAATCATCTCCGTCATAAAGGTAGACTGATTTTTCGCGATAATATCGCCACTTCCCACACGAGCAAAAATCCCATCAATCAGTCAGATTTTGGCTTCTTGTGCAGGAACAAACAGCCCACAATGTGCCATCAAAACAATCAAAGCTGACTGCCTCAAATAAGTGGACTTACCTCACATATTCGGTCAAGTGATGATGTGAATCAAGCCGTGATGCGTACTTTTGGACTCGCCAATCGCCAAGGCATTAGGAATAAAAGGCTGATCCTTTGGCAAAAAGGCTTCAATCACCAAATGGCGACCTGCTTGAATCTCAATGATGCCGTTTTCCGCGAGTTGTGGCTTGACTAGGCGGTATTCCCTAGCAAAAATCGCCTGTGAAGTGAAAAGATCAAGCCATGCCAGCTTTTCTGCCAAGTTGTAGAGCGGAGTGATGTTCTCCAAAAGCGACTGTTGAAGCCCTTGTAAAACTGCGGATTCTTTGGTTTTGAGTTGCTCTTTGGCACCGAGGATATGAGATTGAAGATTATCAAGGTAAGGACTCGTATATCTTTGGTTGCCTTTGAGGGTTTGTCTGCGGACAATCGCAAACTTTTCCTGCTCCTGAGGATTCAACGCGGTAAAATCCTGCTGTGCCAAAAATTCCTCAAAAAGTTCGCTATCTTTACTGGTTAGCTCTAAGAAATAACCCTGATTCATCACAAATTTCAGTTTGATATTGGAGATTCAGGTTTTTGAGACTAATTCCTGCTGATACTGCAGTAAAATTTCATCGCTATGATAGGCGATCTTTCTCAGCTCATCAATCTCCGCATCGTAGCCCTCCGCCACATAATCATACTCCCCCAAAAGCTCTTCATCAGCCTTTAATGCCTTTTGTAAAAGCAAAAAAATCTGATCAAGTGCCGAGATTTCCTGCTCCGTAAGTTGGAGTTTTTTGAGTTCGGACAGAAGCGTACCCTCTAACCCTTGTAAAGCATTGCGAAGTACCGCCCTTAGCTTCATAAACGGTCCTCGGCTGAGCTTTCTATACAGAATCAAGCTCAAAAGCTTTGGAATATCAAAAAA